>NZ_JBFRFW010000003.1:0-432749 GCF_052115025.1 Bradyrhizobium sp. 2TAF24 | reverse complement strand
CTTCAGTATCGCCGCGAGTCCATCAAGCGAATGTCAGATCCAAAACCACACTAGAATCTTATATTTGCTAGTGTCCCTATGGTTCTAACATTCGCAAAGAGCCCGCCGCAAAGTGATGCGAATGTTAGAACCGGGACACTAGGATCGCGTGATCGACGTCCGATTCGTGCGTTCGTTGCGGCGGGGCGGCCGGAAAACGGGGTTCACAGCCTTCCGGCCGATGCTCTAGAATAAGGCCAGATCGCAAGGAAAGGCGTCGGGCATGGCCCTGTTTCGGTTGCCGTCGAGCGCTCCTCCGCCGCTGGCGCCGCGCGGGAACGGGTTGCTGCTGCGGGCGCCGCAGATGTCGGATTTCCCCCAGTGGGCGCAGCTGCGCGAGGCCAGCCGGGCGTTCCTGACCCCGTGGGAGCCGATCTGGCCATCGGACGACCTGACCCGCTCGGGTTTCCGCCGCCGCATCCGCCGCTACGAGGAGGATATGGCCGGCGACAAGGCCTATCCGTTCCTGATCTTCCGCGAGGGCGACAACGCGCTGGTCGGCGGCGTGACGCTGGCCAATGTCCGGCGCGGCATCGTGCAGGCCGGCACCATCGGCTACTGGATCGGCGCGCCGTTCGCCGGCCAGGGCTACATGACGGCGGCGCTGCGCACCCTGCTGCCGTCACTGTTCGGTGAGCTCAACCTGCACCGGGTCGATGCCGCCTGCATTCCCAGCAACACGGCGTCCGTCCGGGTGCTGGAAAAATGCGGTTTTGCGCGCGAGGGCAAGGCGCGCCGCTATCTCTGCATCAACGGGGTGTGGCAGGACCACTACCTGTTCGGGCTGCTGAATGAGGATTTCCGCGGCTGACAGGAGCGCCCGGGATCGCCCCGGCGCGTCATTGTGCCTTTGGTTTGCCGCCTTTGCACTGCTATAAACCCGCTCGAAATCAGGAGATTTCGGGATTCAGGGGAAGATGATCAAGCAGAAATCGATGGTGTTGCGGGCTGCTGCTCCGCGGAGCCTGGGTCGTGTGGCGCTCTTCGCCGTGACCGCGCTCGCCTTGACGGGCTGCGGCGGCGGCAGTTTGCTGGGGACATCGCCTGGCAGCGAGTCCTCGATCGGGTCGCGCTTCAGCCAGTTGTTCGGTTCCAAGTCGCAGGCGGTCGGTGAACCGGCGCCTTCGGCGGCTCAGGAAGCTTCGGATGCGCAGCTGACCTGTCCCGCGGTTGCGATTCGCGCCGGCGCATCGACGTTGGCGGTGGGGCTGCCGGGCAAGCCCGCCAGCGGTTCAGACCTGCGCTACCAGATCACCATCACCCGCACGGCCCGTGACTGCAATCTCAACGCAGGCCAGGTCACCGCCCGGATCGGTATCGAAGGGCGGGTGATCGTCGGGCCGGCTGGCGCACCGCCGACCGTCGACATTCCGATTCGCGTCGCCGTGGTGCAGGAAGGCGTCGGCGACAAGGTGATCTTCACCAAGGCTTACCGGACCAGCGTCGCCATGGCCGACAGCAGCGACAGCACGGTCTACAGCTTTGTTGCCGAGGACGTGGTCTATCCGGCGCCGAAGGGCGACGCGGGAGATGCCTACGTGTTCTATATCGGCTTCGATCCGAACGGCCTCAAGCCGCAGCCGGCGCCGCGCTCGTCCCGCCGCCGCGCGAAGGCCGAGCAGGGCTGAGACGGCAGGACGCACGACCAAGAAAAAAGCCGGTGCGAGAGTTTCGCACCGGCTTTTTTGTGAGTTCGAGTTGGTCCCGGGCCGATCAGTTCAGCTTCTGCCGAACGTCCTGGATGCTCTGGGCGATCAGGTTCTCGTTGAGCGAGCCCTTGACCGTCTGCGACATGATCGAGCCGGCGGCGGTCACAGCGGCTTCCGCTGCTGCCGCGCGGACATCGGCCAGGGCCTGGGCCTCGGCCATGGCGATCTTGCTCTCGGCGCTCTTGGTGCGACGGGCGACAAAATCTTCCATCTTGGCCTTGGCCTCGGCGGCAACGCGCTCGGCCTCGGCCTTGGCGTTGGCCACGATCTCCTGGGCCTCGCGCTCGGCGCTTTCGCGGCGGGCACGATACTCGGCGACGAGCTTGGCAGCCTCTTCCTTGAGGCGGCGGGCGTCGTCGATCTCTTTCTTGATGCGGTCGCTGCGGTTATCGAGCGCCTTCAGCAGCGTCCGGTGGACGCCGAAATAGGCGAAGATGCCCATCAGGATGAGGAATGCGACCGCAACCCAGTCTTCTGCTTGCAACATCGCCGCTTATCCCTTCAACGACGCGTCGACGGCGCTCGCGACAGCGGTGCCGTCGGGAAGCGTTCCGGTCAGGCGCTGCACGATCGCAGCCGCCGCATCGGTCGCGATCGAGCGGACATTGCCCATCGCTGCCTTGCGGGTCGTCGCGATCGAAGCTTCCGCTTCGTCGAGCTTCTTGGCGAGACGCTCTTCGAGTGCCTTGCGCTCGGCTTCCGACTGGGCGTTGAGCTGGTCGCGGGTCTCGTTGCCGATGGCCTGCGCCCGCGAACGCGCCGAGGCGAGCTCGCTCTCATAGGCCTTCAGCGCCGCGTCGGATTCGTCCTTCAGCTTCTGTGCTTCGGCCAGATCGTTGTCGATCAGACCCTGGCGCGCTGCGAGCACCCCGCCGACGCGCGGAAGCGCGATCTTCGAGACGATCACATAGAGCAGGACGAAAGCGACGCCGAACGACACCAGCTGCGAGGCGAAGGTCTCAGCCTGGAAGGGCGGAAAACCGCCCTTGCCGTGGCTGTCCGCCTCGGTGTGGGCGCCGGTCGCAGCCTTGGCGTCGTGCGCCTTGGCCATGCCGGCTTTCTCCATGCCATGACTTTCAGCCACGGACATCTCCTCTGTCGTCAGTCGCGGGCATCAGCTGCCCGCGAGAGCCGTTTCGGGGTGGGTATGCTTAGACGGCGAACAGCAGCAGCAGCGCGATCAGCAGCGAGAAGATGCCGAGCGCTTCGGTCACGGCGAAGCCGAAAATCAGGTTCGCGAACTGGCCCTGGGCCGCCGACGGATTGCGCAGCGCGCCGTTGAGGAACTGGCTGAAGATGGTGCCGACGCCGATGCCCGCGCCACCCATGCCGAGGCAAGCGATGCCGGCGCCGATGTACTTTGCTGCGACTGGATCCATAACGAAACTCCTTCTTTGAAGACTGGTTTGAGGGTTGGTGAAATTCGTCCGGGGTCTCAATGTCCCGGATGAAGCGCGTCGTTCAGGTAAATGCAGGTGAGAATGGTGAAGACGTAGGCCTGCAGGAAAGCCACCAGCAGTTCGAGGCCGGTCAGCGCCGTGGTCATCGCCAGCGGCAGCACCGAGCCGAAGATGCCGAGCGCGCCGAGCGCCGACAGCGAGGTGACGAAACCGGCGAACACCTTCAGGGTGATGTGGCCCGCCAGCATGTTGGCGAACAGACGCACCGAATGCGAAACCGGCCGCGACAGGAACGAGATCACCTCGATCACCATGATCAGCGGCAGGATGTAGATCGGAATACCGTGCGGGACGAACAGCTTGAAGAACTTGAAGCCGTTCTTGTAGAGGCCGTAGAGCAGCACGGTGAGGAACACCATCAGCGCCAGCGCCAGCGTCACGATCAGATGGCTGGTCACGGTGAAGGTGTAGGGGATGATGCCGATCAGGTTCGCCGTCAGGATGAACATGAACAGCGAGAACACGAACGGGAAGAACTTCATGCCTTCGTCGCCGACGCTGCTGCGCAGCGTATTGCCGACGAATTCGTAGGATAGCTCGGCCAGCGACTGGAAGCGGCTCGGGATCAGCCGGCGGCCGGCGCTGCCGCCGATCATCAGCACGGTGACGACCGCAACCGCGATCAGCATGTAGAGCGACGAGTTGGTGAAGGCGATTTCCTGGTTGCCGATATGGCCCAGCGTGAAGATCTTGTGGATCTCGAATTGGTGAATCGGATCGGCCATCCGGTTTCGTCTCTCATCGTTTGCCGGCGGTCGCCGGACTGAAAACCAATATGTCTCGTCTCGCGCGGCCGGGGGTGGTGGTCAGGACCGATCGGCGTGGTCGCTGGGAGCGACGCCTGCTGCCCGCATCAAGTTGAGGACACCGGCCGCGAAGCCGAACAGGAAGAACACGATCAATCCCCAGGGAGACGTCGACAGCAAAAGGTCGATGCCCCACCCGATGACCGCCCCGACGACAACGCCTGCAACCAGCTCGGAGGAAAGGCGAAAACCGCGCGCCATGGCCGAAGCCTTGGCGGAGCCGGTCTCCGTCTCGCCGCGTTGCTGGGCGCTCTGGCTGTCACGGCTCTGCCTCAAGCTGGAGAGACGCTGGTCCAGATGCGTTAGCCTTGCGGAAAGCGCAGCCTCGTCGGCCGGCGGTCGTCGGTTGTTTCCGTCGCCCTGCTGATTGCTGTGCGTGTCGTCCGCCATTGTCGTCGACACCCCAAGCACACGCGCGCGCGATTGAAAAAACGCCCCCGCCACCCACGAAACCGCGCGGACCATACTGACCACCCTCTGGCAAGTCAAGAAGTCGTAATCACCTATTATCACATTGAAATGGTTGATCTAAACTTGCCTGGCGACGATCCGATGCGGACAATGCCGCAGCGCGGCAGCCGGCTTTTCACAACATCCGCCTTGCGGGCCGCGGGGCGCTCTGTTGGGATGACCGCCATTTCATCGTCGCCGGTTTCGGAAGCGGATATGCAGCGTCAGATCGATTATTACTTTTCCGTCCAGTCACCGTGGGCCTATATCGGCCACGCCGCCTTTCGCAAGGTCGTAAGTGATTATGATTGCAGGGTAAATCACAAGCCCGTGATGCTGGTCGACTTGTTCTCGGAGACCGGCGGGCTGCCGCTCGCCAAGCGCCATCCGGTGCGCCAGCGCTATCGCCTGCTGGAGCTGCAGCGCTGGCGGGACAAGCGCGGATTGTCGTTCCACATCCGCCCGGCCTACTGGCCGTTCAACGCGACCCTCGCCGACCAGCTGGTGATCGCGATCGTCGAGGCCGGCCATGACCCCGATCCTTTTCTGCGCCGCGCCTTCGCCGCGGTGTGGGAAGAGCAGCGCAATCTCGCCGATCCGCAGGCCCTGGTCGCGCTGGCCGATGGCGTCGGCTTGCCGGGGCGCGCGCTGGTCGAGCGGGCTGCCGCGAGCGACATCGCCGCGGGGTATGCCAACAACCGCGACGAGGCGGTGGCTGCCGATGTGTTCGGCTCGCCGGTCTATGTGCTGGACGGCGAGGTGTTCTGGGGGCAAGACCGGATCGAACTGCTGGCCGATGCGTTGAAATCGCAGCGCAGGCCTTATCGTCCGGACGTCTGATGAGTGTCGCCTTGTTCCACACTTCATATGGGGATGGTGTTCGCACCAGGATCCCGATCGCCGCCATGATCGCGGTGTGTGTCCTGTGGGCGGGATCTGCCTCCGCGATGGAGCCGTGCGCGGTGCTCGCGCCGGGCGCCGATGGTGTGCTGCGGCTGGACGGTGGCGCCGGCGGTCGCGCGGCCGGCTGTGGGGCCGGGGCGCACGCCTATCGTGCCTACAATGTGCAGCCTGACACTTTCGAGAGCCGGCCGTCGCGGCCGAAGGCCGGGCCGGTGCGGCCGCAGGTGCAGCCACAGCCACAACCGTCCTCCGCGATGCCGCCCCAGGTTCAATCCAAGGTTCAGCCTCAGATCCAGCCGCAGGTGGATGTGCACAGTGAGGAACGCGCCGCGGCGGACAGCAGCAGCGCCGACGTCGTGCAGCTGAAGACCGAGACCGCGCGCCTCAACGCGGAGGTGGCGCGGTTGAGCGACGAGGCCTCCCGGCTGCGGACCGAGACGGCGCGGTTGCGCAACGAGCTGGAGCTGCGCGAGCCGCCGGCGTCGACCGCGTCGGTCACGCCGACGGCCCGCGCGCCGCAAGCCGGGCCGCCCCCGATCGGGGCGCCGCAGGCCGATGCTGTTCAAGTCGGCAAGGTCGAGAGTGGCGCGCCTGCCGGCAAGATCGACGCCAAGGTGGAGCCCGGCTCCGCTGCGGCGGCAGTCGCGCCGAAAGGCGACCTGCTGATCAGCGAGCCGCGGACCAGCGAGGTCGCGAAGACGCCGCCGGACAGGAAAAGCGACGCGCAGCCGCTGGACGAACGCGCGTTCGAGCGGCAGAAGGGGGTCGTCGAGCGCGCCTGGAAACAACTGCTCGATCTCGCAGGGCGCATGAAGTCCGACGCCTCCGGCAAGCCCGAGTGAGCGCGCCGCGCCGGCGCCGGGACACTGGTTTCGGGAGAGAGGCATGACCGCGTCCTCCGCCATCCGCTCGGCGGCGGTCGATACCGTCGCCACTGCCACCGTGACAATCGCGACCCGCGGCGCAGGGTTCACCGACATCACCGCGCAGGCGGCCCGCTTCGTCACCGACGCGGGCGCGGGGGACGGCCTGTTGACGCTGTTCGTGCGGCACACCTCGGCATCGCTGACGATCCAGGAGAATGCCGATCCCACGGTGCGCGATGACCTGATGATGGCGCTCGACCACCTGGCGCCGGAGAGCGCGGACTGGCGCCACGATACCGAGGGGCCGGACGACATGCCCGCCCACGTCAAGACCATGCTGACCGCGACGGCGCTGCAGGTGCCGGTGGTGGGCGGCCGGCTGACGCTCGGCACCTGGCAGGCGATCTACCTGATCGAGCATCGCGCGCGTCCGCACCGGCGCGAGGTGGTGCTGCAGTACATCGGCGCTCGATTGGCTTAGCAAGGTTAGGGCAAAGCAAAACGGCCGCGCTGGGAGCGCGGCCGTCGGGAGTGTTGCGGGGCGGCCCTGGCCGCCCCGTCGGCATCTGGATCAGTGCTGATCGGTGATGTCCACGTCCTTGGTTTCCGGCACGAACAGCACGCCGATCACGAAGGTGATCGCGGCGAAGATCACCGGATACCACAGGCCGGAGTAGATATCGCCGGTCGAGGCGACGATCGCGAACGCGGTCGCCGGCAACAGGCCGCCGAACCAGCCGTTGCCGATGTGGTAGGGCAGCGACATCGAGGTGTAGCGGATGCGGGTCGGGAACAGTTCGACCAGCATGGCGGCGATCGGGCCGTAGACCATGGTGACGTACAGCACCAGGATGAACAGCAGGCCGATGATCGCGGCGACCTGCGGACGGAAGATGTCGAACGGGTGCGCCATCTTCACGATGCTCGCATCACCCGGCTTGGGATAGCCGGCAGCCAGCACCGCAGCGGTGATCGCGCCGTTCGAGGTCTTGGCGTCGGTGTAGGGCACTTCCTTGTCGTTGACGAGGATCTTGACCGGTGACCCGGCTGGCCCGTCGATGGTGGAGTACTTCACCGATGACGATGCCAGGAAGGCGCGGGCGGTGTCGCAGGGCGCGCTGAACACGCGGGTGCCGACCGGGTTGAACAGGTCGCCGCACTTCGCGGGATCCGCCACCACCTGCACCTTGACGCTTTCATAGGCCTTTTCCAGCGCCGGATTGGCGTTGGTCGAGATCATCTTGAAGATCGGAAACAGCGTGAGCGCACCGATCAGGCAGCCTGCCATGATGATCGGCTTGCGGCCGATGCGATCGGACAGGGCGCCGAAGAACAGGAAGAAGCCGGTGCCGAGCAGCAGTGACCAGGCGATCAGCAGGTTGGCGGTATAGCTGTCGACCTTGAGGATCGATTGCAGGAAGAACAGGGCATAGAACTGGCCCGTGTACCAGATCACCGCCTGGCCCATGGTGAGGCCGACCAGGGCGAGGATCACGATCTTGGCGTTGCTCCAGGTGCCGAACGCCTCGGTGAGCGGCGCCTTGGAGGTCTTGCCTTCGTCCTTCATGCGCTGGAACACCGGCGATTCATTCAACCGCAGCCGGATCCAGACCGAGACGCCGAGCAGCAGCACCGAGACCATGAAGGGAATGCGCCAGCCCCAGTTCTCGAAGGCGGTTTTGAAAACCTTGCCGGCGATGGCAGGGTCCGTCGCGGGCGGATAGGGGGCCGCGATCGACGCGCAGGCGCCGGCCGCATCACAGGCCGTGCCGGCGAAGTGGCTGTTGACGTATCCCTGCGAGAACAGGATCACCAGCAGCGACAGGAACAGGCCGAGCGTCGCGGTGGTCTGGATGAAGGAGGTGTGGAAGCCGCGCTTGTTCGCTGGCGCGTGCTCGGCGACATAGGTCGCCGCACCACCATACTCGCCGCCGAGCGCGAGGCCCTGCAGCAGGCGCAGCGCGATCAGGATGATCGGGGCCGCGATGCCGATGGTCGCCGCGTTGGGCAGGAGGCCGACGATGAAGGTCGACAGACCCATGATCAGGATCGTCACCAGGAAGGTGTATTTGCGGCCGACGATGTCGCCGATGCGGCCGAACACGATGGCGCCGAACGGGCGTACCAGGAAGCCCGCGGCGAAGGCGAGCAGCGCGAAGATGTTGCGCGTGCTCTCCGGATAGGCGCTGAAGAACTGCGCGCCGATGATCGCGGCGAGCGATCCATAGAGATAGAAGTCATACCATTCGAAGACGGTGCCGAGCGAGGATGCGAAGATGACGAAGCGTTCGTCCTTCGTCATGCCTTCGGACCTGGCGGGTGTAATGGTCGTCGATGTCATCTGTCGTTTCCCCCGATCTGGCTGGCTTGCAGCTTTTTCTCCGCGCTCCGGGCATTGCCTGTCTCGTGAGCGCGACAAATCGAGGTGCAAGTTAACATTGGCGTGAAATCAGGCCCAATACGACTTTCGGCCCTCGTGGGATGGCCGGAGTGTCGCTTTTGCAATGCACAAAATGCGCCGGGCGGCTGGCTGTGTTAACTGCGCGCGGCGCCTGCGGCGTCGACGGCCTTGCCAGATGCGGCTTGCCGGTGAACAATCCTGAGCCTGTTAAACATTTGCTTTTGCTTTTGATCTGCGACAGATCATGGCCGTGAAATTGTCCTGCGCATGGCTTCGATGACCGCATCCAGCACCACCCGCATCATGATCGCCGACGATCATCCCTTGTTCCGCGGGGCATTGCGTGAGGCCGTCGCCAGCGTGCTCGCCGATGCTGCGATCGACGAGGCCGGTACGTTCGAGGAGCTGACCTCGCAGCTCGAGCGCGATGCCGACGTCGACCTGATCCTGCTCGACCTCAGCATGCCCGGGATCAGCGGTTTCTCCGGGCTGATTTACCTGCGCGCCCAGTACCCGGCGGTTCCTGTGGTCATCGTCTCTGCGAGCGACGATGCCGGCACCATCCGCCGCTCGATGGATTTCGGCGCGTCCGGGTTCATTCCCAAGCGTTTCGGCGTCGACACGCTGCGCACGGCGATCGCCAGGGTGATGGCGGGCGATGTCTGGCTCCCGGCAGATGTCGATCTCGCCGCTGCCGGCGATCCCGACATGGCGAGGCTGCGCGACCGGCTCGTCACCCTGACGCCGCAGCAGGTGCGCGTGCTGATGATGCTGTCGGAGGGCTTGCTCAACAAGCAGATCGCCTATGAGCTCGGCGTCTCCGAGGCGACCATCAAGGCCCATGTCTCCGCAATCCTGCAGAAGCTCGGGGTCGAGAGCCGCACCCAGGCGGTGATCGCCGCCGCCAAGATCTCCGGCGCCCAGTGGCGCCCCGCAGACGCTCCGCCGCAATAAGCCGGCGCCAAAGCCATTCGTCCGTCCGCGGGCCTTCCCTCGCTATTCGGCGGCGATCATCTGCTGGGATCGCCACTGGCCGAGCAGGGCGCGCAGCGCCGCCGGCTTCAGCGGCTTGTTCAGGACGACGATGTGCTCCTCCGTGGCCGCCGCGCGCACCGCGGGGCTGCGGTCGGCGGTGATCAGGATCGCCGGGATCTGGGCGCCGAACCGGCGGCGGATGTCACGGATCGCGGCGACGCCGTTGCCGCGGTCGAGGTGGTAGTCGACCAGCAGCCCGGTGATCGGCCCGTCCGCCGCCGCGATGGCATCGATTGCGCCCGCAAGGTCGAGGGCGGCGATCACCTGGGCGTCCCAGCCGCTCAGCAGCGTCTTCATGCCGTCGAGAATCGCCGGATCGTTCTCGATGCAGACGATCCGCGTGCCGCTCATCGGCGCGCGCGCCAGCGGCGTCGCGCTGGTCACGGCGGCGGTGAAGGTGATCGCCGAGGCGATCGGCAGCGTCACCGAGAAGCGCGACCCGCCGCCGCGATTGGCGTCGATGGTGATGGCATGATTGAGCACGCGGGCGATGCGCTCGACGATCGACAGCCCGAGGCCGAGGCCGCGCGCGATCCGCGCGCCCTGGTCGAGCCGGTGGAATTCCTTGAAGATCTCGCGCCGCTTCGCCACGGGAATGCCGACCCCGGTGTCGTAGATGTCGATCTGCAGCACCTCGCCGCGCCGCCGGCAGCCGACCAGCACGCGGCCGTGCGGGGTGTACTTGATGGCGTTGGAGATCAGGTTCTGCAGCAGCCGGCGCAGCAGCACGCGGTCGGATTCCACCGGCAGCGAGCAGGGCGCGAAGGTCAGCGTCAGGTCCTTGGCGCGCGCCATTGGCGCGAACTCGATCTCCAGCGAGCGCATCAGGTCGCCGATGCGGAAGCTCGACACCGACGGCGTCATGGCGCCGGCATCCAGCCGCGAGATGTCGAGCAGCGCGCCGAGGATGTCCTCGATCGCCTCCAGCGATTCGTCGATGTTCTCGACGAGGCGGGCGTTGTCGCCGCCGCGCTCGACGAGGCTGGTGACATAGAGCCGTGCGGCGTTGAGCGGCTGCAGCACGTCGTGGCTGGCGGCTGCGAGGAAGCGGGTCTTGGAGGCGTTGGCGTCCTCGGCGGTGCTCTTGGCGCGTGCCAGTTCCGAGTTCAGCCGCGTCAGCTCTTCGGTGCGCTCGCGCACGCGGTTCTCCAGCGAGGCGTTGGCGCGCTCCAGCGCTTCGGCCGCCTCCACGCTCGGGGTGATGTCGGAGAAGGTGATGACCAGCGCGCCGCCGGGCATGCGGTTGGCGCGCACCTCGATTACCAGGTTGCGGTCGGCGAGCCGCTCGAGGTACGGCTCGCCTTCAGTGGTGTAGGCGGCGAGGCGCTTCTCGATCAGGCTGTGGCCCGGGGCGCTCGGCGTCGGCTTGCTGTCCAGCACCTCGAGGATGTCGCGCAGCGGCACGCCGTTCTGCACGATGTAGGACGGCAGGTCGAGCAGCTCGCCGAACTGGCGATTGGAGACGATCAGCTGCAGGTCGGCGTCGAACACCGCGATGCCCTGCCGCACATGGTTGAGCGCGGTCTGCAGCATCTCCTGGTTGAAGTGCAGCGCCGCGTGGGCATCGTCGAGCAGTTTCAGCGCCGCTTTTGCCGACACCGTGCGCTTGCGCAGCAACAGCGACATCACGACGCGCGACGAGGCCGCGCCGATCGACGACGCGATGAGGTGCTCGGCGTGCCGCAGCAGGCGGAAATCGGCGGGTGCCGCGCGCTCCAGGCTGATGCGCTGCAGCGCGGCGAAGGTCTCGAACTCAAGTCGGGCCCGCTCGGGGCCGAGATACTGCGCGACCGTGCCGAGCAGGTCCTGCACCGTCACGGTGGTGCGCCAGCGCCGGAAGTTCGGCGTCATCGGCGTCAGCTGGTTGGGGACGAACAGGTCGGCCTGCACACGCTCGATCGCGGAGGGCTGGCGCATCAGCGACAGCAGCACATAGGTGAGGCAATTGAGCGTCAGGCTCCACAGCACGCCGTGCATCAGCGGCGGCAGCTCCGAGCCAAGCAAGGCCTGCGGCCGCAGCAGTTCGATGCCGAGCGGGCCATGCTGCAGCCACATCATGCTGTCCGGGCCAAGATCGGACAGGCTCGGCAGGAACAGCGTGTACGCCCACGCCGCGAAGCCGACCAGCATGCCGCCGATGGCGCCGCGCGCGGTGGCGCGCCGCCACACCATGCCGAGCAGGAAGGACGGCGCAAGCTGGGCGATGGCCGCGAACGACAACAGCCCGATGGCGGCGAGCTGGGCGTTGCCGAGCGCGCGATAGTAGAGATAGGCCATCAGCATGATGGCGAAGATCGCAAGGCGCCGGGTGTTGAGCAGGAAGCCCGCGAAGTTCTGTCCGCCCTCCCGCCATGCCGGGCTGCGCCGCAGCATCAGCGGCACCACGATGTCGTTCGACACCATGATGGCGAGCGCCACGCATTCGACGATCACCATCGCGGTCGAGGCCGACAGGCCGCCGACGAACACCATCATGCTGATCAGCGTCGAGCCGTCGGCGATCGGCAGCGCCAGCAGGAACATGTCGCTGTCGATGACGCCGAACGGGAAGGTGACGAGGCCGGCCAGCGCCACCGGGATGACGAACAGGTTGATGGCAACGAGGTACAGCGGAAACAGCCAGCGCGCGCGCCGCACCTCGGCGTCGCGGGTGTTCTCGACCACGCTGACATGGAACTGGCGCGGCAGCAGCAGCACCGCGAAGAACGACAGCAGCGTCATGGTCACGAAGTTGCCGATCGAGGGCGCGTGGCTGATGGCGCGTGCCGCTTCCGGCGTCTTCAGGGCGCGCTCGACCAGTTCATGCGGGCTGAACATCCAGAACGTGATGAACGCGCCGGCGGCGAGGAACACCACGAGCTTGACGATCGATTCGGTGGCAACCGCGAGCATCAGGCCGTGCTGGTGCTCGGTCGCATCGGTCTGGCGGGTGCCGAACAGGACGGCGAACAGCGCCATGGCAACGGTCACCACCAGCGCGATGTCGCCGACCAGCGGGATATGCGAGATCGCAAGATCGAGCGACTGGTCCTCGCCGAGGATGGTCTCCAGCGACGAGGCGACGGCCTTCAGCTGCAGCGCGATATAGGGCACCGAGCCGATGATCGCGATCCCCGCGGCGGCGGCGGCCACCGCCTGGCTCTTGCCATAGCGGGCGCCGACGAAATCGGCGACCGAGGTGATGTTGTGGGCCTTGGCGAGGTGGATGATGCGCAGCAGCAGAGGCGTGCCGAAGGCAATCAGCAGCACCGGGCCGACATAGATGGCGAGGAATTCGACGCTGGTGCGGGTGGCGAAGCCGATCGATCCGAAGAACGTCCACGACGTGCAGTAGATCGCCAGCGACAGCGGATAGATCAGGATGCCGGCTCGGGCGCGCTGGGCCTGCGACAGGCGGTCGCCATAGCTCGCGACCACGAACAGCAGGCCGATGTAGCCGAAGGCGACGGCGATCACGCCCCAGTTATGCATTGTGACGTTTTGTCCCGGGCCCGGTGCTCGCGTCCCGGCATGGGGCGCAGCCTTGTGAAAAATCTAGCGCACCGTCGTGGCCGGCGACAGGGATTTTAGCCGGCCTTGTCAGGAGGTTACCGAACCGGGTCCAGGGAGTTGCCCATGCAACTAAAAATTGCGTAGGTCACAAAGATAGATGTTCGCGGGCGGCCATGGCATGGCGGAATCTCTATGCTTGGCCAGCTTTTTTTACTACGGATTTGTAAACCGCAGCGAATCAGCATATACACGTAATGGTTGTACTTAAGCGCAGGGCAGGGACCAGCGCGCATGGGCTTGAAGCATCCATTTGCTGCCGACCTTCCGGTTTTCATCGTGGACGACGATTCCTCGGTCAGGGATGCGCTCTCGCTGCTGTTGAAGATCGAAGGTTTTGTTCCGAGAGGGTTTGGTGATGGCCTCTCGTTCCTGGAGGTGGTCCAGGACAATGTCCCGGCCTGTGTGGTGATGGACATCAACCTGCCGGGCCGCACGGGACTCGAGCTGCTCGAGGATATCTTCAAGCTCCGCTTCCCGCCGCCGGTGATCGTGATCACCGGGCAGGCCGACATCGCCATGGCGGTGGCGGCCATGAAGAGCGGTGCCAGCGACGTGCTGGAAAAGCCGTTTGCGGCCAACGTGCTGATCGACAGGATCCGTGACGTGGTGACGGCGCATCATCGCCTGACCAACGGCTACATCGAGGGACTGGCCAATTTTCCGGGCCGCGAGCTGCTCACCAGCCGCGAGCGCGATGTGCTGTCGCAGGTGGCGCGTGGCGCATCCAACAAGGAGGCGGGGCGGCGGCTCGGCATCAGCCCGCGCACGATCGAGGTGCATCGCGCCCGGATCATGGACAAGCTCGGAGCCAAGAACGCCGCCGACCTGATGCGGATCGTGCTGTCCGAGCAGCCGCCGCGTTCGCGGCACTCGCATGGCTGAAGGAACGGGGTCGACGGGGTGAAGACGCGCGCGGCCTGCTTGCGGGCCGCGCGCTGGCTATCGTGCTTTCGAGCGCAGCTTGGCCGTCGACAGCGCGGCTATTCGGCCGCCAGCGCCTTTTCGCGAAGCGGCAGCGCGAGCTTGTCCCACACCTGCGCCATTGCCTCCGCCAGCTGATCCATCAGCGCGTCGTCGTGATATGGCGAGGGCGTGATGCGCAGCCGCTCGGTGCCCTTGGGCACGGTGGGATAATTGATCGGCTGGATGTAGATGCCGTGGTCCTCGAGCAGCAGGTCGCAGGCCTTCTTGCAGCGCTCGGGATCGCCCACGAACACCGGCACGATGTGGGTGTCGCTCGGCATCACCGGCAGTCCGGCCGCGGTCAGGATCGCCTTCAGCCGTGCCGCGCGGTCCTGGTGGCGGTCGCGCTCCCACTGGGACGTCTTGAGATGACGGATCGCCGCGGTCGCGGCGGCGCAGATCGCCGGCGGCAGCGCGGTGGTGAAGATGAAGCCCGGCGCATAGGAGCGCACCGCGTCGATGATCTCAGGTCTCGCGGCAATGTAGCCGCCGAGGCAGCCGAACGCCTTCGCCAGCGTGCCTTCGAGCACGTCGATGCGATGCATCACACCATCGCGCTCGGCGATGCCGCCACCGCGCGGTCCGTACATGCCGACCGCGTGCACCTCGTCGACATAGGTCATCGCGCCATAGCGCTCGGCGAGGTCGCAGATCTTCGCCAATGGCGCGACATCGCCGTCCATCGAATAGAGGCTCTCGCACACGATCAGCTTCGGCCGCTCGGGATCGGCGGCGCGCAGCAGCTCCTCGAGATGGGCGACATCGTTGTGGCGGAACACGACGCGCTCGCAGCCGGACTGGCGAACGCCCTCGATCATCGAATTGTGGTTGAGCGCGTCCGACAGGATCAGGCAGTTCGGCAGCAGCTTGGCGAGGGTGGAGATGCCGGTCTGGTTCGAGACATAGCCGGAGGTGAACACCAGCGCCGCCTGCTTGCCATGAAGGTCAGCGAGCTCCTGCTCGAGCTGGATCAGCGCATGGTTGGTGCCGGCGATGTTGCGGGTGCCGCCGGCGCCGGTACCGGCGCGGGTCGCGGTCTCGACCATGGCGCCGACCACCTTGGGATGCTGGCCCATGCCGAGATAGTCGTTGGAGCACCAGATCACGACATTGCGCTGGCCGCGCGGCGAGTGCCACGTCGCATGCGGGAAGCGTCCGGCGATCCGTTCCAGGTCGGCGAACACGCGATAGCGCCGCTCGTCATGCAAGCGATCGAGGGCCTGGCTGAAGAAGCGATTGTAATCCATCTCAAATCCCGGGCGGCGCTGGCGCGGCAGGCGCGCTCTCGGCCTTTTTTAGAGCGTTTCCAGTCTAGCTGTCGAGGCGCATTTGCGCAGCCCCAATATCCCTGGAAACACCTTGGACAAATTGACCAAGGTCAAGCTCCGGCCCGGTCAGACGGTGGCGAAGCGCAGGATGCCGTCGGTGGACGGGGCGACCGTCAGCCGGCCCTCGGCCAGCATGTGGTTGACATGGGCGATGAGCTCGCCCGCGGCGAAGCCGGTCTGGTGGGCGTCGAGCTTGTGTTTGTTGAACACCACCGGCACGAGCTGCGCCGAGGTTTGTGGTGCAGTGCGGCAAGCGTCCGCGATCATGCGGCAGCGCTCCTCGTGGTGGTCGGCGAGCTGCTTGATCCGGATCTTGACCCCGAAGAATGGAATGCCGTGTCCCGGCAGCACCAGGACATCGTCAGGCAGCACACGGTCGAGTTCGGCCAGCGATGTCAGGTACTCGCCGAGAGAGTTGGCGTCGGGTTCGACCGCCCACACGCTGACGTTCGGCGAGATCTTGCTCAGCACCTGATCGGCAGACAGGAACAGCTTGTCGTCGGCGCAATACAGCATCACCTGGTCGAGGGCGTGGCCGCCGCCGGTGATGACCTTGAAGCGTCGCGTGCCGATGGTGATTTCGTCGTCCTTGGACAGGCGGCGATAGGACGCCGGCAGCGTCGAGACGCGCTGGAGATACTCCTGGCCGCGGCCGAGCAATTGGTCGGTGAGATCCTCGTCCATGCCATGGCGGCGGAAGAACAGCCGCTGCGCCTGCTTGCGCTCGTCCGAGCCGCGGTGCTGGTGGTAGGCGCTCTGCAGGTATTCGACCTGCGACATCAGCAGCGGGCAGTTGAAGCGTTCGACAATCCAGCCTGCGAGACCGACATGATCGGGATGGGCATGGGTGACGATCAGGCGGGTGATGGTCACGCCCTTGAGCGGGCCCTCGAACAGTTTCGTCCAGGCGGCGATGGTTTCCTCATTGCCGAAACCGGCATCGACCATGGTCCAGCCGTCGCCGTCCTGCAGGAGGTAGATGTTGACGTGGTTGAGGCGGAACGGCAGCGCAAGACGCACCCACAGCACACCCGGCCGCAGCTCGATCACCTCGTCCGGCTGTGGTGCGGTCTCGAAGGGATAGCGCAGGGGATCGGCGGGTTTGGTCGGCGTCGGGGCGTTGGCGTGCATCTGTGTCGGAACCTCCAGAGTCCGGCTTAACCGGCCCGGCGGCGTTACGCCAGCCGAAAGTGCCGTGCCCGCCTCAAACGCGCGTTTGAAAATTCCCCCCTACGGCAGGTTCCTGCGGTGGCCGCGGCGATGCATGGCAGCCCCACGCCGTCCGCGGCTCTCGCAACTGCCCGTGGTCCGCGCGGCCGGCGTCAGGCGGCGCGGATGTCGGCGAGGAAGGCGTGGATGCCGTCGCGCAGGTCGTCGGCGTCGCGGCGCAGCGCGCTGGAGGCGGACAGCACCTGCTCGGCGGCGGAGCCGGCCTCGGCGGACGCCTGGCTGACGCCGACGATGTTGCTGGACACCTCGGTGGTGCCGGACGCCGCCTGCTGGATGTTGCGGGCGATCTCGCGGGTGGCCGAGCCCTGCTGCTCGACCGCTGTGGTGATCGTGGTGGTGTACTCGCTCATCACGCCGATGGTCTCACTGATGCCGCGGATGGCGGCGACGGCGGAGGCGGTGACCTGCTGCACCTGGGTGATCTGCGAACGGATCTCCTCGGTGGCGCTGGCGGTCTGGTTGGCGAGGCTCTTGACCTCGGAAGCGACCACGGCAAAGCCCTTGCCGGCTTCGCCGGCTCGCGCCGCCTCGATGGTGGCGTTGAGCGCCAGCAGGTTGGTCTGCGAGGCGATGGTCTGGATGAGGTCGACCACGACGCTGATACGGTTGGCGCTGTCGGCGAGGCCCTGCATGGTGGCGTCGGTGCGGCCGGCTTCCTCGACGGCCCTGCCGGCGACCTCGGACGAACTCGTCACCTGGCGACTGATCTCCGCGATCGAGGACGACAGTTCCTCGGTGCCGGCGGAGACGGTCTGCACATTGATCGCGGTCTCCTCGGCGGCGGAGGCCACCGCATTGGCGAGCTCGCTGGAGCGGCCCGCGGTGGCCGCCATGCCCTGCGCGGTCGACTGCATCGAATTTGCCGATGTCATCAGCCCGTCCAGCGCGCTGCGCACGCTGTCCTCGAAATGGGCGATGCGCTGCTCCATCCGCGTGGTGCGCGCGGCCTTGCTCTCGCGGTCCTTGTCCTGGTCGCGGCTCATGTCGCGGGCCCGGACCAGGCCGTCGCGGAACACTTCCAGCGACCGCGCCATGCTCGCCACTTCGTCCTGCTGGCGGCTCGGGACGACCTCGGCGGCGAGATCGCCGTCGGCGAGGCGCTGCATCACCGACTGCAGGTTGCCGATGCGGCGCAGGATGTTGCGGCCGACATAGAGCCAGACGAACAGCGCGGAGCCGACCAGCGTCAGCGCGCCGAGCGCCAGCATGGCGATGGTCGCGATCGCGATCGTGCCCTTGGCGCCCGTGGTCACGGTGTTGGTGTTGGTCTGCACGTCGGCGACGAGCTGCCGCACGCTGATCTCGAGGCCGCGGTTGAGCTTGCGCGTCTCCTCGAGGATCAACTGGCCGTAGTCGAGGGCGTCGAGCTCCTTCTGGCGCAGCTTGAACACGCTGGCCTTGCCTTCGCCGAAGGCGATCAGCTTCATCGCCGTGGAATGCAGCGGTGCCGCGCTCTTGACCGTGGCGAGCGACTTCAGCAGCGGCTCGATATGCTTGCGTGTGGTGGCGAAGCTCTCCTGCAGGGTGTCGATGTCGCCGGTGTTGGAGGCGGACATCGCGCCCATCATGTCGGCGGTCATGCTGTTGCAGTCGGAGATGATGGTGCTGAGACGCTCGACGCTGTAGGCGACCTCCTTGACGAGGTCGCCGTCGATTTCGGCCGATGTCAGCAGCGCGTTGAGGCGGGTCTGCGCGTCGGCCATTTCCGGCGCGGCCGATTCCTGGAAATGACTCTGCGCCAGCCGCAGCGTGTCGTACTGCTTCTCGCGGTCGGCGACGATGTCGAGCCGCTCCTTGGCGGCGTTGCCGAGGCTGTTGATGGTGTCGTCGATGCTTTTGACGGTCTCTTCCAGCGCGCTCACCACGGCCTTGTCGGCGCCGAGACTGGCGATCTCGCGCAGCTTGTCGATGGCCGACGCCTGCGTGGCTTTCAGATCCTTGGTGAGATCGACGCGCGAGGCGTCGTCGCGGGCCGACAGCAGTGCCGGTCCCTTGGAAGACAGGCTTTCGCTCAGCGTGGAGAGCTGCATGCTGGCGGCGAGGCGGGGAATGTCGCGGCCGGAGAGGTCCGCCATGGTGCGCCCGAGCCGGTCGAGCAGGATGCTGGCGGAGCCGCTGATCACCAGCGCCATCGCCGCGATCAGCGCGAAGGCGAGAAAGAGGTTGCCCTTGAGACCGAGCTGCGGCCGCAGGCCGCTACGCGACAACCGTCGTGTCCATGAAAAGCCCATGTTTCCCCCTGCGCACGGCATGTCTGCTCTTTGCGGCGCGCGGAGTATGGCCATACCGAGTTAACAAAAATTGGAGAATTTGCGCTTTTTCAGCGGGTTTTCGCGCCTGGACGACCCGATGGATGGGTCATGGTCATTGCAGGAGGTGACGTCGCGGGCTGCGCGCCAGCGGATGTATCCTGCCATGCGGCATCGAGAATCCCGCGGCGGAAGGCGGCGATCTTGGGCGAGGCGCCGCGCGCGTCCGGATACACCAGATAACACGCGAATGCCTCCAGCATGGTGGTATCCACCAACCGCAACGGGCGTCCCTCGGCGTCGTGCACCAGCGGCCAGCGCGTCAGCGCCGCGGGCGTGGCCGGTCGTCCGAGCCGTTCGACCAGCGCCGGCGCCGCCACCGGCACGATCTCGACGCTCACCACACGGCCGCTGGCGAGGCCGCCATAACGCCCGAGCCCATGGCGAACAGCGACATCGACGCCGTCACGGCTGAAGTCGGCCAGTGTGTTGCTGGCGATCACCTCAAGGCGCGTCGCGCGTTCAGGGGAGGAAGCCCGGAATTGCGGCGGTCATCGCGGCTCTGCATTTAGTTTTTCCAATATTTCAAGCTTAGAAAATCTGGTTTGTGCTGCGCTGAATCGCAGCTCATATTCATGCTTCTTCCGATTACCGCGTCATCGGTGCGGCTTATCGTCATAGTCCTGGCGTTAGCTATTCCAATTCCAATGAGGAAAATATGGGCAGGGGCGTGTTCTACGGCTGGTTTGTCGTCGCCGCGGCCTTCGCGGTCACCTGCATGGGCTTCGGCAGCGCTTATTCGTTCAGCGCTTTCATCGGCGCGCTGCAGAGCGATTTCGGCGCCTCGCGCGGCTCGGTGGCGCTGGTGTTCTCGCTCGCCGGCTTTCTCTATTTCAGCCTCGGCATCGTCAGCGGACCGCTGGCGGATCGCTTCGGCTCGCGGCCTCTCGCCGTTGTCGGCATGGTATTGACCGGCGTCGGGCTCGGCGCCGCCGGCTATGCGCGGACCCTGACCGAGGTCTACGTGGCCTACGGGCTCGGCGTCGGCGGCGGCGTCGGCTGCGCCTATGTGCCGGCGGTCGGCGCCGTGCAGCGCTGGTTCGTGCGCCGCCGCGGCTTCGCCTCGGGGCTCGCCACCGCCGGTATCGGCGTCGGCACGCTGGTAATGCCGCCGCTGGCGGCGGTGATCATCGCCGCGCTCGGCTGGCGCGACGCCTACATCATCCTCGGGGTGCTGACCGTGGTGATCGGCGCAGGCATGGCGCTGCTGATCGAGAACGACCCGCAGCGCCGCGGCCTTGCGCCCGATGGAGATCCGCTCCAGACCGCGGGCAGGGCCACGCAGGCAAGCGGCCTGTCGATCGGCGAGGCGGTGCGCTCGGGCCGCTTCATCGGCCTCTATGCCGCATGCCTCGTGTGCTCGTTCGGGGTGTTCGTGCCGTTCGTCCATCTCGTACCCTTCGCCCTCGACCACGGCATCGCGCCGGCGACCGCAGCGCTGCTGATGGGAGCGATCGGCATCGGCAGCACCGTCGGACGCTTCGGCCTCGGTGGTGTCGCCGACCGGCTGGGACGGCAGCAGTCGCTGCTGGTGATGTTCATCGGCATGGCGCTGGCGCTGATGATCTGGGCCGTGGCGGCGCAGGCCTGGTCGCTGGCGCTGTTCGCGCTGGTGTTCGGCGTGTTCTATGGCGGCTGGGTCGCGGTGCTGCCGGCGGTGGTGATGGATTTCTTCGGCGGCCGCAATGTCAGCGGGTTGATCGGCATTCTCTACACCAGCGTCGCCTTCGGCACGCTGATCGGTCCCAGCGCGGCGGGCTTCATTTTCGATCGCAGCCACAGCTATACGGTGGCGATCCTGGTGAGCGTCGTGGCCAATGGCGTCGCCGCCGCCATCATGGTCGGGATGTTGCGCGTTTCCAGAACGAAGGAGAGCACGAGATGACGGATGCAGTGGCGGTGGTGACGGCCCGGCAGGAGGGCAAGCTGCCTGGCGTGCTCGGCTTCGAATGGAGCGAGGTGCGCGCAGGCTTCGTGAAGGGGCGTTTCGACGTCCAGGGCCACCATCTGGCGCCCAACGGCTACCTGCACGCGGCGAGCGTGGTGGCGCTGGCCGATACCGCCTGCGGCTATGGCTGCCTGCAGTCGTTGCCGAACGGTGCGACGAACTTCACGACCATCGAGCTCAAGTCCAACTTCCTCGGCACTGCGCTCGAAGGCGGCGTCGCCTGCGAGGCGCGTCTGACCCATGGCGGTCGCACCACCCAGGTGTGGGATGCCGAGGTGAAGAGCGAGGCGAGCGGCAAGACCATCGCGCTGTTCCGCTGCACCCAGATGGTGCTGTATCCGCGCGCGTGAGGGCACGCGGCTGCCGTGGCTCGATTTAGCCCTGGATGAAGTCATCCGGACCATTCTACGTCTTTCTCTGTCGTGGCCGGGCTTGTCCCGGCCACCTCGCTTAGGGGCGCAGTGCTCTCCTTGTCGGGGTCGCCGGGACAAGCCCGGCGACGACAAATACTAAGGCCGGTGGGCTTTTCTGATCAGAGGCTGAGGTGCGAGCATTAGTGAGCCTCGAAGGGCGACGGACTAGTCGGTACTCGGCACGTAGAATGGCGTGCCCTGAAGCTCCGGTTCGTCGAACGCCTCGACCCGCGCGCGCATGGCATCGGCGTCCTCGCAGAACAGCGACGCGCTGATCGCCCCCGCCACCCGCTCGGCGGCGATGTTGACGCCGGGAATGTCGCTGGCGATCGCGGTGTGGCTCAGCGCCGCGCCATGGTTGACGAGATGGATGCGTGTCAGCGCCGGATTGCGGCCGGGGATGCGCTCGGTCAGTTCGAAGCCGGGGCCGAGATAGGGATGGCGGGCGAGGTCGTCGCGCATGAGCGCGGCTGGCGGCGTGTAGCGGTCGCCCCAGGTCGCGACGTCGCCAGCGACATCAGCGAGTTCGGGAATCGCGCGGGCGTCGACCTGAAAGCCGGTGGCGACGATCAGAAAGTCATGGCGTCTTGGTTCAGCCTCGCCGGCGAGCGTCACCGCGACGCCGTCATTGGCGCGCGCGACCGCGCGGACCGGATGGCCGAGATGGATGTGAAAGCCCGGCTGCGCCAGCGCGCGGTGCACCGTCTCGTGCGGCACCGGCGACTGCACGTCGTTGAAATAGGCCATGTAGCGCCAGCGCTCGGCGTCGGGCAGCGCCGACCAGCCGTAGAGGAAGCCGGGAAAGGCGGAGCCGCGTCCCTTGTTGACCTGGGGCAGCACCGGCCGGCGCACATACATGTCGACACGGGCGGCGCCCTGTTCGAGCGCGGTGGCCGCATTGTCCCAGCCCGAGGCGCCAGCGCCGAGGATGGCGATCGATTGGCCGCGCAGCCGGTCGAAATCGATGGGGTCGTTGGTATGGGCGGCGCGTTCGGGCGCGAGCGTACGGTCGACGAAGGCCGGCCAGGCATCGCCGCCGGCGCCGCCGCGGCCGGTGGCCAGGATCACACGCCGCGCGATCAGCTCCTGCGGTGCGCCGTCCGCGTCGAGCCGTGCACGCAGGTGCGAGCCGGCGGGCGTCAGTGCCACGAGACGGTTGCGATGGCGCACAGGCAGGGACAGCACACGTTGCAGCCAGCCGAGATAGTCGGCCCACAGCTCGTTCGGGATCTTGTAGAGGCGCTCCCAATCCGCGGTGCCGAAGCGGGCCTCATGCCAGGCGCGGTAGGTGAGCGAGGGAATGCCGAGCGCGGGGCCCGGCAGGGTCTTGGGCGAGCGCAGCGTGCCCATCCGCGCATAGGTCATCCACGGGCCTTCGCGGCCGGGCGCGGCCTGGTCGATCACCGCGATGTTGCGCACGCCCTTGAACAGCAGGGCGCCCGCAGCGGCGATGCCGTTCATGCCGGCGCCGACAATCAGCACGTCGAGGACCGGCGCACCGTCCGGTCCGGTTACGGTCGCAGGCCAGTTGTCCGGCGGCAGGCCGAGGCAGGCGAGGTCGCGGGCGACCGCCGCGTCGTGCTGGTGCGCTGAAATGTCATCCATGAGCGCGATCTAACATTCCCCATCGTCCATCTCAACGATGTGGAGCGACCGCAGTGCAGAAGAAAATACTGGAGTGGTGCTTCTGCGGAGAACGGTTAACTTATCCGGTGCGCATATCTTGTGCTGCGGAGTAAAAATATCCAAAATCAAGAAAATCTCTCAGGCTATTCCCAGGGGGCGCGCACGGCCTCCAGGCGCGGCATTCCCCCTGATGACCGCTGACAGGACCTTGGAAGGACGACGCATGCCGCTCAAACATCTCATCGGTCTCGACCACGTGGTGGTGGCTGTCCGTGATCTCGATGCTGCCGCTGCGGCGTGGAAGAAGCTCGGCTTCACGGTGTCGCCGCGGGGCACGCACTCGGCCCATCTCGGCTCGGGCAACTACACCATCGTGTTCGGCGACGACTATCTCGAGCTGCTCGGCATCCTCAACGAGACGCCGCACAATCAGGCCACGGTCCAGTTCCTCAAGGCCGGGGAGGGCATCGAGCGCACCGCCTTCACCACCGATGATGCCGCGGCCGGCGTCGCCGAGGTCAAGGCGCGGGGCCTTGCCGCCGACGGTCCGGTGCATTTCGGCCGGCCGGTGGATCTGCCGAACGGCGGCAAGAGCGAGGCCAAATTCAACATCTTTCGCTGGCCCGCCGACGAGGCGCCGGGCGGCGTGCGCATCTTCGCTTGCCAGCATCTCACGCCGGAGGCGGTGTGGATTCCTGAATTGAAGACCCATGCCAATGGCGCCAAGGGCCTGGTGCGGGTCGAGGTGCTGACCGACAAGCCGAAGGACGCCGCCGCGCAGCTTGGCCGCCTGATCGACCAGGGCGCGACCGAGACGGCCGAGGGCGTGCGCGTCGCCACCGGCGGCCGCCGTGCGGACTTCCTGTTCTATGACGCCGCCGCGTTCGCCAGGCGCTATCCCGACGGTGTGCGCCAGGGCACACCCGCCGGCGGTGCCGTCGTCATCGTGATCGCGACCGACGATCTCGCCAAGGCCCGCGCCATTCCCGGCGCCGTCGCCCATGATGGCGGCGTCAGCGTGCCGGCGTCGGCCGCGAGCGGCACCGTTCTCCATTTCGTTCAGGCGTGAGCGGCGCGCCGCGCCCCACATGCGTTGATAGAGGAAGCTGATGAGTTTCGACCGTTTTGAGATCACCCGCCGCGCCGCGTTGATGACGTCGGCGGCGATCGCCGCCAATGTCGCGTTGCCATGGCGCGCGTTTGCGCAGGAGACCCCGCGCAAGGGCGGCGTATTCACCGTGCACTACAATGCCGAGCAGCGGCAGCTGAACCCCAGCCTGCAGGCTTCCACCGGCGTCTACATCATCGGCGGCAAGATCCAGGAATCGCTGGTCGATCTCGACGCCAATGGCCACACGGTCGGCGTGCTGGCGGAGAGCTGGGAATCGTCCAAGGACGGCAAGACCATCACCTTCAAGCTGCGCAAGGGTGTCACCTGGCATGACGGCAAGCCGTTCACGTCCGCCGACGTCGCCTTCACGGCGCTCGAGATGTGGAAGAAGATCCTCAACTACGGCTCGACCCTGCAGCTGTTCCTGACCGCGGTCGATACGCCCGATCCGCACACGGCGGTGTTCCGCTACGAGCGGCCGATGCCGCTCAACCTGCTGCTGCGGGCGCTGCCGGACCTCGGCTACATCTCGGCGAAGCACCTCTACGAGAGCGGCGACATCCGCGCCAATCCGGTCAACCTTGCCCCGGTCGGCACCGGCCCCTTCAAGTTCGTGCAGTACGAGCGCGGCCAGCACATCATCGCCGAGCGCAATCCCAACTACTGGCGCGGCGAAGGGCCGTATCTCGACCGCATCATCTGGCGGGTGATCACCGACCGCTCGGCCGCCGCGGCGCAGCTCGAGGCCGGTCAGTTGCACTACAGCCCGTTCTCCAGCCTGACGATCTCGGATCTCAACCGCCTCGGCAAGGACAAGCGCTTCATCGTCTCGACCAAGGGCAACGAGGGCAACCCGCGCACCAACACCATCGAGTTCAACTTCCGCCGCAAGGAACTCGCCGACCTGCGCGTGCGTCAGGCCATCGCCCACGCCCTCAACATCCCGTTCTTCATCGAGAATTTCCTTGGCGACTTTGCCAAGCTCGGCGTCGGCCCGATCCCCTCGGTCTCGAAGGACTTCTTCCCGGCCGACAACGGGCCGCAGTACCCCTACGACAAGGCGCGCGCGATCAAGCTTCTCGACGAGGCCGGTTTCAAGGCCGGTGCCGGGGGCGAGCGCTTCTCGCTACGGCTCCTGCCCGCACCGTGGGGCGAGGACATCTCGCTGTTCGCCACCTTCATCCAGCAGTCGCTGTCGGAGGTCGGCATCAAGGTCGAGATCGTGCGTAACGACGGCGGCGGCTTCCTCAAGCAGGTCTATGACGACCACGCCTTCGATCTCGCGTCCGGCTGGCATCAGTACCGCAACGATCCGGCGGTCTCGACCACGGTGTGGTACCGCTCCGGCCAGCCCAAGGGCGCGCCGTGGACCAACCAGTGGGACTGGACCGATCCGGTGATCGACAAGGTCATCGACGACGCCGCCACCGAGATCGATCCGGACAAGCGCAAGGCGCTATACGGCGACTTCGTGCGCCGCGCCAATGCCGAGCTGCCGATCTGGACGCCGATCGAGCAGCTGTTCCTCAGCGTGATCTCGACCAAGGCCCGCAACCACTCCAATACGCCGCGCTGGGGCTCCTCGACCTGGCACGATCTGTGGCTCGCGGAGTAATGGCCGATCCGCTAACCTGACGTCATGCGTATCCTGAACCTCGCGGGGCGGCGGCTCGCCGCCTCGATTCCGACCGTGATCCTGATCCTGATCGGGATTTTCCTGCTGCTGCAGTTCGCGCCCGGCGACACCGTCGACGCAATGATGGCCCAGATGGGTGGCGGCGACGCCGCCACCGCGCGGGAGCTGCGCCACTTCTACGGCCTCGACCTGTCGATCCCGGCGCGCCTTGCCGATTACCTGTGGCGGCTGGTGCGCTTCGACCTCGGCTTCTCCTCGATCTACGGCAAGCCGGTGGCGACCGTGATCGTCGAGCGGTTGCCGGTCACGCTGCTGTTGATGGGCGCGTCGCTGTCGCTGGCGTTCTTTGCCGGCCTCGTGCTCGGCGTCGTCGCCGCGCGGTCGGTCAACAAATGGCCGGATACCCTGATCTCGACACTGGGGCTGATTTTCTACGCCACGCCGTCGTTCTGGCTGGGGTTGATGATCATCGTGGTGTTTTCGATCTACCTGCAGTGGCTGCCGCCGGGCGGCTTCGAGGACATCACGGTGGTGCGCAGCGGGATCTGGCGCACGCTCGACATCGCGCAGCATCTCGTGCTGCCGACGCTGACGCTCGGCTTCATCTTCCTCGCCATTTACCTGCGGATCATGCGGGCCTCGATGCTGGAGGTGCTCAACCTCGATTTCGTCCGCACCGCCCGCGCCAAGGGGCTGGACGAGACGCGGGTGATTTCGCGCCATGTGCTGCGCAACGCGCTGCTGCCGATGGTGACGCTGATCGGGCTGCAGGCCGGCACCATGCTCGGCGGCTCGGTGGTGGTGGAGAGCGTGTTCTCGCTGCCGGGGCTCGGCCGGCTCGCCTATGAATCGGTGATCCAGCGCGACCTCAACACCCTGCTCGGCATCGTCTTCATCTCGGCACTGCTGGTGATCGCGGTGAACTTTCTGGTCGACCTGCTCTATGCGCGGCTCGATCCGCGCATCACCTCGGGGGTGTGACCATGCAGGCGCTCCGCCATTACTTCCGCAGCCCGCCGGCGGTGATCGGCCTGTTGCTGCTGCTCGTCGTCGTCGCCATGGCGCTCAGCGCTGGATTCCTGTTCCCGCGCGATCCGCTGGCGCTCGCCGGCCGGCCGCTGGTGTGGCCGCTGCAGAACCCGCGGTTCTGGCTCGGCACCGACAACTCCGGCCGCGATATCGCGGCGCAGATCTTTTATGGCGCCCGCATCTCGCTGCTGATCGGGCTGGTCGCCACCCTCGTCGCTGTGGCCATCGGCGTGGTGATCGGCGCCATCGCCGGCTTCTATGGCGGCCGGGTCGACACCGTGCTGATGCGGATCACCGAGGCGTTCCAGACGCTGCCGAATTTCATCTTCCTGCTGGTGCTCGTCGCGGTGTTCGGCTCCAACCTCACGACCGTCACCATCGCCATCGGCGTGGTGTCGTGGCCGGCCCCGGCGCGGCTGACGCGGGCCGAATTCCTGTCATTGCGCAACCGCGAATTCGTCCAGGCGGCGAAGACGCTGGGCGTGCGCGACGTCGGGCTGATCTTCCGCGAGATCCTGCCCAACGCGCTGCCGCCGATCGTGGTCTACGCCAGCGTGGTAATGGCAGTCTCGATCCTGCTGGAGAGCGCGCTGGCGTTCCTCAAGCTGTCCGATCCCAATGTCGCGTCGTGGGGCAACCTGATCGGGCTGGGACGCGACGTGCTGCGCGTGCAGTGGTACGTCGCCGCGATCCCCGGCGTCGCCATCCTGGTCACGGTGCTGGCGGTGTCGCTGGTCGGCCAGGGTCTCAACGACGCCTTCAATCCACGACTCAAAGGCCGGGGCTGACGGACCGATGACTGCCATCCTCACCCTCGACCATCTCAGTGTCCGCCTGCCGCGCGGCGCCGACCGCCCGCTCGCCATCGACGATGTGTCGTTCGCGGTCAATGCCGGCGAGATCGTCTGCGTCGTCGGCGAATCCGCCTCCGGCAAGTCGATGACGGCGAATGCGGTGATGCGCCTGCTGCCCGGCGGGGTCGCGATCACCGGCGGCCAGGTGCTGTTCGAGGGACGCGACCTTGCCGCGCTCGACGAGGCCGCGATGCGCAGGGTGCGCGGCGCCGGCATCGCCATGATCTTCCAGGAGCCGATGACCGCGCTCAATCCGCTGCGCAGCATCGGTGACCAGATCGGCGAGATGTTCTCCATCCACACCGATCTGTCGCGCGCGGCGATCCGCGCCCGGGTGCTGGAGCTGCTGGAGGAAGTCCGCATCCCGGATCCGGCGCGGGCGGCGAAGGCCTATCCGCACGAACTGTCCGGCGGCCAGCGCCAGCGCGCCATGATTGCCATGGCGCTGGCGCTCGATCCCAGGCTGCTGATCGCCGACGAGCCGACCACGGCGCTCGACGTCACCACCCAGGCGCAGATCCTCAAGCTGATCCACGACCTGCAGCGGCGCAAGGGCACCGCGGTGCTGTTCATCACCCACGACTTCGGCGTCGTCGCCGAGATCGCTGATCGCGTGGTGGTGATGCAGCAGGGGCGCATCGCCGAGCAGGGCACCGCCGACGAGGTGCTCAACCGGCCGCAGCATCCCTACACGCGCCAGCTCATCGCCGCCGTGCCGCGCCTGACCGTGCCGCCGCCGCGCAAGCTGGCGGACGAGGCGATCCTCACCATCGATCATGTGTCGAAGACCTATCGCACCGGCGGCTTTCTCGGCCGCGGCGCCCGCGTCACCCATGCGGTCAAGGACGTGTCGCTGGCCCTGCCGAAGGGCGCGACCCTCGGCATCGTCGGCGAATCCGGCTCGGGCAAGTCGACGCTGGCGCGCTGCCTGATGCGGCTGATCGATCCCGACGGCGGCGCCATCGTGCTCGACGGCAAGGATCTCGCGGCGCTCGACCACGGCGCGATGCGCGAGGAAACGCGCAACATCCAGATGGTGTTTCAGGATCCGTTCGCATCGCTCAATCCGCGGCGCACCGCCGGCGAGCTGGTGGCGCAGGGGCCGATCGTCCATGGCATGCCGCGTGGGAGCGCGCTGGCGCTGGCACGCGAATTGTTCGGCCTGATCGGGCTCGATCCCGCGGCGGTCGACCGCCATCCGCACGAATTCTCGGGCGGTCAGCGCCAGCGTATCGGGCTGGCGCGCGCGCTCGCGCTCAAGCCCAAGGTGCTGGTGGCGGACGAGCCGGTGTCGGCGCTCGACGTCTCGGTGCAGGCGCAGGTGCTGACCTTGCTCGCCGACCTGCGGGCGCGGCTCGACCTCTCGATGGTGTTCATCACGCATGACCTGCGCGTCGCGGCACAGATCTGCGATCTCGTCGCGGTGATGAAGGACGGCGAGGTGGTGGAGAGCGGCCCGGTGGCGCGGGTATTCGGCCACCCGCAGCACCCCTACACAAAGGCGCTGCTCGCCTCGATTCCGGGGCGGGAGTTCAGCCTCGCGCGCGCGGCGGTGCCGGCTTGACGCAGCGCAGGTCTCGGGATCCATGATCGCCCGGCGCAGTGTCGGAGGCCGGCGCCTCCGCTATGTCGCAGGGCAGGCGGTGACTGAGACTTTAGTCCTGTATGCTGTTGATTTGATGAAAATTTTTAAACAGCCGGGGCTGCTGTCTGTGATCCGTTTGTGGATCGGCGCGGGATGGCCGCAGCACCGGGGCGGTAACCCCTTGATGATCAGGAGCGTGTGGGTGAAACTCCCTGCGCCAAATTGGCGCAAGGGGACCCGGGATGAGGCATCCTGTCGACGTGGCCGCGATGTTCGGAAGTCTGTGGCTGCTGGCGGCCATGGTGATCGACGCTGCGACGCCGCCGGAACTGACCGTGTACATGATCGGCGCCGCCATCGCGCCGGCGACGGTGATCGCGGCCGTCCTGTACTGGCTGCGCGTTCCTCGCATCGACTTTGCCGTGTCGTTCGCGACCATGTGGCTGATCACGGCGATGGTGCTCGAATTGATCACCCCCAAGCCGTTGTCGCCGCTGGCGATGTTCATCGCCGTCGCACCGTCGCTGATCGTCGGTGTCGCAATCAATGTGATGCTGCTGCGCGAGCGCAGCCGGTCGCGGCAGGTCGGCGCGAGCCAGGCGTAGGCGGGTCCCGGCGGCCATCCACCTCCTCATGGCGATGCGATTCGCGGGGCGCAGCGCCCCGCTGGACGGGAATCTGCGGCTGTGTCCGCAACCGAATCGCTCTGCGGCACCGGACGTGCGGCGAACCGTGACCACAACTTTGGCTCGCGTGTCCGCCCGGCCTGGGACATAGTCGCCCTGCCGCAGGATGACGATGGCAGGGTGTGAACCCATGGATCGAAGCCCCGTGCTCATAGACCTGGCGCTCCAGGGCGGTGGCTCGCATGGCGCGTTCACGTGGGGCGTCCTCGACCGGCTGCTCGAGGAGCCCTGGCTTCAGATCGCGGGCATCTCCGGGACATCGGCGGGGGCGATGAACGCTGCCGTGCTGGTGGACGGCTGGGCCGCGGGCGGTGCGGCCGGCGCCTGCGAGGCGCTGGAACGATACTGGCGCAGCGTGTCGCGCGCCGCCGCGTTCAGCCCGCTGCAGTGGTCCTTTCTCGATCGCCTGCTGGGCCGGTGGTCGCTCGACACCTCGCCTGCCTATCTCTACACCGACCTGATATCGCGCGTGCTGTCGCCGTACGATCTCAACCCGCTCGGCTTCAACCCGCTGCGCGATATCCTCACTGCAAGCATCGATTTCGAGCGCCTGGCGCGCGCGCCGATCAAGCTGTTCGTCACCGCGACGCGGGTGCGCACCGGCCGCGGGCGCATCTTCCGCAACGCCGAGATCACCGCGGACGTGCTGCTGGCATCCGCCTGCCTGCCGACGATGTTTCCGGCGATCGAGATCGATGGCGAGCCCTATTGGGATGGCGGTTATGTGGGCAATCCCACCATCACGCCGCTGGTGCGCGAGACCGACGCACAGGACACCGTGTTCGTGCAGATCAATCCCACCGAGCGGGAGGAGGTGCCGCGCACCGCCCCGGAGATCCTCAACCGCCTCAACGAGATCTCGTTCAACTCGCCGCTCGCCAAGGAGCTGCGGATGATCGCTCTGCTGCGCCAGGTCGCCGATCCCGGCACCGGCGAGGGCGCGCGCTGGGCGCAGATGAAGACCCACCGCATCAAGAGCGACATGCTCGCGACATTCGGCGCGTCGTCCAAGCTCAACGCCGAATGGGCGTTCATCGCCAAGCTGCGGGAGGAAGGGCGGCGCGCCGCCGGCGAATTCATCGAGGCGCACGGCGCCGACCTCGGCGTGCGCTCGACCGCCGATCTCGACATCCTCCTGGCGGAGTGCTGAAGCCATGGGGCTGCTCGGCATCCTGGTCGGGCTTGGCCTTTTGATCTGGCTCGCGTTTCGTGGCTGGAGCGTGCTGCTGCTGGCGCCGCTGTGCGCGCTGGTGGCTGCCGCCTTCGGCGGCGCGCCGCTGCTGGCCAGCTGGACGCAGGTTTTCATGGTCAGCGCGGCGGGCTTCCTCGCGCAGTTCTTCCCGATCTTCCTGCTCGGCGCGGTGTTTGGAAAGCTGATGGACGACTCAGGCGCGGTCACCGCTGTGGCCGGCTTCATCGGCGAGCGCCTTGGCGAAAAGCGGGTGATGCTCGCGGTCGTGCTCGCGGGCGCGCTCGTTACCTATGGCGGCGTCAGCCTGTTCGTCGCGTTCTTCGTGATTGTGCCGATGGCGCAGTCGCTGTTTCGCGCGGCGAATGTTCCGCGTCGCCTCGTGCCGGCCGCGGTCATCCTCGGCACCTCCACCTTCACCATGTCGGCGCTGCCCGGCACGCCGTCGATCCAGAACGCCATTCCCATGCCGTTCTTTGGCACCACGCCGTTCGCCGCGCCCGGTCTCGGCATCATCGCCGCCATTATCATGCTCGGCGTCGGGCTGTGGTGGCTGGCGCGCGCCGAGCGCGCGGCGCGGCAGGCCGGCGAGGGCTATGGCGAAGCGCTCGTGGATGCCGCGGTGCAGGCCGGCGCCGACGAGCTGGTGCGCGAGCGCGCGACCACGGCGCGCGAGTTCGATCCCGCCGAGATGCGTCACGGCCACCACAGCGAGGCCGCGGTGCCGGTCGTCAACGCGGTGCTGCCGCTGGTCGTGGTCGTCACCGTCAACCTCGTGATGTCGCTGGTCGTGCTGCCGTGGCTCGACGTCGCCTATCTCGCCGAGGACAAGTGGGGCGGCACCTCGCTCGCCGCCGTCGCCGGCGTGTGGTCGGTCGTGGTCGCGCTCACAGCGGCGATCGTCACCGTCATCGCCTGCAACTGGGCGCGGCTGCCGGCGCTGCGGCGGACCATGGACGCCGGCGCCAATGCCTCGGTGCTGCCGGCCCTGAGCGTCGCGAGCCTCGTCGGCTTCGGCGCTGTCGTCGCGGCGCTGCCGGCGTTCGCCATGGTGCGCGACGCCGTGCTCGGCATCGGTGGCGGCCCGCTGGTGTCGCTGGCGGTGGCGACCAACCTGCTGGCGGCGCTGACGGGATCGGCATCCGGCGGCCTCACCATCGCGCTCGATGCGCTGGGGCAAACCTACATGGACATCGCCACGCGTACCGGCATCGATCCCGGCCTGATGCACCGCGTGGCGGTGATCGGCTCGGGCACGCTCGACATCCTGCCGCACAATGGCGCGGTCGTCAGCCTGCTCGCGATCTGCGGCCTGACCCACCGCGACAGCTACAGGGATATCGTCATGGTCGGCGTCGTCAGCTCGATCGCCGCGCTGGTCGCGGTGATCGTGATGGGTGGGGTGGTCGGGTCGTTCTGACGCGCGGACTACGGCAGCAGCGGGCTAAAGGTCAGATCGAACTGGCGCTGGTCCGAAGTGCGCAGCGTCACGCCGCGCATCGCTGTCCGCGCGGACATGTGGACATCGGTGATGCCGAGGTCACGCGCGGCACGGCCGCCGATTTCGACGATGCGGTCGCCGCGCCGCAGGCCGGCCCGCTCGGCGGCCGTATTGCTCAGGATATCGATGACTTCGAACGCGTCATGGTCCGGTTTGTCGAGGATTGCTCCGGTGCCGTACAAGCTCGGCGGACGTGGATGATCGGCCGCCGCTTCGAAATACACCCGTCCCGACGGGCGATCGACGGTGACGACGAAGCGGGAGAGCACGCCGTGGCCGATGACCCCGGCGACATGGGCAAGCGGTGAGCGCGACAGGCTCGATCCGCCGGGGTCGATGCCGGCCACCAGAGGCAACGGCAGGCTGGACGTGCCGATGCGAAACTGCCGCCCGAACCCCAGCCGCATATGCGCGCGACCGCCGACGCCACCCGGCGTCAGGAAATGCAGCGTCTTGCCGGCATACGGCTGATGCTCACGCTGGAATTTTTCGGACAGGACGATCTGTCCGTTCGCTCCCGTGTCGATGAGGAAATCGCCGGTGACGCCGTCGAGTTCGGCGCTGATCGACGGGTGGCTGAGGCCGTCCGGCGACATGGCGAGGCCGAGTGGCAGCGTGAATAACGGCGCGGAAGGCCGAAATCCCGGCGCATTCAATGTCAGGACGCGGCGCTCATAGTCGATCGAGACGGCGTAGTGGGCGAGCAGCTCCGCGCCGATCAGCCCGGCGAGCCGTGGCCGTGAGCCACGGTCGACGATGATGTTGGGGAGCTCGAGCACGCGGGCCGTCGCCTGCTCGAGTGTCGCCGCGCCGACCGTGACGCGACCGATCTTCACGATGTCGGCGTGAAGGACTTTCGCGCCGACGCCGCCGACGTGAGCCGTTCGCAGCGACTGCATTTTGATGCTTGCGGCGAACTCGCGCGTGATCACGAGCTGTCCGCCGGTGTCGAACAGAAATGGTCTCGCCGGGCCGCCGTCGATCGATACGGGGATGATGATGTGGCTTTCTTCGAGTATGAACGGAATTTCGTTCGGCTCGGACAGGCTGGTGGCATTGCCGGGGACCGCGGGTGCCGTCTTTGCAGTCGCCCTTTGCCCGAGATCGCGTTCGAGCGCGCCCGGAGGGGGCGGGAGATCCTCGGGGCGGACATCGGCCCGGGCCACAGAACCGGCCGACCCCACCAGTATGATCAGAGAAGCGGCTGTCCAGAGTGCGGCAGGGCTCAATGGCCTGCAGCGGCGCGGCCGCCGTCGGGCGCGGTCACCATGGTGCATGGGCTTGAAAAATCCGGAACGTGATCGGGCAATGTCTGGCAGGAATCAAAAAGAGAACCTGCCCATCGTAGACGACTGGCGACGGCGAAACGTGCAGCCCTGCGCCCGCGACATCAAGCCGCTGTGGCCGCGCGATTGCGATCAATGTCTCTGGAGAGGGAGATTAATGTCTCTGGAGAGGAAGAATGGTGCTGCCAGACAGGATTGAACTAACGCGGCAATCCCGTTTGATATTGATTCTGTTGCGTTTTTCGGTCCAGCGATCTGTTTTTGTGTGGCACTCTTGCGTGACGCCTTGGGCTTGGAGACTACCTCATACTGTTGGTTGGCTCCAAGGCCGCTCGTCAGTACATCTCTCGATTTCACTTCGGTGGCTTGAATTGCTGAAGGGTCGCAATTGCGGCATCTGTCGCCAGCTCAAAACTGCTTTCAAGCTGTGATCTAACTTCTGCCTGTAGAGCAGCAGCTTTGCGGATCATCTCTTCGGCGCTCTCCATCTTGCGAACCAGCTCTTTGGCCATGACCGCAGCAGGTTTTGGAACCACGATGTCCCTCATCACCGCCCAATCAATTCTGGTCCGTCCTACGCCGCTCGCACGGACCAATAGCTCCGAGCGAATTTCAGGCGAGCGAAGTATGGCACAGATGACCTTGGGATGAAGAATCCCCTTGGCGTCGAGCGCCGTGTATTCCGACGTTATGACGCAGCCGGCTAACTCATCCGAGACGAACCCGATTGATCCGTGCACGGCATTGATATGACTGATTACAATTTGGTTGGCTTTCACCGGGTAGAGTCGACTGCCTTTGTGATCGCTGGCCATGACAGTTTCACCCTGCCTAGCCACGCCGTCGTACCCGACGACCAAGTACGTCACCTCTTCGGTAGAGTCCTCTGGGATGATTGTCTCGTCTTCTGAGAAGGTGTGTTCATCCAGAAGGTCGCCGATCGTGGTAGTCGATATCCCCTTCTTGCTCCAAGTCGAAATCATTCGGCCGGTCTTAGCGAAGCATGACTTTACATCGAGTCGATCCTGCACCTTGTCGGCCGGCACAATGTAGCCAGCACAAGCGTTAGCATCGCCGGCTAGGAAGGCCTTAAAGAGCTTCGATGCTTCGGCGATTTCCTTGTTTGCCGCTTCGCGGTTCTTTCGGTCAATTGGCAGCACTCGTTGGCGCTTAGGATCGTCGATCCCGACAAACCGGCAAGCATACATGAACACAGGGGTCTGTTCCTGATCTTCACTCTTTCGCTTCTCCAGCACCACTAGGGAAGTTTTCACGCGAGCCTGAGAACGCTGGAATGCATCTCCCGGCAGCGAGACCACACCTCTGACGATGAACTTCTTTCTAAGAAACTCTCTGAAAGGTCGATAACCACGACCACTTAGCAGCCCGTCATCTATGACGGAGACAAGGCGCCCTCCCTCGCGAAGAACGTCATAGTAGCGCTCGAAGAATAGCAGACTGGATTTGACCTTCTGCCTGTCTTCGCCGATCTCATAGTCTTCAAGGATTGCTTGTTGCACCTTGTTACCCCGATCGTATTCCTTCGCGAAGGGGGGATTGGTGAGGACCACGTCACAGAAGCCATCTTTTGCTTGGGCAAGCAGCTTTCGCAGTTGGTCGATATAGCCCTTTGTTTCAATTTCGCCGACATCTTCAGTTCGAAGCTGCTTATCGAGGAAATCCGCCTCAAAGATCGAGGTGCCTCCGTCGCCATGCAGGTACATATTCATTCGCGCGAGACGGGCCTGATTAGGGTCTCTGCCAACGTCCACACCGTAGAGCGAATGATTGGCGACGTCAGACCGCAGCTTGGCTTTCTCCTCGGCAGACAGAGTCGTGTTGTTGTCGATCTTCATCCACATATCCGCCGGTACCGCAGCAGCCATCGARCACGATATCAATGTGAAGTTTATCGGCGCGCAAATTCGCGAGGTTGGTTCCGAGTTTGACGATGCTTCTTGGAGTGAAGAACTGGCCAAGATCCTTGCCGCGCATGGTGGCAGAAAGGAAGGTCTCGAAAAGCCGGCCGTTGAGATCGACATCAATCCCAAAGAGAAAAATTCCCTCCAGCTTTGACACCACATAGCGGATAGTCTCTGGATTGAGACGAAGCTTGTCGTTTGCGTCGAAGATGCGCTTGCGATTGCCTTTGTTGATCTCTCCTTCGATCTCCTTAATCAGGTTTTGGAATTGAATCGTGTCTATCGGATTCGCGGTATCCGTCTCCCGTTCCTTGATCCACCGAGTTGAGAAGGTTACGTCGGAAGCTGGAACGTCGAAGCGCTCTTGCCAGATCAGATCGCCAGATGTGTCCCGAACCCTACGGTCCGAGAGAAGCTTCAAGAACACCAGCTTCACAAATTCGGTGAAGCCGGCCGCCTGACTCATATTGTCGCTGGTGTAGATGTGCTGGTGACAGCGGGCGAAGACCGCGTTCACGTCCTCAATAGACTTGCGCTCGAAGCGGTGCGCTGCTTGGACAGGACTAGCAACATCGGCGGTTGCCTTTGGCGCAAGCAGGGTTTGCATGCGCTTCAGCTTGGGATGACCCGTCTGAAATTCGTGAAACTCTGCGTCAATGAGCGGCTTGCCTTCTGTCCATTCGAACACAAGCGTGTTTTTTCCGTTCGATAGGATCATGTACCGAACTGGGTTGATCCCCTCGAATTGCTGGTTCAGCGTGATGGCATAGGACGAGATTTGCTGAACCCAATTGGCAAGACTTTCGCTCGGTGCTTTTGCATCAATTACGACTCTGGGCTTTCCATCGTAGAAGAGCAGGTAGTCAGGACGGTACTTGACCGACTTCGACCCGAGCGCGATTTTCTCAGGAGAGATGTCCTTCTTAAACTTAATCTGAGAGTCCTTGTAGCCGAGGAACTTCACCAGCGGCGTGACCATCAGATTTTCAACTGCCGCCTCATTGTGTAGGTCCGAAGATTGGCAAAACAGGTTCTTGTTGCCGGCTTCCCCCTTGGCCATTTCTCGATCCTTCGTCCCCTCGTTATGCGTTCGAATCGTTTACAGCACTCCCTGCGATTTGCCGAGTAGCAAATCGACCGGCAAGCTTTACTCTCCATTCGCTTTTGCTCGGGCTCGTCCGCGCCGGGTCCGCATCCGGCCCGGGAAATGTCATGCGGTCGGCTCAATATCCGGCGGTCGCATGACCGTCCCTCCCTATGGAGGTGAGCTGTGTGCTGGATATGTCGGCGACTGGAAATGCCGCGTGGAATGCAACTGACGCACGGAGCGCAATGCGACAACCTGAGACATGGTGACGAAGCTGCTGACCCCTCAAGCGTTGAAGAGAGTGAGCCGGGGAGTGAGGCAATAGCGGGGGTCGAGCGCCGTAGCATCAAAAATTTGCAATTCAGCCCAGGACTCACTACATCATCTTGAACATCGCTATTTAATTGAACAAAGGCCCTGCCGGAGGTGGGGCCTTATCCGTCCGCCCTTGGCCGTAGCATCCGCTGCGGCCTTTTTTGCTTTTAGGAGACAAATCCAATGGGAACCTACATGCACTTCCACCCCGACAACGCTCGCAGCTATGTCGGCTTCAACCTCCCGGCTGACCAGCTTGCCGCGCTGGATCAGGCGCGCATCGAACTGCGACTCTCCCGTTCGGAGTTCATGCGGCAGGCAGTGACCGTGCATCTGCGGCAGCTCCAGGCCACAGCGAAGTAGCCCTATCCATGAAAAGAGAAAGCCCCCGGCGCGCCAACGCCAAGGGGCTTCAGATCAGTCTGAAAGCACAGCATCAATATGTCAGAAAATCCTCGCACCGACAAGCGCGACGACGACAAAGGCGCTTTTTACGTCCAGCCAACTGATCGCCTCGATCTGCTGTTTGCCTTGACCAAGGAGCAAGCAAAAGAGCAGGCGAAAGGGCGAAAGTATCCGAAATCATTAGAGCAAGTGGATGTGCTCGTGATGCTGGCCCTCATCGGTCATCGCAGTAACATGACCGGACAGTGCGATCCAGCTCAGCCGACGATCGCTGCCGAGCTAGGCGTATCGGTCTCGACAGTCGAGCGGTCCATCAAACGGCTCGACAGGGCTGGATTTCTGAGCGTTGTCCATCGGTCCTATGCAGGCGGCTTGAAGCGGAGCAGCCAGCACGTCCTGCGCTTCCACCGGGGACAGCCGTGGGTGGCGAAGCGCGGCGCCGAAGCAGTCGCCGGTGCAGGGTCCGTCCCGTCACCAACGCAGGGGCCGTCCCGTCACCAGCGGGGGGACGGTGGCGTCATCGGTGATGGGGCCGCCCCGTCTTCGGAGACGGGTAAACTCAGTGAAAAGAACTCAGTGAAAGAACCCGGTGAAGAGAACACATCCGCTGGCGCGGGGCGCGATGCCGGCTGTCTCGATGATGGTGCGAAGCCGAAATCGGTGGATGGTTTGCATGCGAACGATAATCAGCAGGAGGCCCATCCAACCGGTCCCGCGGAAGCTCACGTCCAAGAGAGGTTCAACCTGTTCTTTGAAGCTTTCCCTAACCAGCTCGAGAAATACCGGGCAGAAGCACTCACGGAGTTTCGGAAGATCGCACTAGCAGGCGATACGACCTCTACGCAGATCATGGATGGGCTCCGCATGTACAAGAAGCACCTGGGGGACAACCCGCGCTACGTTACCACTCCGGTGCGGTGGCTGCGGGAACGACGCTGGACCCAGTTCGAAGCGATGATCAAATCGGAGCGTTTCAAGCAGAGGGTCTGGGTCTGATCGAGGCTGCCGGATCGCAGATCGGCGGTCGTAACTTGGCCGATGGTCATTGCAGGCCAACGCGCTCGCCCGTCGTTCTCCGGCCGGGGCTGTCGTTCCTTTAGCCGATCCGCAAACGTGCATCAGCGGCCACGGCTGACGCATGTGGAGCATTTTGGGGTTGATGGCGCGCGTGACGAGTGCGAGAGGCTGATAGGTGGCAGGCTCATTTGAAGTGTGTGAACTCAACCACGGTTGCAGTGGAGGTTAGGATTGCGCTCAACCCTGGTTGCGTACCATAAAAAGGAACAATTGATTTTCGGTCGAGACCACAGCCGGTACCATGACGCCATTGACTTTTGTGGTCTATTGAGTATTATTCCAGATACACTGCTACACATTCACGATGAATAATGGCCGCCCTTCTAGGTGGCCATTTTCTTTTTGAAAGACATTCACTGAGCCCGCCGGCAAAACCGAGCGGGCTTTTTTTTATGGAGAATGCCCATGGCGCATATCAAGTTCACTACCGACGATCTGGTCAGCAGTCCAATGGCGAACATCAGTATCGCGATTCCAAAACTACTCCTGGAAGAGATCGACAAGGCGGCCACAAATGACGATCCGTCGAGTCCCAACAGGTCGAGTTGGATGCGGCGGGCGCTGATTGACCGCCTGAAGAGGGAGTCCGCGCGATGACCGACATCGAAAGCCTGATTCTCGCGGAAGCGCGGCGCCAAGGCTACCAACCCAACGCGGACGCCGTCCGCCAAGCAAGCATCGATCTTGCCGGCAGCGTTATGACCTCCGATGGACTGATCGCGATGCCAGGCCGCGGAAGCGTCAGCAAGGCCGACTTCGTCACCAGCCTGCGCAACCACCTGCCGGGCGCCTTTTTGAAGGTCCAGGACACGCCGGCTGCCTCAGATGAGCGCCGACCGGGCGAAACGCTGACCGATTTCATGCGCCGACGAGTCGAGGCGGATCGGAAACGATCCGTTCCCGATGACTGGGATGAGGTTCGTTCGAAGGTGACCGGCTTGACCGCTCAAATGATGGATGCGCGGGTCGCCGCGATCCGAGAAGGAAGATGAACATGCGATACAACCGCTCCAATAGCGCCGCTGCTACGGCCGATTTCTGCGCCTCTGTTCCAGATGATGTTCGGGCCGCACGGGCGAGGCATCTGCTAGAACGCGAACGCCAGCGCCGCCTCGCGGAAGCGCGGGGGGACGTCGAAGCTGCACGCGCGGCGCTTCGCCGGGTTCGCGATACCTCCGCTGAGGAAGCCGCGCTCAATGAAGCTCTGAAGAGGTTGGCAGAAATCGAGCGGGAATAGGCGTCAAGGTAGTCGCGCCCCAATTACGCTGTAGGTCGTCTAGTACTTTGACCAGTGCGTGAGCTTCATTTGCTCGGTCAGGTAAACGAACGTGTCTTCCATCTGATTCATGCCGCGTCTGGCGACGACAAAAGTGGCGTTGAAGGCACATCGGCCGTCGCGCCAAGCCCGAGCGATCGTGAAGCAGTACTGGTCTAGGACCTGTTTTGCCGGCTCGTCCACGTCAAGAGCCACAATCAGACCAGACCGTCCGGAGTTGGCATGAAGCTTCGCACATCGGTATTCGTGCTCATCAGCCTTGAAGCAGGCCATTCCCCCGGCCGTTCTCACCTTGGTCCCGACCTTGGCGGCATGCGCAAGGCTGCGGGCTAGGTCCATAGATGGAATTTCCACTTCCGAGAGCTTGTCTGGATCGATGCGCTCAGCACTGGCCGGCGCTGGTTCGAATACGAATTCGCCGGCTTCGACTTGGTGGTTGGTCAGAACGAGGCTCGCGACTACCGACGAAAACAGGATCAATTGACGACGCATAATAGGCTTTCCGTGTTGCAACAGATCGGACTCAACACGCCAAGTATGAATCTCCCGCGTGCGCTTAACAATGCATGCAAGGGCGGAGGACCCGCCCGGAGCTGATGTCCCGCTCTAGAGGCGGCCTTCGTTTGGAGGTGCGACGGTGATTGAGACGCGCTGGAGCGCTCGCCCGGTCGCGTTGGCTCTCACCGTTGCGCCTCCTGCCCTGCTTCCCCCAACGCACGATAGACCGACGCACGACCGATCTTGAGCTGTTTCGCAATCGCTGCAGGACCCACCCCGGCCGCCTTCAGTTCTCGGACCTTCGCCACGTCGATAGAGGGCTTCCGCCCCTTGTAGACGTTGTTCGCCTTGGCCTTGGCGATACCTTCCAGTTGACGTTCCTTCCGGAGGTTCGTTTCGAACTCCGCGAATACTCCAAGCATGTCGAGGAAGGCCTTGCCGGCTGCCGTGCTAGTGTCGATCGGCTGCTCGGTGGCCTTCAGGGCTGCGCCCTTCGCCTTGATCTCGCGGACGATGTCTTGCAGGTCGCCAATCGACCGCGCGAGCCGATCAACGCGGGTGACGACCAGCACGTCCCCCTTGCGCATGAAGTCCAGGACGGTCCGAAGCTCATCGCGGCCCGCCGTGGTGGTACCGGACCGCTTCTCCGTCCTGATGATATCGCAGCCGGCAGCCCGGAGAGCGGCTTCCTGGATCGTCAAGTCCTGGTCGGCGGTGCTGACGCGAGCGTATCCGATAACGGTCATGGCAAGGGCTCCTGTCTCATTTGGCTCTAGACCCCGAGACAATGTCGTCTCATATCTCATGAGTCAACCCTATTGAGACACATTTTTCGTCTCAGGTCGTCGTCTCGCTACCGTATACCCTTGCGAGACACGGAGCCGGATAGGCTCAGGGCTCGCAACACGGCCGGTATCCGCACTGTGCCTGCATCGATCAGGCTCCCGCTTACGATGGATTGGCTTCTGATCGGCCGCATCGCGTCGTGCTGCGGACTCGCGTCCTTGCCCTGCCGGCCTCCACCGGGCTCGCTTCCGACCCCATCGGAAATGGCAGCCGAGCTTTTCGGAATGGTCAATTTTTTTATGGGGCATGGGGGGATGGGTCGGGAAAGGACCTCATACTTTTCAGCTCTAAAAGGACCTTTTCCCAACATCCCTGCCGACCCTCCAGTTTGTTTGACAGATGGAGCTGCGGCAGACCGTGGAGCGCTGGCGTCAATCCACCCTGCCTCTGCGCACTCGTCCGTGCTGCAAAAAGTCATTTGCGGCGCGCTGATGCACGACGCTAACAAGAAAGAAAAAACAGTGTCCGACCACAATAATCTCGATATCCACGCCCGGCTCACCGCGACCGACGAGGCGAGCCCGATAGTGCGGAAGCTCCTAGCCGAAGTTCGGAGGCTGCAGTCCCTATCCAAGAGCTTCAACAGTTCGCTCATCGGTTTGGGCCGAACCGGCATCCAGTCAATGGATGGTTTCAGCCGCGCCGCTCAGAACCTCGCTGGACAGATGCGCGGTGCAGCCAACACAAGCAAGCAGGCGAGCCGGTCATTTGCAGATGACTGGAAGCGAGCAGCCGACCAGAGGGTCAATGATGCTCGCCGTATGTACGCACAGCTCAACAGGCTGGAAGCGGACTATCAGCACCAGATCAGCCGGCGCATCGCTTCGGAGCGTCGTGCCGAACGTACGGGATCACGCGGCGCCAGTTTCGGTGACATCGGCCGCATCCGTGGCGCCTCCGTCGGTCGCCTGCCAGTACCACGCATCAGCACGATCGTGGTGGGCGGTGGAGTTATGGGGGCCGGGGTTGCTGGCGCTCTCAAGAGGCGGATGGAGGTGCAGGCGGCAGAGGTTCGGAGTCAGATGTACGGTGACCTGACTCCGAAGGAAGTCGAAGACCTCCGTAAGAGCTTCGCAGATCGGGCCGGGCTTAAGTTTGGGATCGGCACCGCAAAGGCGCTGGACGTTGCGACCGAGGGGTTAAAGGCCGGCATCAGCAAGCGCGTTGCAGGAGACTTTGGCGAACTTGCGCTCAAGGCGCAGGCCGGACTTGATGTTCCGGTGGGAGATGTTGCGAAGCTGCTTGGTCGTCTCGCGACGCAGATGACCTGGGATAAAGGCCGTTTCAGCAACATCCTGAACGCGATTGCCGTGGCGAACAACGCGACCGCTGCTGACGGTACCGAGATCGTGAGTGCGATGCGCCGGAGCCTCTCCGCATTGGCAACCACCAAGCTGCTTCCGGAGCAGCTGGCGGCGCTGAATTCGACTGCGATATCTCTCGGCATCCAGCCGCACAAGGCGGGTAACTTCCTCTCGTTCCTCACGTCGCAAGTGTCCGGAGCAGACAGCTCACATGGTCAGCAAGCCAAAGACCTCAACATGGCAGCCAACGCCCTGGGGTTCGGCGGTCGCAGCAGCATGGCCGCTGCCATGCGGAACAGTCCAGTGAAGGCAATCACTCAGATGTTGGACAACCTCGCGGCCATGCCGGAGAAGCTGCGTACCAAGGTCGCCAAGCAGATCGGCGGTCGCGAATGGATGGACGAGCTGCTCACTCTCGTCCTCGGTCGGGACAAGCTACGGGATGTCTTGCGCGACGTCGAAACCAAGCAAGGTTTTCTCGACAGCACCTATCTGAAGAAGATCAAGTCTATGCAGGGGCGCTGGTCCACAATCAGCGCGGCTTTCAGTCTCGGCTTTGAAAAGATCGGTGCCGGTCTCGATAACATGTTCAACCAGATCAGCGACGCCTTGATCGCGATAGGCGACACCTTCGACTGGGACAGCATCAAGATGCACGTCGCCGCATTGGTGGACGGGCTTCGGAGTGGATTTGGTCTGAAAGAGTGGGGCGAAGCTGTCCGCGCTCTCGCCACCGGGTTTGGTGCCGGCACCGCTGAGAAGTGGCGGTTGTTTGGTAAGGGCTTTGCGGAGGGTATCAGGTCGATCGCCGGTCAGATCGCGTCCGCCGGCAAGACCGTCATGGAGATGTTCGGCAAGAACTCCTCCGACCCTGAGGCGATCGGCAAGTTCACCGGTCAGATCGTTGCCCTGGTGGGCGCACTCACCCTAATGGGTCCGGTGATCGGCGTATTGAGCAGTTTCGTCGCAATCGTTGCAGCTGTAGCTGCGATCTTCTCTGGCCCGATCGGTGCGGGGTTGCTCGTCGGCGGAGCATTAGGAGCTTACCTCCGTAACAAGATGTCAAAGATGGCGGAGGAGCGTGAGCAGAAGGAGAATCCTCCTCCCGGTCCACGACGTCCTGGTGAGAGCAAGGCCGATCACCAGAAGCGCATCGACAACTGGACGCTTAAGAGAATCGAGAACGACAAGGCGTTGCAGCAGATGCAGGGGTGGAACATGTTCCACCCGACTGCATTCCGTGAGGATGTCGGCTCCAAGATCGACAACCTGGGAGCAAAGATCGAACGGGCCGCCTTCTTCACCGGTGGCAGCATCGGCGCAACGGGTAGCGCTGTCGCAAGCGCCTTCAACACTGGCGGACGGCTGGCAGCTCTCGGGTCCGGCAGCGCAAGCCCGACATCTCTTTTCAACAGCAGCCCCGGACGCATCCTGCCGAATTTCGGAGTCGGTAGCGGCGGCATCATTCGCCGTGACCGCGTGCCGTCGTTCTCTGGTGCTGGTGGCAGCATGGCAGACGGCCTCAACAAAGCTGCGTTTGAACGCACATTTGCCGGCACTCCGATGGCCAGCAAGTACGATCAGGTAGTTGCTGCCGCGATGGGCAGCGGCGTCAGCCCGGCGCTGTTGGCCGGCATCATGGCTCATGAAACCGGTCAGGGGCAAAACCTAAGTGGCAACAATCCCGGCGGGATCATGGATCCGTCGACGAACTGGCGGAAGAAGATGCAGTTCGGCAGCCTGGATGCTGGTATCGACAAGACCGCATTAACCGTCGCCAGGAACTGGCAGCGGGCTGGCGGCAACATGGACCGCATGGCCGGCATCTATGCTCCACAAGGGGCGGCGAACGATCGTGGCGGCCAGAATCGTTTCTGGAAGTCGGGCGTCAGCAAGTTTATGGGACAGATGGCGGACCCCGATCCGCAGTCTTCCATCACGGGACTCGGCGATCCGGTCAGAACGGCTGAGCGGTTCGTGGGCAAAAACGAGTGGACCGACACCCGGGAGATTGCCAACTTCATCCGGCACGATCCGCGTGGAAACGTCAATGCCTGGTGCGCCCGCTTCGTCAATGCCGCTCTCAGTGAGAATGGCATCAAGGGTACTGGCAGCGCAGCTGCCGCAAGCTTCTATCGCTGGGGTTCGGCTGTCGAAGGCGCAGTGAAGCGCGGCGACATCATGGTCGCACCGCATCACGTTGGAATGGCAACCGGGAACGTCCGAGAGGACGGCGCAATCCAGATGATCTCTGGCAATCACGGTGATGCCGTTTCCTACAGCTGGGAGCGCCCGGGAAAATATCAGCTCAGACGGGCGATTCAAAACGTTCCATCTGCGGTTGATGCTACGCGGAACGTACCCCCACCGGCTTACCAATCTCCCGGTGCGAGCGATGCTCGCATGGGCGTTGGCGGTCAGGTTGCGATCCACATTAATGGCGGATCGCATGATCCGCAGGCACTCGCGCTTCTGGTACAGCGCCGGATCGACGAGCAGATGAACTGGCGCGCTCACGATACCGAATCTGAATACACCTGAGAAAGACGGAGCCGGCGCTTAGTTCATTTGCATTCATGCAAAGTGACCAAGCGGTCGGGCTCTCTTTTCTCTGCCGTCTCAGCGCCTTGCGAATTTGCACGAAAACATATGGACGGACGGGTTGGGGACCGTGTTGAGTTCAGGCGGTCCGATCGCGGATCGTTCGTATCAGAGGCTAAATGAGCCAAGGGGGAATCAGATGAGTCACTATCGCAGCTATAATATCATCCAGAACGAAGCCGGCAGATACGTAGCCCGTCCAAATGATGGCGAGGATCTATCGATCCATTCTGCTGACCGACGCCTCATCACGAATGCAATCGACTCGTTGTGGGACGCGCTCCGCATGCATGGTCCGGTGGATCAATGGATCAGAGATTGGCTCGCAGACCCGACCGACGCGATTGACCTTGATCGGGTCTATGTGGGTGCTTTCTGAAAGGAACGGGGCAACGACCTCCGCATCTCCAGCACTTTGAAACGCCCCGGCAATTGTCGGGGCTTTTTCTGCGTATGGACCAACGTGATCGGCTACCTGATCGACGATCGTCAGTTTAGCAGAACCCTCGCTCGGCTCTCAAATCATGCGGCCGGTGTGGCTTCGTCGGCCGTCTCTTGATCTAACTTCTGATCCGGCTTACGCGGCTCGATCCTCGGAAGCTTGTCGATAACGTGCGACATTGCGAGCACCGACACGTCTCCATAGTCCTCACCTGCCGTTCGCGGCGCGTGCCCCTGGATGGCGTCCACCACTCGGTGGTCCAGTCCAAGATTGCGGCTGATCGTCTTGAGACGGTGCCGCAACGCATGGTTTGGCTGGACACGCTCGTCAGACACGATCGGTCGCACGAAATCCACGACTCTCTTATAGGAGCCCTTCGCGAACAACGGTCCGTCATCCGCCTCTTTGACGAATTCGAGCAAGCCCAACTCGATTAGATGCGGGTGAACGGGGACAAGTCGATATGTCCCCGATTTGATACTGCCGGCCAGTGGATTTAGATCGAACACATGGCGTTTGGAGTCCTTTCGAATGTCCTCTTTGCGTAATTGTAACGCCTCCGCAATTCGGCAGCCGGTATAGGCCGCGATCAGCGGAGCCCATCTCTTTGCCGCAGCGGTCTTAGCGTCCTCTTTGGGCCTCTGCTTGTAGGCAAGGCAGGCATTGAAGATCGCACTGGCTTCGTCATCCGTGAAGCCCTTAGGGCGAGTCCGGGTTTTCTTCTCTGACCTGACCTTGATCGCATTTGCCGGATTCTTCGCAAGCTTCCGATTGTCTACTGCCCAATTGAATACGGCATTGATGCCGGGCAAATCGCCGTCTTTCAGGGTCTTGGCGGAGACGGTCTTGAGGCGCGCATCCTTGAAGTCCAGCATGTCCTGTTCAGAGACCCGTCCAGCATTATCATGACGAAGATGCTTGATCAGGCGATCGATGGCGCCCTTGTACGTGTCATAAGTCTGCTGGCTGCGACCCGTTTTCTTTGCTTCCGTCCACCACAGCTCAAGCAGGCCCGTAATCGTCTGCTTCGGCTTTATAGCTGCAACGGACTCGACCGTCGGGAAGCGTCGCGCCTTCGGATCGGGAGAGTAGTCGCCCTCCGAGTTGCGGCGGAGATTCCAGCCCGCATCCAGCGCGGCAGTCCCGACAAGCCGCAGGAAGCGCGGGCGATCTTCCCCGGCAAGATTGATGCGGAGGCGGATCAGAACCCAATCGGCCAACAATCCGAAGCGATGTTCCAAAGCGTCGTGTTGACCCGCTGGGAGGGCGTTGACCGCTTCAGTTAGATCGCGATCATTGCCGAAGACCTGGACCGCTACGTCTGCTTCATTTGCCAGAAGCGCTGCAGGTGGTGGGTTCTGAACGCGGCCTTCAAGTGCAGCCCGGTGAAGTGCCTTATGGTAGGCCCATGCTGAGGGCTCGCCCGGATTGTCGCCGTGTATTTCGTTGTAGAGACGATAGGTCTCTCCACTCAGCGCGACCAAGTCTTTGTGTGAGAGCCGAACCGGATCAGCCTCCGTTAGTTCGAACAGTCGTTTGAGATGATCGAGCGCGTTTGCCTGCCGGGACTCTGCCACGACGCGGTCAGTCGTTTCGAGGCTGAACGCCACATCAGCGCCGATCGTCGCAACCTTGATGCAGGGGCGATCGTTCTTGTTCGAAAGGTTCAGCAGGACGCGCTTCCCCCTAAGGCGAGCAACCACCTTCGTGGGTACGCGGACTCGGAATTGGGGAACGCTGGAGCGGGCTCGCTTAGCCATAGAATACTTCAAGGAAACCATAGGTCTGTGTGGCACTTTCGTGTGGCACTCAGGACCGAATTTCCAAGAAAATCAATACATCCAAGGGGATGGATGGTGCTGCCAGACAGGATTGAACTGTCGACCTCTTCATTACCAATGAAGTGCTCTACCACTGAGCTACGGCAGCACGTCCGGCGCGGGAATCTGCCATGGCAGGCCGCTCGGCGGGGCGACCTTTGCCACATGCCATGCGGCGGCGCAAGCGTCTGGATGCATGGAAACGGTCATCCACACCCCGCTTTTTGTCAGCGGGCCGTTTCGGCGGTGGAAATCGGCGGGTTTCCCGCCGATCGGGCGCCGGAACCGGCCAGGTCGTGCGTCAGGCCGGCGCGCCGGCCTGCTTGAGGCGGGCGAGTTCCGGGCCGATCCGGGCGGTCATCGCGGCGTTGAGCGCCTCCAGCGCCTTGAACGGGCGCACCAGCACCTCGAACTCGATCATGCGGCCGTCGGCGTCGAACCGGATCAGGTCGAGGCCCTTGAGATCGAAGCGGTCGACCTTGGCGCTGAACTCCAGGGCGACGTCGTGGGCGCCCGCCACGAAGGTGCGATGATATTGAAAATCCTGGAAAATCTGCACCACGGCGCCGAGCACCAGCATGGTGGCGGGCTTGCCCGGGATCGGGGTATGGACGACCGGCGAGCGGAACACGATTCGCTCCGACAGCAGCGGCGCGAGGTCAGCCTGGTCGCCGCTGGCGACGAAGCGGTGCCAGCCGTCGAGGGTGCGTTGCGCCTGGTCGGCGAGGGCATTGGCGGTCATAGGACGTAGCCTCCTGACGATCCCCTGCGGGATGGATTATCTCTCGGGTTCGGAAGATCTCCGGGCCGCCACTCTGCCATTGCTCCGCGTGCCGGATGAAGAGGTTCTGAATGTCCGACGATCCCAAACGGCGCGACCGTCTCAGTGCCGCGCTCCGCGAAAACCTCAAGCGCCGCAAAGCCCAGGCGCGCGGGCGTGCCGAGGAGGCCCGGGAGACCCCGGCGGCCCCTCGGGAACCGGATGTCGCGCCCGATGACGGCACAGGCGTCGAGGGCGAGAACGCGTGAGGAGGGGCGCCGCGTATGCCGGGCGCATCCTCAAGCCTTTGTTGAAACGGGCGGTTTGCCGGTTGTGTTGGCCGGGACAGATCCGGCCGTGAGGGGCTTTCCTTTGAGCCGCCCGTGGCGGCCGCGGCGCCCCGCCGATCCGACTTTCGCCGTAATGGCCTGAGAACACTGTTTTTTCGGGGCGGGCAGAATTCTCTGGAAAGCTTTTGCATTGCCGCTCCCATGCGCTTAAGTCAGCGCGTGCAGCAACGCAGCAGGGGGCGGCATGGATCGCATTCGTATTGTCGGTGGAAACAAGCTCAACGGCACCATCTCGATTTCCGGGGCCAAGAACGCCGCCCTGCCGCTGATGACCGCGGCGCTGCTGACCGACGAGACGCTGATCCTCGACAACGTGCCGCGCCTCGCCGACGTCGCGCTGCTGCAGCGGATCCTGAGCAACCACGGCGTCGACATCATGAGCGCGGGCAAGCGTTCGGGCGACCGCGCGTACCAGGGCCAGACCCTGCACATCTCCGCGGCCAACATCATCGACACCACCGCCCCCTATGAGCTGGTGTCGCGCATGCGCGCCAGCTTCTGGGTGATCGCGCCGCTGATCGCCCGCATGGGCGAGGCGAAGGTGTCGCTGCCCGGCGGCTGCGCCATCGGCACCCGCCCGGTCGACCTGCTGATCATGGCGCTGGAAAAGCTCGGCGCCGACATCCAGATCGACGGCGGCTATGTCATCGCCAGGGCGCCGAAGGGCCTCATCGGCGCCGAGATCGAATTCCCCAAGGTCACCGTCAGCGGCACCCATGTCGCGCTGATGGCGGCGACGCTTGCCAAGGGCACGACCGTCATCACCAATGCCGCGCGCGAGCCGGAGATCGTCGACGTCGCCGACTGCCTCAACAAGATGGGCGCCAGGATCAGCGGCGCCGGCACCTCGCGCATCGTCATCGAGGGCGTGGCGAAGCTGCACGGCGCGCGCCACGAGGTGCTGCCTGACCGCATCGAGACCGGCACCTACGCCATGGCGGTGGCGATGACCGGCGGCGACGTGCTGCTCGCCGGCGCCCGGCCGGAGCTGCTGCAGTCGGCGCTCGACGTGCTCAGCGAGGCCGGCGCGGTCGTCACCCCGACCAATGAAGGCATCCGCATCGCCCGCAACGGCGCCGGCATCAACCCGGTGACGGTGTCGACCGCGCCGTTCCCGGGCTTCCCGACCGACCTGCAGGCGCAGCTGATGGCGCTGATGTCCCGCGCCAAGGGCCGCTCGCAGCTCACCGAGACCATCTTCGAGAACCGCTTCATGCACGTCCAGGAGCTGGCGCGGTTCGGCGCCCGCATCCATCTCGACGGCGAGACCGCGACCATCGACGGCATCGACAAGCTGCGCGGCGCGCCGGTGATGGCGACCGACCTGCGCGCCTCGGTGTCGCTGGTGATCGCGGCGCTGGCGGCGGAAGGTGAGACCATGGTCAACCGCGTCTACCATCTCGATCGCGGCTTCGAGCGCCTCGAGGACAAGCTGTCGGCCTGCGGGGCGACCATCGAGCGCATCAGCGGCTGAGACGACGGGCGGCGGACCATGGGACAGGCGGCGCGACGGAAACTGGCGGCTCTCGACGCCGATGATCTCTGCGTCATCTCGGCCCATGTCCAGGACGCCCGTGTCGCCGTCGGCGACATCATCTGGCGGCCGCGCGACAAGCGCCTCGTCATCGGCATGCGCCGCCTCGACTGGGACCAGGCCCTCGACGGCATGCCGCAGGCCTGCCGCCTGTTCTCGGCGCTGCGGTTCGACCGCGTGCTGGCCTGCCAGGCCCGCAAGATCGACCTGTCGGCCCCCCAGACCGTGCTCGACCTGATCGGCATCGAGTTCAACCCGGGCCGCTCGCCCTCGGGCAGCGCCATGCTGCTGTTTTCCGGTGGTGGCGCGTTGCGGCTGGAGCTGGAATGCCTGGAATGCGAGCTCGCCGATCTCGGCCTCGATGCCGACGCCATGAGCGAGACCCTGGACGAGGCGGCGCCGCCGCTTGGTCCGACCGGTTCCCCGAAGCCGACCGCAGAGGGTTGACGCCGCCGGACCGGCGCGCCATTGAGCAGGGGCCCCGGGGCGCCTGTTCAGCCCCGTGACGGGCATGACGCTTCCGGAACAAATTCATGCCGATCCGCATCGACAGCCGCAGCGCTGATTTCACCGGGCGCTTCCAAGCCTTCCTCGCCGTCAAGCGCGAGGTTGCCGCCGACATCGAGGCGGCGGTGCGCGCCATCGTCGGTGACGTCGTCGCCCGCGGCGACACGGCGCTGCTCGAGGCCACCGCGAAGTTCGACCGCCTCTCGCTCAATGCCGCCGGCCTGCGGATCACCACCGCCGAGATCGACGCCGCGGTGAAGGCGTGCGACCCCGACACCATCGCGGCGCTGACGCTGGCACGCGACCGCATCGAGCTGTTCCACCGCCGCCAGCTGCCGAAGGACGACCGCTTTACCGATGCGCTGGGCGTCGAGCTCGGCCATCGCTGGACCGCCATCGAGGCGGTCGGCCTCTATGTGCCCGGCGGCACCGCCGCCTATCCGTCGTCGGTGCTGATGAACGCGGTGCCGGCCAGGGTCGCCGGCGTCGATCGCGTGGTCATGGTGGTGCCGGCGCCCGACGGCAGGCTCAACCCGCTGGTGCTCGCCGCCGCCCATCTCGGCGGCGTCTCGGAGATCTACCGCGTCGGCGGCGCCCAGGCGGTGGCTGCGCTCGCCTACGGCACCGCGACAATCCGTCCCGTCGCCAAGATCGTCGGCCCCGGCAACGCCTATGTCGCCGCCGCCAAGCGGCTGGTGTTCGGCAAGGTCGGCATCGACATGATCGCTGGCCCCTCCGAGGTGCTGGTGATCGCCGATGGCAGCGCCAATGCCGACTGGATTGCCGCCGACCTCCTGGCCCAGGCCGAGCATGACGCCAACGCCCAGTCGATCCTGATCACCGACGACGACAGCCTTGCCGAGCGGGTGGTCGCCGCCGTCGAGGGCCAGCTCGCGACGCTGCCGCGCGCCGAGATCGCGCGGGCGTCCTGGACCGATTATGGCGCGGTCATCAAGGTCGCCACGCTCGACGAGGCCGTGCCGCTCGCCAATGCGATTGCGGCCGAGCATCTCGAGATCATGACCGCCGATCCCGACGCGCTCGCCGTGCGCATCCGCAATGCCGGCGCGATCTTCCTCGGCGGCCATACCCCGGAGGCGATCGGCGACTATGTCGGCGGCTCCAACCATGTGCTGCCCACTGCGCGCTCGGCGCGGTTCTCCTCGGGCCTCGGCGTGCTTGACTTCATGAAGCGGACGTCGATCCTGCGGTGTGGTCCGGATCAACTGCGCGCGCTGGGTCCGGCCGCGATGACCCTCGGCAAGGCCGAAGGCCTCGACGCCCACGCGCGCTCGGTCGGACTGCGCCTCAACCTGCGATGAAAACCCCGCCCGCCCCGGACGACGGCCAGAAGCGAATCGTCGCGGTGACGCTCGACGAGGAGTCGATCGGCCGCTCCGGACCGGACATCGAGCACGAGCGGGCGATCGCGATCTACGACCTCGTCGAGCAGAACCTGTTCGCGCCCGAGGGCACGGACGGCGGGCCGTTCACGCTGCATCTCGGCATCACCGGCAACCGCCTGATGTTCGACATCCGCCGCGAGGATGCGACCCCGGTGGTGGTGCACCTTTTGTCGCTGACGCCGTTTCGCCGCATCGTGAAGGATTACTTCATGATCTGCGACAGCTACTACCACGCCATCCGCACCGCGACGCCGGACAAGATCGAGGCCATCGACATGGGCCGCCGCGGCATCCACGACGAGGGCTCGCGCACGCTGATGGAGCGGCTGGACGGCAAGGTGCGAATCGATTTCGAGACCGCGCGCCGCCTGTTCACGCTGATCTCCGTCCTGCACTGGAAGGGGTAGGGGCGTGACGGGCGCGCCGCCACGCGGACGCAACCCGCAGGCCGTGCTGTTCTCATGCGGGCTGAACAGCGTGCGTTCGCCGATGGCGGAAGGCCTGCTGCAGGGCATGTTTCCCAACACCCTTTATGTCCGCTCCGCCGGGGTGAAGAAGGGCGAGCTCGATCCGTTCGCCGTCGCGGTGATGCAGGAGATGGGCCGCGACATCTCCCGCCACAAGCCGCAGACCTTCGCCGAGCTGGAGGACTGGGAGGGGCTGAACTTCGACCTCATCATCACGCTGTCGCCGGAGGCCCACCACAAGGCGCTGGAACTGACCCATACCATCGCCGCGGATGTCGAGTACTGGCCGACGCCTGATCCCACCGACACCGAAGGCAGCCGCGAGCAGCGCCTGCAGGCCTACCGCGACGTCTGCGACGGCCTCCTCCTGCGCATCCGCCGCCGCTTCGGCAGCACCGGCCGCGGACAGGCGTAGGGGGCGGCAGCCCGTGAGATGTGGCTTGGTGCCCGCTGGTCGTCGATTTTCGGGGAACAGCGCATTCTTTATTCCCGTCATGGCCGGGACAAGCCCGGGCATGACGAGATCAGGAGGCAGATCGCCTTGATCCGTCTCGCCGGGACTTGGGTGCGCGAACCCCCTGTCGTGGTTGTGGAACGCGCCCCGTTCCGATAATTTCCGCGCGCCATTCCCGTCCGTGGGCGACGACCTCGCGGCATTTCCCTGATTCGGAACAAGATTTCGCCCTCATGCTCGGCCGCCCCAAGCTCGTTCTCGCATCCGGTTCGCCCCGCCGTCTCGGCCTGCTCAACCAGGCCGGCATCGAGCCGGACACGCTGCGCCCCGCCGATGTCGACGAGACCCCGACGAGGGGGGAACTGCCGCGCTCCTGCGCCACGCGCCTTGCCCGCGCCAAGGCGGAAGCGGCGCTGAAGTCGGTGAAGCTCGACGACGAGCTGCGCGGCTCCTTCATCCTCGCCGCCGACACCGTGGTGGCGGTCGGCCGGCGCATCCTGCCCAAGGCGGAGCTGGTGGACGAGGCGTCGCAATGCCTGCGGCTATTGTCGGGCCGCAACCACCGCGTCTACACCGCGATCTGCATCGTCACGCCCAAGGAGGCGTTCCGCCAGCGCCTGGTCGAGACGCGGGTGCGCTTCAAGCGCCTGACGGAAGACGACATCCAGACCTACATCGGCTCCGGCGAATGGCGCGGCAAGGCCGGCGGCTATGCAGTGCAGGGTATTGCCGGCTCGTTCGTGGTCAAGCTGGTCGGCTCCTACACCAATGTGGTCGGCCTGCCGCTCTACGAGACGGTGTCGCTGCTCGGCGGCGAGAACTATCCGATCCGCCATGGATGGTTGAATGCCTCCTGACGACACGTCGCGGCCGCCGAAGAAAAAGGGCTGCCCGATCTGCGGCAAGCCGGTCGTGCCGGAGGCTGCGCCGTTCTGCTCCGAGCGCTGCCGCAAGATCGATCTCGGCCGCTGGCTGTCGGGCTCCTACGTCATTCCCGGCGACGACAGCGACGACGAGGCCGACAGCATTCCCGGCGACTGACACGCCGCATTGCTTTTCGCAGGGCCGCTCGCCACACTCGTTCCAAAATAACGTCCGGACCGCGGGCGGTGAGGGAGGAGGGACGCGATGCTCGATCGCCGGGGAGTGGTGCGCGCCGCCGCAATGGCGCCGTTGCTGGCCATGCCGCGGGCCTTCGCCGCGGACTGGCCGACACGGCCGGTGCGGCTGATCATTCCGTTCCCGCCCGCCGGCGCCACCGATGTGATTGGCCGCCTGCTCGCCAACCGCCTGTCGGAAGTCTGGGGCCAGCAGGTCATCGTCGAGAACAGGCCCGGTGCCGGCGCCAACATCGGCAGCGAGGCGGCGGCGCGGGCGGAGCCCGACGGCTATACCTTCGTCGTGATGTCGGTGCCGCTCGCGGTGAACCGCTTTCTCTATGCGTCGCTGGGCTACGATCCGGTCAGGGATTTCGCGCCGGTGTCGCTGTTGGTGCTGCAGCCCAACATCATGGCAGCGAGCAACGTGCTGCCGGTGAAGTCGGTGGCTGAATTCATCGCCTACTGCAAGGCCAACGAGGGCAAGGTCAGCTACGCCTCCTCCGGCAACGGCACCTCGCTGCACCTGTGCGGCGAATTGTTCAAGCGCATGGCCGGGGTGCAGATGACTCACATTCCTTATCGCGGCGCGGCGCCTGCGATGAACGACGTCATCCCCGGACGGGTCGACATCATCTTCGACAATGTCTCCTCCATCCTGCCCCATGTGCGCTCCGGCAGCGTGCGCGGGCTCGCCGCCACCACGGCCCGGCGCATCCGCGCCGCGCCGGAACTGCCGACCATCGCGGAGGCCGGCGTGCCCACCTTCGACGTGTCGTCGTGGTTCGCGCTCTACGCCCCGGCGAAGACCCCGCCGGAGATCCTCGCCCGGCTCAACCACGACACCGTGGCGGCGCTGCAGCACGCCTCGGTGAAGCCGCGCCTGGAGGATCTCGGCGCCGAGATCGTCGGTTCGACCCCGCAGGCGCTGGCCGCCCACCTGCAGGCCGAGATGGACAAATGGGGGCCGGTGATCCGCGACGCCCGGATCCGGATCGACAATTAACCCCGCCGTTTCCGGGGCCGGCGCCCCGGGCGGCAAGAAATCGTTCCCCGCCAAGGCCTTGCGACCGGCCAGCGGCTGGGGACCATGACCATTTTTTGTCAGTGCGTGACTGGACAGGGCGGGCGGGGCTCTCTATAAACCGCCCCGCTTCCCGGCTTTCGTCCGGGCAAGTCGCCCAGGTAGCTCAGTTGGTAGAGCATGCGACTGAAAATCGCAGTGTCGGTGGTTCGATTCCGCCCCTGGGCACCATGACTTTCTACTCCCAAACCTGTCCGTGGTTCGGTTCCTGTTTGTCCCCCTCGTGTTCGCACTATGAGCAACCACGCGCATCCGTGCCGTGAGTAGGAATGAGAGTAGGGCCGATTTTCGCGGTTTCCGTCCTACTCACAGGACTGGGCGGTGGTTCGATTCCGCTTTTCTATCCACAGGCGAGCGGTTGCGGATTTTCTCGCCCGTGATTCGGTACGGGTATATCAGCTAGCAATTTAATTTGGTCGCGAGGTGCAGATTCCACATGATGCAGTAGGAATGCATCCTGAAACGATTGCTACGCTGGAGTGCCGGCTCCAGCCGATTTTGCGCGGTGCTCCTCCTTCGGTCGCTCAAGGTCCTGAGTTAAAGAGAATCGAGCCATCTACCAAGCTCGGTTCTGAGCTTCGCGGCGACTCTGATCACATTAAGCAAGCGACCAATCAGCTAAACGATATTTTGTCCCGCTTGGAAATTTAAGAAAGGAAGCTGTTCAGCGCGTCGCGTTTACCGCGACTTGTACACCTTTGATTGCATCAAAGAGTAATCGCGCGCGTCGCGTTACGCCAAACCGAACGTCAGGCCGTAGCTCAACAAACACTCGATCCGAGGGAATCGGACACCAAGACGAAAATCCGGCATACGTTTGCCCGCCTCGAATGGAGAGATGGCATTCATCCGCATTAGTCACTAGGCGAATGTCAAAATCATCCTCTGGGATTGGCATCACCACATGGAGCAAATGGCCTGCGCTGTCCTCCTCTTCGTGGACGACGGCGCCGATTTTACGCAGCATACCTGCAACGGAGCCAGTTCCCATCGTCTCCTTCGAATGTGAAAGCATATGCACCAGCTGAAAGATAGCAATCCTCGCGTCTTCAGCTTTGCGTGGCGCTTTGAACCACTCGAACATGACGCTTCCCCTTACTGCTGGTGCATCATAGCGCGTCGTTGCATCTCCCGAGCGTGTGAGTAGGGGTGTGAGTAGAAATTTTTTCGATTAGAAATTCGATAGCAATGTTAGCTGCTTACAGCCAATCGATGCGCCGCCCCTGGGCACCATCCCGCTTCGTGTGCTGACGCGCTCTTGAAGCTGCCTCCTGGATGCCAATCAGATCGATGATCTCCCGCACCGCTTCGCTGGTGCGTTTGACGCGCGACTTCACATTCATATGGCGCCTGCGCCCGAGGGCGCATGACCCGCAGTTGCTCCAGCGTTTTGTCGAACGCCTTTGCCCCCTCGCGAACGCCACCGAGCTTCCAACGTCGAATATAGGGCAACGATCAAGACGTTGGGCAGCCACGACGTAAACGCCAGTATCGGAGACATGCTGGAATAGCTGCTGTAGCGCAACGCGTAGCCGATCGGAATCTGCAGGCGAATGACAACGGCTCCGAAGGTCAGCGCGTAGCTGAAGCGCATGAGTATCCGATGCCGCTCAAGCCTTCCGCGGACCGCTGAAACCCAGGCGGCCACAGTGGTGCCGATCCACAACACCGTGAGCATCCCGAAGCCGAGACCAGCTACCTCGCCACCCGAAGCAATTGGTGATGTCGCCAATGCTCCCGTTCCAGCCACAACGCACGCCAGGACTCGCGTAACAGGCCTTCGTCCGGCCGGCTCAGGCGACATGCATGTCGATCTCCCAGGTGGCTGCGAAGCGCCCCTGTCACGCCGCTTCCCTGAAGCTTTGCGCCGGCTAAAACGCCTGACGTAGCTGGCGTCGCGGGGGAAGATCGCGAAGGTGAGATTCGTCTCGGCATGCCGGCACTTCTGCGATGTCCATTGGCGGCTTGCCTGCCGGCTTTCGGCGTCGGACCGCGTCAGTAACGTCGCAGTCCGAGCCGATACATCCAGTCGAAGGCCATCTGGCGCAGGATGTAGCCGGAGATCGCCTGCCTGATCTCGAGCTGACCGGGCATCTCCCCGAGTTCGCGTGTTCGCAGCCGCCGCATCTCTGCCGCACCGACGTCCTGCAGATCGATCGTCTTCTGTTGTTCGTGCACACGGAAGCAGGCGAGAAAGCGCGGCAGGCGCATGAAGCGGAAGCCGGCAGACTGGGCGCGCAGGATGAAGTCCCAATCGAGCGCGTAGCGAAAGGTTTCGTCGAAGGGGCCGACCGCGTCCCACACGCGCCGGCGCCAGAACATGGTCTCCTGCGGGATGTAGTCGGCCCATTTCAGGGTTTCGGCGTCATGGTGAGGCAGCACGCAGCGCCCGACGTCGAAGCCGTCGACGTCGATGTAGATGCGGTGGCCGTAGACGACATCCACATCGGGGTGGCGCGCGAAGGCGTTTGCGACATAGGCGAGCGTGCCGGGCAGCAGCACGTCGTCGCTGTTGAGATAGCCCATGATATCGCCCTGAACCACGGCGAATCCGCGGTTGATCGCATTCGATTGCCCGGTGTCGGACTCGCTGCGCCAGTTCAGTCTGTCGCCGTAGCTCTCCAGGATCGTCGGCGTCCCGTCGCGGGAGCCGCCGTCCTGGACGAGATAATCGAGCTTCGGATAGTCCTGGTGCAGCACGCTGTCGATCGTCGCGCGGATCGAGAACCCCTGATCCAGGGACGGCGTTACGATCGCGATCGACGGCGCGTTCTCCGGCGGCCGCTCCAGAGCGTAGTGCGGCGGAATGCGAAGGCGCCGCGATGCATACTGCTCGAATGTCCAGAGGCGCGGTCGCAGGCGGCCGAGAAGCATCTGATAGGGGCTGCTGGCCAAAGTCCGGGAGATCGCGCTGCCGCGGCGCTCGAGACGGGCGAGCCTGGTCTCGATTGCGCGCCAGCGCTCGTCGCTGCTGTCGGCGTGGGGCGCGGTTGCGGTGTCCTCGGTGGCGGACGCATGCGCCACGTCCTGATGTCCAGTCGTCCCGTGCATGAGAACCCTTGCTGTGCGATGGCCGCGCGATGATCACCCGTGGTCTGCGGCTCAATACTGCAGGACGCGGCTCCGGTAGAGCCAGTGAACGGCGAACTGGCGCGTGAGGTAGGGCACCATCCTCCTGACGATTTCGCCATTCGACGGTTCGTGCCCGAGGTAGCGGCGGCGCACCTCCTGCATCTCGATACGGCCCTGGTCGTACATTGTTGCGACCTTCTGCTGGTCGTGGACGCGAAAACAGGCGAGGAACCGCGGAGCGCGCAGGAACTTGAATCCGGCCTTGTGCGCGCGGAGCACGAAATCCCAGTCGAAGGCATAATGCAGGCCTTCGTCGAACGGCCCGATGGCGTCCCAGACCCGACGCCGCCAGAACATCGTTTCCTGGGGAACGTAATCGGCCCAGTAGATCGCCTTCGCATCATGGGACGGCAGCACGGCGCGCCCGATCTCCCGGCCGTGTCCATCAACAAAGATGCGGTGTCCGTAGACGACGTCGATCTCGGGACGGCTTTTGAACAGCTGGGCAACGTAGGCCAGCGTGCCGGGCATCAGCAGGTCGTCGCTGTTGAGATAGGCCATGATCTCGCCGTCGCTCTGCAACAACCCGCTGTTGATCGCGTGCGCCTGTCCATCGTCCTTGCCGCTGTGCCACGACAGCCTGGATCCGTAGTCAGCGAGCATGGCCTGGGTGCCATCGGTCGACCCGCCATCCTGGATGCGATAGTCCAGGCGCGGATAATTCTGGCCGAGCACACTGTCGATGGTTGCCCGCAAAAAATCGCGTCGGTCGAGGGTGGGCGTGGCGATCGCGATCTTCGGCAGGGACTCCGTCGGCAAAGGCTGGTCGTGAGCGTTCGTCACGCCGGCGAGCGGCTTTGGCTGATGCTGCTCCAGAATCCACAATGGCGGGCGCAGCCAGGGACGGCGGACCTGGTGCCGATTTCGCGAGAATGCCTGGGCCAGCGCCTCGACGCGCCGTTCCAGCTCGGCGACGCGCCGTTCGAGCTCCCGAACGCGCGCCGGGCTATCGTCTCTCTCACCAGACATTTTGATCGCGAATGACTTTGCTGAAATAAATATGCCGACAGCCCCGACCGTCGGCAGGGCAGCCACCGTCGCGTGGGGCTGCCATCGGCCCGTTTTATTCACGGAAAGCACTATCATATCCAAGGCCCTATGCAACGGTAACTTTGCCTCTGCGCGCCGTTGATGTATGCGGTGGAGCAAGTCGCGGTTGTTGCGAGCGGGCGTTTTCACTTTCGAAAACAACGCCCAAGCCGGAAGGCCCCCGCAGGTTTGAAGGATACGCATGAACGAACACACCGTTGTCGCCCTGTTGGCTACCCGCGGCGTCGAGGATTTTCTGCAGAACGCGCTGGCCGGGATCGCTGGTGTCGGCATCGACCCGCGTATCGTCCATGTGGCGCGGCCGGAGAGCGCGGGCGATGCGATCGATCCGATCGTGGAGGCCGCCGGGGCGCGTGTCGTCCCGTTCTCGCAGTTTTGCGAGCCATCCGCGGACTTTTCCGGGCCCGGCTATGTCGAGTACGGCACCCCCGCCTTCGTTGCGATCAACTGGGCGAAAGTGCGCTATCTGCGCCGGCTGCTCGAGCAATTCCATCACGTCGTCTATGCCGATGTCGATGTCGCCTGGCTGGCTGACCCGCTGTGGTACCTCCGAGCGGTCGCCGGGCAGTATCCGCTCGCGTTCCAGACCGAGGCGGTTCGCCGTTTCCCGCCGGTGTGCTGCTGGGGCTTTGTCTCCCTGACGGCGTCGGACGATGCGCTGCGACTGCTGGACGAACTGCTGGCGGTGTACGACAATCGCCGCCCGGGAGAGGCCACGCTCGACGAGCAGGCGACATGCGATGCGCTGTTCATACGAGATCCGCGCTGGATGTCGGTCATCTATCCATTGCCGGAAGGGCTGTTTCTCAATGGGCTCAGCTACCGCGGCCTGCTGCAGGCGCCATCCGCAACGGCGCCCATGCACGGCGCCCTGTCACCGTTTACGTTTCACGCCAACTGGACGACGGGCCTGGAGAACAAGCGCGCGTTGATGAAGCAGACAGGAACATGGCTGCTCACATGAGAGGACCGCCAAGCCCAGCACGCGGAACGCTCGTGAGGGCTGTGACGAAGGCAGCCGGCCAGACTCTCCGCGCGATGCGTCCGGAGAACTGGTGGTTCTCGAAGATTCCCCCCCTTCTGGCCATCCTCTACCTGGGCATCGACCGAGCGAGCTACGCCCCCGGGCATGCGATCCTGATGCTGGCCTGCTTTGCATGTTCGATATCGTGTGTGGCGGCCTACGGCCATGTCATCAACGACGTCTGCGACGTTGACACCGATCTGCGGGCCGGCAAGCCCAACCACATGGTTGGCGTCGGTGGCACACGCCGCCTGGCATTGTGTCTGGCGTTTGTGCTTGCCGGATTTGCGCCGACCTTCGCAGCCGATTACTCGCTGACGACGCTGGTCCTGCTCAGCTTGAACTATCTCTGGCCGACCATCTATTCGCTGCCCGGCATCCGGCTGAAAGAACGGGGTGTGGCGGGGCTCGTCTGTGACGCACTGGGGTCGCACGTGACGCCGACGCTGATCGCATTGTCGCTTTTCGGCGCGCCGCCGCCGGACCGGCCCTTCGCTGCCGCGATGGCGGGGCTGTTTCCGGTCGCGATCACCGTGTGGGCGGCCGTTCTCGGCCTCAAGGGCATCCTGCACCATCAGGTCGCGGACCGCGCCAACGACCTGCGGTCGGGCACGGTGACGTTCGCGACGAGGCTGCCTCCGGAGGCAATCTCGCGGTTTCTGACGGCGTTCAATCTCTACGTGGAGTTGCCCGTCAGTGCGATCGTCGCGATGTCGACGCTGCTATGGGCGCCGCTGCTGGCCGTGGCGTTGGTCATCTATTGCAGCCTCGAGGCGATCAAATATCGTCTCGGCTTTCAGTTTGCGCTCACCGCGGAGGCCTGGACCATTCGCCGTAGCGTGCCGTTCATCAATGAAGCCTTCTACACGCTCTGGCTTCCCTTCGCGGCAGCATTGCAACTGGCCGTCAGCGACCGGACATGGGTGTGGCTACCGGTCGTGCACCTCATCCTGTTTTATCGAAGCGTCGCCGTGCAGGTGGCCGAGATCAAGGCGATCATCCATGTCGCGGATCTGCCCAACCGCCTCGCGGGCCGGCGGCGTTGAACAATGCGGCCGGCTACATCCCGGCGACGTAAGAGGGTAGGACATGAAGCGCGATGCGATCGTTCGGCTGTATGACGACGACTATGCCGCCAAGTATGAGCAGGAGTTTCTTCTCGCGCCGCTGGTGCGCTCCGACACCGAGGCGGAGCTCGCTTTGCTCGGCAAGCTGCTGACGCCGGGGACGACCTGGCTCGATGTGGCGTGCGGCACCGGCTTCTTCCTGCGTCATTTTCCGCAGGTCGAACGCGCGGGCATCGACCTCTCGCCGGCGATGCTGAAGCTGGCCAGACAGGGCAACGAGGAGGTGCCGCTGCTGCAGCGCGATTTCCGCGATCCGTTTCCCGAGTGGAATGATCGCTGGGGGCTGACCTCTTGCATGTGGTACGCTTATGGATTGGTCGATACCATCGACGACATGCAGCGGCTGATCGAGAACCTGTGGGCGTGGACGGCGCCGTCGGGGACCTGCTTCGTGCCGCTCGCCGATCCCAGGCTGATCACCGGTGTCGACCTGCCCTATCAGGCTCCCACGCACAATGCGGGCAAGGTCATGATTACCGGCATCATGTGGAGCTACGTCGAGGATGACGGGCGGAAGACCCATTCACATATGCTGGCGCCTAACATCGAATTCATGGCCGAGCAGTTCGAACGCTACTTCGACCATGTCGAGGTCGTGCGGTACCCCGCGCCTTTCCCGGGGTGGGCAGGGCGGCCTGCCGTCATCGCAACACGCAAGAAGCCGCGGTAAAGTCAGCCCATGCTGCGGCGGCCGGTTTTTGGCGGCGCAAAAAATCTGACCGCTGATGCCAAGCCCTGAATCGGCTGGTCGCCCCGACGGCGCCTTCCTCGTCTTGCGCGCGCTTTCGCGTCGATCGCAAGGGCGTCGCGCGCAATCAGTGGTGAGCGCCGCGAGCGATCGGCGCCGCATCACTCCAGGACATTGTCCGCCGTGCACCAGCTCGTGTCATTGACGCGTGCGCAGGCGTGGAAGACGCTCTTGGTGCACGCGCCGCCGCCGGGGCTCAGGCCGGGGATCGAGATCGTGCCGTAGGCTTGCCTGTCGGTGAACGGACACCAGGTGGTGTTGTCACAGGTATGCTCGGCGCCGCCGACCGGTCCCAGCGGCCGCCAGAAATAGAGCTCGATATGGGCAGGCACCCGGTTGCCCTTGTCGTCCTGAACCCAGGCTTCGTAGTCGTAGGTCGCCTGCACCACGCGGCAGGTGCGGCGCTGCCGATAATAGAGGTAGAGCGGTTTCGGCGCCGGCGGTGCGAGCTGCGGAAACTGGTGAAACAGGTCCGGTATCGACATCTCGTGATTGCGGGCGCGGGCCACGTCCCGGGCAATATCCTCGGGCGAGCGGGTGTCGTCGTCAGCGCCCGCGGCGCCGGGACCGCCCAGGATCGCGACCAAGGTGAGTACGGCCAGCCATCGTCGGCGCATGGACGATCCCCCAAGACGCAACGACGATAGGGGACGCCCGCACCCAAGTCCATCGGCCGCGATCCTCGGCTGGACGAGGGAGCTTGAGCGTTGGCCGGAGCGCGGTATTCGGTGCGGCGCGCCTGCATCCGGCCTGCCTTGTTGGCCATGGTCGCTCGGACGGATGGCGCGCGCAGCCGTCGCCGATGTGGCAAAACGTCAGATTGCAGTTGCGGCTGCTTGCAACGCGTGGGACGGTTCGGCGCGAATCCAGAGGGACAATGGACATGCCGGAGGCCGATCGCAGCGGAGCGCAACCGGTCGGCCAGGGGCCGGACGTTGCCTGGGGGATGTCGGGTGCGCGTGACCGCGGCGTGGGATGGGGAGCGTCATGATGTCCTTCATTGAACGCCTTGCCCCCTCGGCCTCGGATCTGGATGCCGGGATCGCCGCATGCAGCCGGCTCATCGCCGACAATCCCCAGAACGCCGGGGCTTATCGCGAACGTGGCCTGCTTCTGGCCCGCAGCGGGGATGACGATGAGGCCCTGGACGATCTGGACCGGGCGGTAGCGCTGGATCCGGCGGACGCCCAAGCCTTCGCCTTGCGCGGCTTGATCTGGGAGACCAGGGGTGATGTCCAGCGCGCGCTCTCCAATCTGAACATTGCGATCGGTCTCGCGCCTGACAGTAGCACCCGTTACAAGGCGCATCGCGATCGTGTTCTGGCGAGCGCGGCCATCGCGGGTGAGCGTTCGCCGCAGGCGGCCGATGCGCCAGCCGCCGCAACGCTGCGCCGGCCGGCAGCGCCGGTTCATGAGGCGGCAACGCGGAGCGGTCCGCCGCGCGGGCCGTCAGCCGATCCATCGCTCTCTCCGCTGATCGCGGCTTGCCGGCAGGCAGGGATCCATTCGCAGGATTTCGAGGCCTTCGTTGTCCGGAACGGCTTCGGGCCGTCCGCTGCCGGACTTGCGAAAGCGGTCCATGACGCCTTTGTCGCTGCGGTCGATGCGGGGGCGAAGCTGTCCGATCCGGATGCGCCCTGGCAGGCGGTGCGCGGACTGGCGCTCGATTTGAACTATCGGTCGTCGGCCGAGGCGGCCGTCGTCATCCTGGAGGGAATGCTCGCGGTCGCCGACCGCACGCCTCCGACGAGCACCTTGCTGGATGCGCTGAAGGCCGACAGGCGCGCCATCAGGCATGGCAAGGTGCAGGCCCTGCTCCACGGCGCGAATGCCGCCGGACGGTGGGACGAGGCCTTGGTCCATATCGATGAGTTGCTGTACATCGAAACGGATGCCGAAGAACGCGGCCGCCTCCGGATCTGGCGCAACGAGATCGCAGCGTGGCGCCGACGGCGAACGATGGTGCGCTGGGCCTGGGGCATCGGCATCGTGGCGATCGTGGTTGTCGCCAGCCTCCTCAGTCGCGGCCATCTGTCGTACTGGCCGGGCCGCACCAGTTCCTCGGTCCCATCGTCGCCTGCGCCGTCACCTGTCTCTCCCTGGCGGAACGGCGCCCCATTACCGTTGGCCCGGTGATCGATGTGCCTGGCCGTGCGGTTCTGAACCTTGCGCGCGGCCGTCCGCACCGAACCGCTCGCGCGCTGACGGGCAGCTGACCCGCGAAGGGGGCGGGCGGTCTTCGTCCAATTGTCACAGATGGTGACTAAGTGTTTGCCGCTCCCGGGCAACGGGGCGTTGGAGCACGGGACAGACTGCGGACGGATGCAGATCGCGCGGGGATCGCAAGCGCTGCCGCCGCAGCTCCTGGGTTGGGTGGCGGCGTTTGTTGTGATGATGCAGTGCGTTTCAGGTCTGCCGCTCCGCGCCGAAGCCGCCGACCGCCACAGCGCCAGGTTCGGTGCGCTGGATTTCCATATCGCGGCCCAGCCGCTGGCTGATGCGCTGGACATCTTCGCGCGGCTGTCCGGCCGGGACATTCTTTACGAAGGCGATCTGGCAATCAGCCGGCGATCCGCCGAGGTTGATGGCGTCTACACGCCGGCGATCGCATTGCAGATCCTGCTAGCAGGTACGGGGCTGCAGCCGGATACCAGAGACGATGGCTTTTTCATCCTGACGCGACAGGGTGTCGCGACACAGGACGGCGCCCGCAAGGCCGCCGGCGAGCGGGCCTATTACGGCCAGATCCAGGCGGCGCTGCGCCGCACGTTCTGCAGAGGGCCTGACCTGCCGGACGACAGGCGTGTCGCCGCACGGCTCTGGATCGGCTCATCGGGCGAGGTCCTCCAGGCCAGGGGCCTTGCCCCGGCCGATGGTGGGCATGATCGCATCGCGGCGCGGCTGCGCGGCGTGCGGATCGGGCCGCCGCCGCCGGGCTTCGCGCAGCCGATCACGATCGTGATCCAGCCCGGCGCGCTGGATGACAGGCGGGAATGTGCGGCCGCATCGCCGACTGCGGTGCCATGACGGATACCGGCCTGCAGGCTTTGCGTCAGCTTCTGGTGCTCGGCTATGATCAGCTGAAGGCGCGCCTGACGCAGCGGCTGGGATCCTCCGAGCTCGCCGGCGAGGCGGTGCAGGATACCTGGCTGCGGCTGCATCATGCCAGCAGCGTCGGGCCGGTGCGCAATCCCGGCAATTACCTTTTCAGGATCGCGCTCAATGTCGCGCGTGACCGTCTCGCGACGGACCGCCGCTATCAGACGCTCGAGCGGATCGAGGCGATCGATCTGATCGATGAGGCGGCGGGACCCGCGGATACGCTGGAGGCACGCTCGGAACTGGCGCTTGTCGAGCGGCTGATGGCCGAGCTGCCGCCGCGCCAGCGGCACATCCTCGTGGCGGCGCGGCTCGACGGCCTGCCGCGCAGCGAGATCGCGCGAAGGCTCGGCGTCTCACTGAGCACGGTCGAAAAGGAATTGAAATCCGCTCACGAATACTGTCTGTCGCGCATCAATGCCGGGCAGGGCCGATGATGCGGCACTTACACCACCGCGCGCATGATGCCCCTGAGCCGACGTCTCACGTGCCATGTCACGGCCATGACCGGGCGGACATCGATGGTTGACGACAAGGATCATGGTTTGAGCGCCCTGGACCGCGAGGCGATCGACTGGGTGCACCGCCTGGGCTTCGGTGAGGGACGCACGGCCGGGCTGCGCGCCGCGGACCTCGCGGCGGCGCGGCGCTGGCGCGCGCAGAGCGCGGCACATGAGGCCGCGTTCGCGCGGGCCAGTCGGCTGTGGCAGCAGTTCGAGCCGGCGGCGCGCCATCTCCGCCAGCGCGGCGAGATTTCGACCGAACTGCCGTCGCCGTCCCGTCGGATGACACGGCGCGCAATGATCGGCGCGGGCCTGGCAGCGGCGTCGGCCGCTGTCGCCGTTGTTCGACCGCCGCTCGACCTTTGGCCGTCGCTGGCCGAGTTCACGGCCGACTATCGCACAGGAACCGGCGAACAGAACCTGCTGGCACTGCAGGCCGGGGTGTCGGTGCACATGAACACGCAGACCAGCGTGGCGATGCGGCCGCCGCAGGCCGATGCAGACCGCGTCGAACTGATCGCCGGACAGGCCTCGTTCGTGGCGTCGGCGCCGATGGGACGCGGCCTGATCGTGCTGGCGGGGGGCGGCTCCGTGACGGCGACGAGCGGCCGCTTCGACATGCAATGCCATGACGGCGTGGTCCGCGTGACCTGCGTGGCAGGCGAACTTCGCGTCCTGCGACAGAGTGATGCAGCCGTCGTCGGTGCAGGCCAGCAGGTCAGGTACGATCGCGATCGTCTCGATCCCGCGACGTCCGCCGACGTCGAGATGGTGACCGCCTGGGAGAACGGCATGCTGATCTTTCGCATGACGCCCCTGGCGGAGGTCGTCGCAGAAATCAATCGCTACCGTTCCGGCCGCGTGATCCTGCTGGACCGTGATCTCGCCCGCAAGACCGTGAGCGGGCGCTTCCGGATCGATCGCATCGACGACATTTTGCCGCGCCTGAATCAGGCGCTGGGCCTGAAGAATCGAACGCTGCCCGGCGGGGTCATCCTGCTGACATGAAAATCCGCCGGAAACAGGCGGATAAAAATTTTTACGGTTTTGGCCGCCGCGATCGGTCTGGGGGGAGGTGCCGTTCATGCGCGCATGAATGGCGCCCACCTGTCAGGAGCCGACCATGTGTTCGATCGATGTGCTGGACTGTTCTCCCGTAACCGCGCCGGCGCGGGAGTCTGAAGAGCGCATTCGGTCGCATCGCAGGCGTCGTGCCCTGCTGGCCGGTGCCAGCAGCCTCGTCGTCGGCCTGATGCTGATCGGGAACGACAGCCATGCGGCGACGCTGAACGGCGGCAGTCCGCCGGTCTCCGCGCCGAACATCGCATCGGATGCAGCCGTGCTTGCGGCCCGGCAGGCCGCCGGAATGACGCAGCAGACCCAGAGCTCGATGCTGCGAGCGGTGCGCGCGATCCAGGACATGCAGGCGCTGCAAGGCGCCGCGCGCGCGGCGGCGCAAGGCGGCCAGGCTGCTGTGAGCGTGCCCAATGGCCTCGCCCCCGGCGGCTTGCAGGTGGCGCCGGGCGCCGTGGCCGGTTCGGCGCTGTGGCGCGGTGCCCAGTTGCCGACGCAAGGCGTCGATGCGGCCGGCCAGACCCAGGTCGGTATCCGGCAGACCGAGGCCCAGGCGATCCTCAACTGGAATTCATTCAATGTCGGCGCGCGCACCACGCTGACGTTCGATCAGCAGGGCAATGCCGGCTGGGTCGCGCTCAATCGCGTCACCGGCGCCACCGCGCCGAGCCAGATCCTCGGCAATATCAGGGCCGACGGCCAGGTCTACGTCATCAACCAGAACGGCATCGTGTTCGGCGGCGCCAGCCAGATCAATGTCGGGGCGCTGATTGCGTCGACCGCGCGGATCACCGACCAGCAGCTGCTTGGCAACGGCATCTATTCGGCGCGGACCGCCAGCAGCTATGTGCCGAGCTTCACCGCGGCCGGCGGCAAGGTCGTCGTCGAGGCCGGCGCCTCGATCTCCACTCACGCGCCGTCGTCGGTGACGGCGGGCGGCGGCTTCGTGCTGCTGCTCGGCAGCGAGGTCGTCAACGCCGGCTCGATCGCGACGCCGAAGGGCCAGGCCCTGCTGGCCGCCGGCGACGATTTCATCCTGCGGCCCGGCTACGGCACGCAGGGCAACCAGTTCTCGACCACGCGCGGCAGCGAGATCGCGCCGCTGCTCTCCGCCGGCAGCAGCAGCGGCCGCGTCAGCAACAGCGGCCTCGTGCTGTCGCAGCAGGGCGACATCACGCTGGCGGGCCGTACCGTGACCCAGAGTGGCGTGCTGGTCTCGACCACGTCGGTGAACCAGCGCGGCACGATCCATCTGCTGAACGCCGCGAGCGATGCGTCGGGGAGCGTCACGCTCGCGGGCGGCAGCATCAGCGCCATCCTGCCGGAGCTCGACTCCGCCGAGACCGCGCTCAATGCCAAGCGTGATGCGCTGATCGCCGCCTCGGGGCTCAACGTGCTGGCGACCGGCCAGTTCAACAACCTGTCGGTGCTCGCCGACCGGCTCGATCAGTCCCGGGTCGAGATCGTCACCGGCGGCGTCGCCACGTTCCAGGACAAGTCGCTGACCATGGCGCAGGGCGGCCAGGTCGCGGTCAGCGCCGGCCGCAGCATCTTCGCCGAATCCGGTTCGACGATCGACGTCTCCGGTGTGCAGGGGGTCGCCCGGCCGATGTCGGCCAACCAGGTGCAGGTCAACATCCAGGGCAATGACCTGCGCGACTCGCCGCAGAACCGCGACAGCGGCGCGCTGATCAACCAGAACGTCTGGATCGACATCCGCAACCTGGTGCTGGTTCCCGCCGGAACCGGCGGCTATGCCGGCGATCGCTATTACACCAAGGGCGGCCTGCTCGAGGTCGGCGGCTACCTCGCCAACACCGCGCACACCATCGGCGAATGGACCGCGGTCGGCGGCACCATCACGCTGGCGGCGCCCACGGTGGTGGCGCAGCGTGGCGCGCATTTCGACATCTCCGGCGGCTCGGTGGCGTATGCCGGCGGCAATATTCTCTCCAGCAGCCTGATCGGCAGCGACGGCCGGATCTATCGTTTCGACGATGCGCCGGCCGACATGAAGTTCATCGCCGTCGCCGGCGGCTTCGTCCGCACGCACATGATCCAGGGCCGCATCTCGCCGGCGCTGACCGAGGTCTGGACGAGCCTGCTCGGCCCGTCAGCGACATCGCGCTATGAAGCCGGCTACACGGTCGGCCGCGACGCCGGCCGGCTGATCCTGTCGTCGCCGACGGCGATCATGGAAGCCGATGTCGTCGCCGACGTGATCACCGGCCAGCGCCAGACCAGCGCCCGCGTCGCCGCGGCCGTCGATGGCTACAAGCAGACCCAGAATGCCGCGCCGCTCGCAGGAACGCTGGCGCTCGGCCAGTACACGGCGCAGGGCCGGACGGATCTGTTCAACACCGATGTGCGGATCGGCAGCATTGCCGACGTCTCGCCCGGCCTCGGCGCCGGCGATGGCACCCCGGCGGGCCGCGCCAACACCGCGTGGTTCGATGCCCGGCGTCTCAGCGACTATGGTCTTGGCCGCCTCGAGCTCGGCACCCGCGGCGCGATCGCGATCGAGGGCAACCTGACGCTCGCCCATGGCGGCGCCCTCGACCTGACCGCACCGGTGGTCGACATCAAGGCCCGAGTCACGGCCCATGGCGGCAGCGTCAGCTCCACCAACGCGTTCTCGTCGCAGGTCGTCGGCAATGTCTCGCTGCTCGCCGGCGGGGTGTCGTCGGTGGCGCTGCGTCAGGGCGCGGCCCTCGATCTCAGCGGGCTGTCGACCGATCTGCGCGCCGATTCCGATGCGCCGGGCCGTGCGGCCCGTGTCGATGGCGGCTCCGTGTCGCTGCAGTCGACGCGCGACGTCGTTCTAGAGCAGGGCTCGGAGATCGATGTGTCCTCCGGCGCCATCTTTCTGGCCAATGGCACGGTGCAGGGCGGCCGGGGCGGCAACGCCACGTTTGCGGCCAATGCCGGCGGTCTCGGCACGAGCGGCAACCTCACTCTCGGCACTGTGTTGCGCGGCTACGGCGTCAATGGCGGCGGCGCGCTGTCGGTGCAGGCCGGGCGTGTGGTCATCGGCGGCGCAGCAGCGCCGCAGGCGGGCACGCTGGTGCTCGATCCCAGCTTGTTCGCCAGGGGCTTCTCCAGCTACAGCATCATCGGCAACCGCGGCGTGACCGTCGCCGACGGCACCCGCATCGATGTCACCATGCCGGTCTACCGGGTAGCCGCCACCAACCAGGCCGCGGCCGATGCGGCCGCGCGGCTGCAGGTGTGGACGCCGCCGCTCTATCTGGAGAACGCGGTCACCGGTGTGCTGGTGCAGCGCAAGGGCGCCAGCCTGTCGCTGCAGGCCGGCAGCAATCAGGCGCTGGCGAGCGACCTGCCGCAGATGGGCCTGACGATCGGCGCGAATGCCGTGATCAATGTCGACGCCGGGCAGTCGATCGCGGTCGCCAGCGTCGGCCAGCTGACGGTGGACGGCGCACTGCATGCATCCGGCGGCAGCATCTCGCTGAAGACCGTCGATCTCGCCGAGATGCAGCAGGACCAGGTCGCGGCCGCGCCCAGCAGCCGGTCGATCTGGGTCGGCGAGCACGCCACGCTGGACGTGGCGGCGGTGGCTGCGACGGCGCTGGATGGCCGTGGGCGCCGCTATGGCCTGGTGCGCAATGGCGGCAGCATCGTCATCGGCGGCGAGATCGATGGTGCGCTGGGCCAGGCGACGGCCTCGAACAATTTCATCGTGGTGCGGCCGGGCGCCGTGCTCGACGCATCCGGTACCGCGGCGGTGCTGGACGTTCTCGGCCTTGGTGCGATCAATGTCGCCGGCAATGGCGGCAGCATCTCGCTGGCCTCCAACAACGGCCTCTATCTGGATGGCGCCATGGTGGCGCGCGCCGGCGGCGCCGGCGCGGCTGGCGGCAGCCTGAATGTTGCGCTGCAGATGCGTGAATACACCACGCTGTCGTATGATCCGGTCAACAATCCGCTGGCCGATCCGGCGGTGCGTGCGCAGCGGCAGGTGGTGCTCACCAATGCGCAGGGCGGACCGGTTCTCGCAGGTTCGCTGCAGGCGGGCGCGGCGGATCCGGCATTCGCTTACGGTTATGCGCGGCTCGGCGCCGACGCCGTTGCGCGCGGCGGTTTCGACAACCTGTCGGTCATGAGCAGCGCCATCGCCTTCGACGGACATGTGGCGCTGCATCTCGGGCAGAGCCTCAGCCTCTACAGCGACCTGCTGATGCCGGTTGCGGGGGCGACCCGCGATGCCCGCATCATTCTCGATGCGGCCTATGTGCGCCTCGGCCAGTCCAACTATGCCACGACCACGCAGATCCCCGGAAAGTCGCGCGCGCCGGTGTGGACGGCGCCGCCGACACGGCTCGACGTTCGTCTCGACGTCGCCGCCAAGCTGATCGACGTCCGCGACAGCGTCCAGGCGATGTTCGGGCTGACGCGCCTGCGCAGCGACGGCGATCTGCGCTTCCTGCAGGGCGTGCGTCCCTACGCGCCCCTCATCAGCACCTCGCTGATCAGCCCCGGCAGCATCACCCTACGCGCGGCACAGGTCTATCCGGCAACCGGCGTCGTCGCCCAGGTGCAGGCGGGTTACGGCAGTTCGAACGGACGTGTCGGCTATGATCCGGCGCAGGTTCTGCGCATCGAGGCGACCTCAGCCGAGGCGCCGCCTGTTCCCTATGCGGTGTTCGGCGACCTGACGCTGGCCGCCGCGGTCGTCGAGCAAGCCGGGGTGGTGCGTGCGCCGCTCGGCAAGCTGACCATCGGGACGGGGCAATATGACGGCTCGAACACCACCAGGGTGACACTGCTGCCGGGCAGCCTGACATCCGTCAGCGGCCGCGGCCTTGTCATGCCCTATGGCGGCACCGCCGACGGCCTGAGCTATCTCTACAATGGCAGCGAGGTCCGCCTGACCGGTGCCGGCGGCGCCGATTTCGTCGGCAACAGCAGCATCCTGCGGACCGGCATCGCGTTCGGCGGCAAGAGCGCGATCGTCGAAACCGGCGCCATCGTGGATCTGTCCGGCGGCGGCGTCCTGACCGGCGCAGGCTTCATCAGCGGCCGTGGCGGATCGGTGGACGTGCTGCGCACGGCGTTGCGCAACGTCAATCCGGCTTACGGGTTCAGTGCACCTGGCAATGCCGTGTACGCCATCGTCCCGAACTTCGGGGGCAGTTACGCGCCGGTCGCGGCCGATGCCGGCGCGGGCAATCCGCTCGTCGGGCGTCAGATCACGCTGGACGGCAGCGTGCCGGGTCTGCCGGCCGGCACCTACACGCTGATGCCCTCGACCTATGCACTGCTGCCCGGCGCATTCCGGGTCGAGATCGGCGCCGCGCAGTCGCGCGTTGCGATGGCCGGGGCCATGCCGCTGGGCAACGGGTCGTATGTCGCGTCCGGCCGCCTCGGCATTGCCGATACGGCGATCCGGGACAGCCTTGCCAGCCCGGTCGTGCTGACGCCGGCCAGCGCCGTGCGCAGCATGTCGCAGTACAACGAGACGAGCTATGCCGACTATATCGTCGCCGATGCGGCCAAGCGCGGCGTGCCGCGGGCGATGTTGCCGATCGACGCCCGCAGCCTGCTGCTGGATCTGAATCCGGGCGCCGGCCGCGCGGCCTTCCGTTTCGATGGCACCGCGCTGTTCGATGCGCTGCGCGGCGGCTATGGCGGGTCGGTCATGGCCACGACTGCGTCCGGCGGCGGCGCGGACATCGAGGTCGTCGCCGCGGGCGGCGCTGCGTCGGCTGGTTTCACCGGCGTGACCCTCGATTCGGCCACGCTCAATGCGCTCGGCGCATCGCGGCTGGTGATCGGCGGCATGCAGTACGTTCAGTATGGCCAGGGCGGCCGTCTCGTCGGTAGCTACGATCGCACGCCTTATGTCTATCTGCGCCAGGGCGCGCTGCTGTCGGCACCCGAAGTCTTCCTGATGGCCAATGGACAGAATAATGTCACCGGCAGCGGGATTGTCATCGAGCAGGGCGCCCGCATCAACACCATCGGCAGGGGCGCCGCGGCCTACGATTCGCGGAACGGCTACGTCTACGCCACCGATGGCAGCTACCTGATGGTCTCCAACGGCGTGCTCGACCTGGTGCCGAGCAGCGCCGTGGCGAGCCCGATCATGACCAGCGGCGTGCGCATCGGCGTCTGCGGCAGCGCGACCTGCAGCGGGCAGACCGAAATCTATTCGGAGGGCACCATCGCCCTGGTGACGCCGAACCAGTTCCAGATGGACGACGCGGTGCGCTACGGCACCCGCAACCTGACGCTGGCGGTAAGCCGCATTAACATCGGCGACGGCGCCGTGCTGGCCGATGCGGCCGCGCGCAACGTGCTGCCGAGCGGGCTGGCGATGAACCAGGCGCTGCTCGATCGCCTGCTGCGCGGCGACACGCGATATGGCGCGCCGGGGCTGGAGACGCTGACGCTGTCGGCATCCAATGCCGTCAACATCTTCGGCTCGGTGACGCTGGACACGGTCGATGCGGCGACCGGCAGGTCGACGCTCGCCAATCTCGTGCTCGGCACGCCTGCGATCTATGGCGCCGGCGGTGCCGCCGATGTCGCCACCATCCGCACCGGCAACTTCATCTGGCGCGGATCGACGCTGCCGCCGGGTGACGTCGTCGCCGGTGGCGCCGGCACCGGCAGCGGCACGCTGAACGTCGCCGCGGAGCGCATCGTGCTGGGCTACGGCGCGAACTCCCGCCCCAGCGGCAACGATACCGACGGCCGGCTGGTGCTCGGCTTCGCCAGCGTCAACCTGTCCGCCACCGATCGCATCACCGCCAACCAGAAGGGCTCGCTGTCGGTCTATCAGGCGCGCGGCGCCTATGTGCCGGGACAAGGCTATGGCTACAGCGGCGGCAACCTCACCATCACGGCGCCGCTGATGACCGGTGCGGGCGGCTCGGTCAGCAGCATCACCGCGGGCGGCGACCTGCGCCTTGTCGGCGCCGGGGTTGCCGGCGAGGTCAGGACCGATACGCTGGGCGCGCAACTGACGCTGAGCGGCAACAGCCTGACGCTCGATACGTCGATCGTGCTGCCGAGCGGCAAGCTGGCGTTGAAGGCGACGGGCGACATCGTGCTGACCGGCGCATCCCGCATCGACATGGCGGGCCGTGAAGTCGTCTTCAACGACTTGCGCAAGTACAGCTGGGGCGGCGAGGTCACGCTCGACAGCAGCGGCGGCAACATCCGCCAGGCGGCGGGTTCGGTGATCGACCTGTCGGCGCGCAACAACAACGCCGGCAGCCTGACCGCGATCGCGCTCGACGCGGCCGCCGGGCTCGTCGATCTGCAGGGCGCGATCATCGGCACGACCAGCGGCCGCTACGATGCGGGCGGCACGCTGGTGCCCTATCGCGCCGGCAGTGCCAGCGTCCGCGCGCAGTCGCTCGGCGACTTCGCGGCGCTGAATGCCCGCCTTACCGCCGGCGGCGTGTTCGGCGCGCGCGGCTTCCAGATCAAGCAGGGCGATCTCACCATCGGCAAGCTGAAGGCGAACGACATCAGCGTCTCGCTCGACAACGGCCTGCTGACCGTGGTGGGAACAATCGATGCCAGCGGTGAGCGGGTCGGCTCCATCCGGCTGGCCGCGAAACACGGGCTGACCCTGACCGGGACGGCGGTGCTCGATGCCCATGGCACGGGGCTGCGCGTCGACAGCTATGGCAAGATCATCGACAGCCCCAACCGCGCCATCGTCGAGCTCGGTTCAGGCGACGGCCGGCTGACGCTGGCCCAGGGCGCGCGCATCGACCTGCGCCACGGCACCAGCGCGCCGGTCGGGACATCGGCGGGCCAGAACGACGGCCGTGCCCGCGGCACGCTCGATCTCAATGCGCCGCGCATCGGCAGCACCGGCAAGACGACGGATCCTGATGCGGCGACCTATGGTGACATCGATATCGACGTCAGCGGCCTGCCGAACATTCAAGGCGCGCGGGCGATCAACGTCAACGCCATGCAGAGCTATTCCGATGCGCCGACTGCGCCGGCCCCCGCGGCCAGCGGCCGCCCGTATCAGGTGATCGATCAGGCCTGGCTCGATGGCAAGCACGCAGCGAGCACGGCGTTCATCACCGCCGCGCTCGGACGCGGCAGCCTGACCGCCGGCAAGCTTGCCGGCCTCAACAATGCGACCTATCGCGATGCCTTCCATCTGCGGCCGGGCATCGAGGTGGTCAGCAAGCTGCCGGGGGGCGATCTGGTGGTGCAGGGCGATCTCGACCTGTCCGGCTATCGCTATGCCAGCCTCAATCCCAATGCGCAGCGCACCGGCGTCTACGGTTCGGGAGAGGCGGGGACGTTGACGCTGCGCGCCGGCGGCGATCTCACGATCTATGGTAGCATCACCGACGGCTTCATGCCGCCGCCGGAAACACAGGACGACAAGGGCTGGCTGCTGCTGCCGGGCAAGGACTTCACCGGCGGCGACGTCTATGTGCCGCGCACGGGCGTGGTGCTGGCGGACGGCAGCCGCTTCAGTGGCGGCAGGACGCTGAACTACGACCTGCCGATCAAGGCGTCGAATTTTGCCGCCGGCACGGTGATCCCGGTGGCCAGCACCCTCGGCGCGCCGCTGCAGCTGGTTGCCGGCACCGTCCTGAGCGCCAATGTGCGCGACGCCGCCGGCAACATCCTGTTCGCGGCAGGCGCGATTGTCGGCGCCACCGTCACGCTGCCCGCAGGAACGCGGTTCGATGCCGGAATGACCTTGCCGGCCATCGCAGCGCTGGCGGCATTGACCTGGCCGAAGGGCATCGCCCTGCCGGGAACGGCGGCCTACGTGCTGAACGGCGCGCTCACGCTGCCATACGGCGCCTACCTGCCGTCGGACACCGACATCAAGCTGCCGGACGGCGTCGCGTCCGTCGATCTGCGGTCCGGCGCCGCCGGCAAGCTGTGGGCGCTGGCCAAGATGTTGCCGGAAGGCTCGCAATCGTGGTCGGTGCGTCTCGTTGCCGGCGCCGACACGCAGGCGGCCGACAATCGTCTGACCGATCCCCACGCGGCCCACGGCGACGTGCTGCTGGCGGATCGGCACTACGGCCTGTTCGGAAAATCCAAGCCCGGTGGCGCGCTGGTGTGGACGCAGGCGGGCGTCGACGCATGGGGCGATCCCAATGATACCTCGGTCTATGTCGGGGCGCCGATCGACGAGGTGGCGCTCGGCTGGGTCGGGATGTGCGCCGCCAATCCCACCTGGTGCGCCGTCAAGCCGGTCTTTACCTGGACGAAGGCCGCAGCCGATGAGCTCACGGACGCCGGCATTCCCGGCGTCGTTGCCGGCGCGGTCATCACCGACAAGTTCTTCAAGGACCTCGGGCTCGATCAAACGGCCGCGGGCTACTGCGCCGATACGCCGTCCCACTGCCTGAACACGGCCAAGGACACGTTCGAGCCGACAGCTGGCAGCACGCGGTTCAGCGTGGTGCGCACCGGCGCCGCCGATCTCGATCTGCTGGCGGCACGCAACCTCAACATGTCGTCGTTGTTCGGCGTCTATACGGCCGGCACTTCCTCGGCGCCGACTGGAGCGGGCGACCTCTACAATCTCCCGCGCGCGCCGAATGCCAACGGAAAGATCCTCAGCGACGCCGATGGCGCCTACGAGAAGTTCGTCGACGGCGGCGCCGCCAGCCTGGCGCGGGCGTGGTATCCGACCGGCGGCGGCAACCTCACCGTCAGGGCCGGCGGCAATCTGACCGGCGATATCATGACCCTCCCGGTTTCTGGCGGCGGCCGGCCGAATCCGTCGGACTCAGGCTACAACAGCGCCGCGGTCGGCAACTGGCTGTGGCGCCAGGGCACCGGGACGATGCTGGGCGGATCGCAGGACCAGGCCACGGCATGGTGGATCAATTTCGGCAGCTATGTGAGCTTCGGCGGCGCCGACAAGATGATCGGCTTCACCGGCTTCGGCACGCTCGGCGGCGGCGATCTGCGCCTCGATGTTGGTGGTAATGCCGGCATTCTGGCGCAGCGCACCAGCCTCACCGACCAGCAGATCAACCAGCGCACGCAGGGCCTTGTGCTTGCGGTCGGCAGCACCGGCCGTGTCGGCGCCGGCGGCAGCCTGACACTGACAGGCGGCGGCGATCTCGATGTGCGCATCGGCGGCGCGCTGAACCCGGCGGCGGTTTCGGCGGACGCCCTCTACAACGGCGTGGCGACCAACCTGCGTGGCGCCAGCCGTATCGATGTCGGATCAATCGGCCAGTTGCACAGGCTGTACGGCAATATCGGCATCGCGCAGTCGCCCCGTGAAACGCGGGCCTATGACCTGTTCAAATCATCGCGCGCCGACGTGATCGGTGGCCTGCTGCTGACGCCCGGCGATTCTGTCTTCACGCTGGCAACCGGTGGCGACCTCGTTATTGCCGGGGCCAGCGATCCAGGCCGTGTCACCATGGTCAATGCCACCCCGTTCACCCGCGGCAGCGACGCCGGCGCCGGCACCAGCTGGTTCTCGCTGTGGACCGATCATACTGCGATCAACCTGTTCTCCGCAGGTGGCGACCTGGTGCCGCTCAGCCTCGCGAGCAATCTTCCGGCCACCGACTCCGGGGTGATGTATCCGTCGATCCTCAGCGCGGTGACGGCTGGCGGCAGCCTGTATTACGGCAACGCGATCGCCGACGGCCTCAACGGCAGCGGTGTCTATGCGCCGCTGCTGCTGGCCCCCTCGGCGACTGGCAAGCTGGAATTCCTCGCCGCGGATTCGATCTATGCCGGCGGCTTCATGGTGGCACGATCGAGCGCATCGCCGCGGTCGCTGGCAACGCCGTTCAACCCGGCGTTCGCCGGCACGATCACGGTGACCGGGGGCAGCGTCAGCAATCTGTCCGCCACCGGCAACCAGGCACGCCCGGACATCGGGATTGACCCGCTGTTCGCCTTCGGGCCGAACACCGCCACGGCGGATGGCGGCCAGGGCGATCCCGCGCGGTTCTATGCGATCAACGGCGATCTGGTCGGTGTCGGCAGCGGCCGCATCGTCACCTTTGCCGCCACCGATCCGTTCCGTGCCGGACAGGTCTGGTATCAGGGCGCCGGGCCGGTGCGAATGATGGCCGGTCGCGACATCGTCGGCAGCGGCACCGCGCCGGGCGACACCGAGGATGGCAACGGCGGCTACTACAATTCCTACTTCTCCTCGACCGGCAACCTGTTCGTTCACCGTGCCGAGACCGATGTTTCGGTGGTGCAGGCCGGCCGCGACATCGTCTACAGCAGCTTCAACGTCGGCGGTCCCGGCACGCTGCAGATCTCCGCGGGACGCAACATCCTGATGGAAAACAAGGCGAACGTTACCTCCGTCGGGCCTGTGGTCGCCGGCGACGCGCGGCCAGGCGCAGGGATCGTCATGCAGGCGGGCGGCGGTGCCAGCGGCCCGAACTACGCGGCGCTGCTGCGTTACCTCGACCCCGCCAACATGCTGCCGGCCGGAATGCCGCTCGAAGGCTCGGGCAGGGTCGCGAGGACCTACGAGAAGGAGCTCGCGGCGTGGCTGCAGCAGCGCTACGGCTTTGCCGGCACCGACGCCGAGGCACGCGCCGCGTTCGGCGCGCTGGGGCCGGAGCAGCAGCAGATCTTCCTGCGCCGCGTCTACTTCGCCGAGCTGACCGCCGGCGGGCGCGAGTACAACGACAACACCAGCCCGCGCTACCGCAGCTATCTGCGGGGACGTGAGGCGATCGCCGCGCTGTTCCCCGATGCGGCGGTCTCGTCCGGCGACATCACGATGTTCGGTGGTTCGGGTGTCCGCACGCTGTTCGGCGGTGACATCCAGATGCTGACGCCGGGCGGCAAGCTGGTGATCGGCACCGATGGCGTCGCGCCGCCGGCCACCGCGGGCGTGATCACCCAGGGCTCCGGCGACATCCAGATCTACGCCAAGGGCAGCGTCATGCTCGGCCTGTCGCGCATCATGACGACGTTCGGCGGCAACATCATCGCCTGGTCGGCCGGTGGCGACATCAATGCCGGCCGCGGCGCCAAGACCACGGTCATCTACACGCCGCCGCGGCGCGTCTACGACCGCTACGGCAATGTCGCGCTGTCGCCGCAGGTGCCGTCGTCCGGTGCCGGCATTGACACGCTCAATCCGATTCCGGAGGTCAAGGTCGGCGACATCGACCTGATCGCGCCGCTCGGCACCATCGACGCCGGCGAAGCCGGCATCCGCGTCTCCGGCAACATCAACCTGGCGGCGCTGCAGGTCGTCAATGCCGCGAACATCCAGGTGCAGGGCACCTCGTCCGGCATTCCGACCGTGCAGGCGCCGAGCATCAGCACGGCCCTCACCGCTGGCAATGCGACGGCGGCGACGCAGCAGACCGCAGCGCCTGCGCCGGCCGCCAGCGGCCGCCCATCGGTCATCATTGTCGAGGTCCTCGGCTATGGCGGCGGTGGCGGTGAGGACGATCCGCGCCGGCGCGGCCGGCCGGACGATCAGCAGAGCCGGCGTGAGCCATCCGGCTATGATCCGACCAGCAAGTTTCAGGTCATCGGCAACGGCGACCTGACCGAGCAGCAGAAGCGGGCGCTGACCGAAGGCGAGCGCGAGCGGCTTTAGGTGGAATCGTCCGCTGCCCCGGGACCGGGCAGCGGACGCACCTGCAGCTGCGGCCGGTCGCCGTGCTCGGGCATGATGCATGTCCGCGCGCGGTCAGCCCTTTGCTTCAAGCGCAGTTCGGCTTGCCCCTGCGCGCAACGTCCCGACATCCGCGTCTATTCAGCGCCGCGCGCCCATCGTGCCGGCGATCGTGTTGTTGCCTGCCAAATTGTGCCTGCCTAAGGTCGCGCCGGAATTCCCGGCGACCCGCCGGCCGGAATGAGTCCGGACGGGGGGTGGGGAGGGAGCCGGCGCAACAATCACTGCGCGGCCAACACGGGCGTGGGCGATGGGACAACGCGAACAATTCGGGCCCGACCTTCTCGGTTCGGCGCGGGCGATGCTGGCGGCGCTGGAGCGGCGCGATGTCTCGGCCGAGGAGTTGCTGGCGCTGCATCTCGACCGCATCGATGCGCTGAACGCGCAGGTCAACGCGGTGGTGACCATCGATCGTGACGGCGCGGTGGCGCGTGCCCGCGCCGCCGATGCGCGCCGCGCCGCGGGCACGCCGCTCGGCCGGCTCGACGGCCTGCCAATGACCGTGAAGGACAGCATCCGCACCCGCGGCATCCGCACGGTGGTCGGTTTCGAAGGCCTGCGCGACCATGTGCCGGAGGTCGATGCCGGCGTCATCACCCGCGCCGCGCGTGACGGCGCCAACGTGTTCGGCAAGACCAATGTGCCGACCATGGCGAGCGACATCCAGACCTACAACAGCGTGTTCGGCGTCACCCGCAACCCGTGGAGCGCGGGCCATGCGGTTGGTGGCTCCTCCGGCGGCTCGGCGGCGGCGCTCGCGATGGGCTTCACGCCGCTCGAGATCGGCAGCGACATCGCCGGCTCGCTGCGCGTGCCGGCGCATGCCTGTGGCATCTACGCCCACAAGCCGACACTCGACGTGATCCCGGAGGAAGGCCACATTCCGCCGCCGCCGGGCATCGTCGGCTCGACCGGGCTCGCCACCCTCGGGCCGATGGCGCGCAGCGCGCAGGATCTCGAACTGCTGTTCGACGTGCTGATCGACGACGCACCGGCGAGCCATCCACGCTGGCGTCCGCAGCTCGGCCCGCCGCGCCATGCGGCGCTGCGCGACCATCGCATCGCGGTGTGGATCGATGATTCGCGCCTCGTGGCGGACGACGAGACCGTTGCGCTGCTGGCGCGGGTCGGCACGGCGCTGCAGCGCGCCGGCGCACATGTCGACTTCAAGGCGCGGCCGTTCGCGGACAGCGGTCGCGTGGCGGACGCCTATCTGCAACTGGTGCTGCCGCTGCTCGCCGGCGACGCGACACCCGAATCGATCGCCGCCATGGTCGCGGCGCTCGAGGCGACGCGCCCCGTGGCCGCGGCCCATGCGCGCCGCGTGTCGCCGGCGGCCGCCACCATGGCCGCGGTGTTCGCCGCCAAGGAGGTGCAGGCCCGCACCGTGCGCGCCTGGGCGCACTTCTTCCGAGATCACGATGTAGTGATCTGTCCGGTGATGCCGAGCGCGATCATGGCGCACAGCCATGACGGCGCGAGCTGGGCGCGGACCGTGACCGTGGCGGGGCGCGAGATCGCCTACTGGGAGCAGGCGCTGTGGTGCGGTGCGCTTGCGACCTTTGCGTTTCTGCCGGCCACCGCGCGGCCGCTCGGGCGTGCCGCGCAAGGCACGCCGATCGGCATTCAGATCATCGGACCGCATCTCGAGGACCGCACCACCCTGCGCTTCGCCGCGTTGCTCGACGAGCTGTTCGGTGGCTTTGCGCCGCCGCCGCTGCGCGGCTGATCGCGCCTGTGACGGCGGTCGTGATCGGCCGCGGTGTCACGCATGATGTTGCACGCGAGACGATTCCCGGTGCGGCTGCGGTGCCCCAGTAGGGTTCCGATCGATCGATGCGACGTCATCGCCGTGAAGCATCGGAACAAAGTGCTCGAAAAGCGATCAGATGAGCGGTATAAAAATGATCCCCGGGGATATTCGAGGCCGCGGATGTATTATCGCTGCGACTGACCCTCGGGTTTTTCATGACCTTGCTCTGTTTTGATCCATTGCACGTGAGGCATTGAGGTGAGCAAGACCAAGAAGAATCATCGTGTTGATATCTCGTTGTTTGCGCTGTGATCTGGCCTCCATTCGGGTGTGGCAGTCCTGTTGGCCGCAGGTTGTATCCGTTCCGTCGTGCTGCGTTGCGGCAGCTTCCGCCATGGGCGGGGTCTGCCGATCGGGTGGCCGTATGATCCTGCACGGGTAGCATCGAGGAAACGTCATGGAAGTGCGGTCGTCCGGTTTGGGTGAGCGGACGGTGGCGCGGGGCAAGTCGGGGAGATGGGGATGTCGGACAGGGATCGGATCGAGGCGCTCGGGGACCATATCCAGGCGGCGATCGTGCTGGCTTCCCAGCTCAACCACGGCTTCCTCAAGCAGCTGTTGACGATGGCGCTGCTCGAGCTGATCGAGACAGGGCCGGATTTCGGCGAGGCTGCAATCATGCCGGAGCCCGAGCGCAAGGGCTTCGGCGCCGAAACCTTCCAGATTGTCGGCGCATGGGACTGGGATCTGGTGGCCGATCGTATCTATGCCGATGCTGAGGTCGCGCGTCTGTTCGGCATTCCCGTCGCCGAGGCGGAGGCGGGAACCACGGCGCAGGCGTTTCTGCCGCGCATCGCCCCGGAGGACGTCGGCGATGTCCAGAGGCTGATCGAGCAGGCGCGGCGGCTGGGCGGCGCCTACCGCGCCACCTACCGCGTGGTGCAGCCCGACGGCGAGCTCAAGAATGTGTTGGCGGTCGGCCGGGTGATGCTCGACGACAAGCAACGGGCGGTGCGCTTTCCCGGCACTATCCTCGAGGTGCAGAGCGGCGAAGAATCGTTCGCCTACACCGGGCCGGAGGCGCTCGACGCGCGCCGGTTCGAGGGGCTCACCACCCTGCCGCGCCGGCGGCTCGACTAGCTGCCGCGTGTTGCGCCGCGGCGCCTGCGTCTTGCGCAGGGCGGTTCCGGCGCGTCTGTCGGCCATGACGGAACCCGGTCCGCCGCCCGTGCGTTGCCCCCCTGCTTCCGCAGAGGAGTGCATCGTCACGGACGATGACATCAACAACCATCTGCGCGATCCCCGCTACCTCGATCTCGCCGCGGCGATCGCGCTTCTGGCGCTGGTGGCGGTGGCGCTGGTCGTGACCAATCGCGGTTTTGTGATCGTGCCGATCCGGACAGCCGAAAGCGAACAGCCGGCCCACTGGTGAGATCGAGACAGGGAGCCGTCCGATGACCCAGGATCCCGGACCGCCCAACCTCGGCAATGCCCATCTGACCATCATGGCCTTCGCCATCCTGATGGTGGCGATTGTCGCGCTCGCGCTCATCACCACGCTGAACCGCGTCGAGGTGCGGACCGCCTCTACTGAACAGCCGCCCGGCGTGACCGGGCTCGCCCGTCCGCATCCGCCGCTGCAGCGCGGCCCGAGCGAACCGACCCGCGACCCTCGGGAGTAAGAAGGCGTCGTCGCGGGGCGCCGTCGGGAGTCGCGGTGTTGCTTGCTGGCGGCTGTCGTCGTCTCCTAAGGTGCGGCCTCACAAGCGGCCGTGAGTCGGTCGGCGGTCCCCGAGGTCCTGTGTGAAACTGCTTCTCACCCACACGCCGCAGGCGCGCCGGCAGTACTATGGCGAGCCGGCGCTCGCGGCGTTGCGCGCGTTCGCGGAGGTGCGCCTGCACGAGGGCGAGCAGCCGCTCGATCCGGCGGGATTGATCGCCGCGGCCGACGGTGTCGACCTCATTGTCGCGGACCGCGCCACCGCGATCCCCGCCATGTCCTTCCAGCAGTTGCCGGCGCTGCGCGCCGTGCTGCGTGTCGCGGTGGATATCCGCAACATCGATGTCGCGGCCGCGAGCGCCGCCGGCGTGCTGGTGACGCGGGCCAATCCCGGCTTCATGACCGCGGTGGCCGAGCTTGCCGTTGGCTTCCTGGTCGATCTGTCGCGCGGCATCTCGCGCGCCACCGCGGACTATCAGGCCGGCCGGTCCCCGGAGGTCCGCATGGGCCGCGAGCTCGCCGGCGCCACCGCAGGCCTGATCGGCTATGGCGCGATCGCGCGCCGCCTGGCGCCGCTGCTCCGCGCACTCGGCCTGCGCGTGCTTGTCACCGATCCCTACGCGCGGATCGACGATCCTGCGGTCGCGCACGTCGCGCTGGCCGAGTTGCTGGCGCGCTCGGACTATGTGATCTGCCTCGCGGTCGCCACGCCCGAGACCGCCAACATGATCGACGCGGCGGCGCTGGCGCGGATGCGCCCCGAGGCCTGCCTCGTCAACCTGTCACGCGGCGAACTGGTGGATGAAACAGCGCTCGCCGCGGCGCTGCGCGAGGGACGCATCGCGGGTGCGGCGATGGATGTTGGCCGCGCACCCGACCAGATGCCGTCGCCCGTGCTCGCCGCCTGCCCGAACGTGATCGCGACGCCCCATATCGGCGGGCTGACACCGCAGGCCGCCGAGGCGCAGGCGTTCGACACCGTGCGGCAGGTCGAGGCGATCCTGCGCGGTGCAATTCCCGACGGCGCGGTCAATGCGGCCGCATGGTCGCGCGCGCCCGCCGCGCGGGCGTGACCGCGCGGACCAGGAGCGCACCAACCTAGCCGAAATGCGTGCCGGTTTCGGCCGGACTGAGGCGGATCAGCCGGGAGTCCTCCACCGCGGCCTGGCGATGCTTCACCGCCTCGCGGTAGACCGGATCGCGCAGCATCTCGATGAAGGCTTCCGCGCTGGGATACTGGGCGATGAACACCTCGTCCCAGCGCTCCTCGGCCGGCCCGATCAGGGTGAACTGGAAGGTGCCGCGCCAGACGATGCTGCCGCCGAGCCGCTTGAACACCGGGCCGCTGTCGAGGCCATAAGCGGCGTAGGCTTCGGCGCCAGTGGCCTTGCGGCCGTCGGGATAGGCGGCTTCAGTGCGGAAGCGCACCAGGTTGAGCATATGAATCGGCCCCGTGCGTGGCAGCTCCCTGAACAGTTGATAGCGTTCCTTGGTCGGGTCGATATGGCCGCTCATCGTGCTGGTCTCCCGGTTCGTATTGTTGTTGCCCACCGATCCTAGCGTGGCGACCGACGAATTTCCCGCTATCTCTTCGGTGCCCGTCCCGCTATCGTGCCGCCGCTGACGAGCCTTGGGAGCTGGTGGATGTCCGTATCTCTGAAAACCCTGTCGCTTGCCGTGTCCGTGGCGTGCCTGGCTGCCGCGTCGGTCTCGGTGGCGGTCGCCGCGGATGATATCCGCCTGAGCAGCAACCAGCGTATCTCCTGCGGCCGCGGCCTCAGCGCCGGCAAGCTGCAGACCTCGACCTGCCGCTCCTTTGCCTACATCTTCAACACCAGGACATCGGAATATTTCCGCTGCGCGGCTTCGATCATCGTCACCAAGGACAACAAGGATTTCATCCAGATCCAGACCGAGGGCGGCAACTGCCAGAAGAAGGAGCGGATCTTCACGACCGATTCCAGCTACTCCTTCGACGGCGCCGAGACCGAAGGCCCCAACACCAACTCGTTCTTCGGCCCGGGCGGCTATGTGATGTGGGCCAGCGACAACACCAAGCTGGCGGCGAAAGCGTGCTTCACGGTTGCCATCGGCGGCAACCAGCCGGACGTGCAGCGCTGCATCGACATGAAGTTCGAATAACCTTCCGCTGAACCATCGCTCTCTGAAGTCGTGCGGTGACGTGCGCTGGTTGCAGCGCTCCCGCCAATCTGCTGCCGGCGCGCGTGCGGCGTCCTGCCGCAGACCGTGCATATGTCAACCAGGTGGCCTCTTCCGCTAGGCTTGCGCCCCGTGACTGGGGAGCAAAATCACATGCCATCGAAATGGCTCGCCGCGACGGCGGCCGCCGTGCTGCTGATGTCGGCGCAGGCCGCGTCCGCGCAGCAGTTCATCAACGTGCTGACCGGCGGCACCTCCGGCGTCTACTATCCGCTCGGCGTCGCGATCGGAAAGATCTTCGGCGACAAGATCCCGAACGTGAAGACGCAGGTGCAGGCGACCAAGGCGTCGGTCGAGAACGTCATTCTGATCGAGCGCGGCGGTGGCGAGATCGCCTTCACCCTCGGCGACACGCTGAAGGCGGCATGGGATGGCGACGAGGAGGCGGGTTTCAAGGCCAAGCTCGGCAAGCTGCGCACCATCGCGGCGATCTACCCCAACTACATCCAGCTCGTCGCCACCGCCGACAGCGGCATCAAGACCCTCGCCGACATCAAGGGCCGCAGTCTTTCGGTCGGCGCGCCGAAATCAGGCACTGAGCTGAATTCGCGCGCGATCCTCGCCGCCGCCGGCATGAGCTACAAGACGCTTGGCAAGGTCGAATATCTGCCGTTCGCCGAATCGGTCGACCTGATGAAGAATCGCCAGCTCGACGCCACGCTGCAGTCGGCGGGCCTCGGCGTCGCTTCGCTGCGCGACCTCAGCAACTCGACCGCGATCAACGTGGTGGCGATCCCCAAGGAGACGGTCGAGAAGATCGGCCCGCCGTTCGTCGCCGTGACCATCCCGGCCAAGACCTACACCGGCCAGGACAGCGACGTGCCGTCCGCCGCGGTGATCAACTATCTCGTCACCAGCTCGGCGGTGTCCGACGATCTCGTCTACCAGATGACCAAGATCATTTTCGAAGGGCTGCCCGAGCTTGCCAACGCCCATGTCGCCGGCAAGGAGATCAAGCTCGAGACCGCCGCGAGCGGCAGCCCGGTGCCGCTGCACCCCGGCGCGATCCGCTACTACAAGGAAAAGGGCGTCCTCAAGTAGGGGCGCCCATGACGCCCGCGTCAGCGGGCAGACTGACCGCCGCGCCCCGGCAACGGGGCGCGGCGCTTTCAGGGCAGGGGATATTCTAGTGCCGCCGATCTGAAGTTCCTGCACCACTGGCCGCAAGCTCCTCCCAGGACCTTCAGATCGAAAAGCGGCACTAGAATCATAGACCTACCGGTGCCCCTCTTGCATCCGAAGTTCGTGCAGGAGTGCGCCGCGATGTATCACGAACTTCGGATGCGGGGCACTGAGATGGCGGACGCGCATGCACCGGCCGGGCCGGTGAAGGTCGAGCTGGACAATTTCGAGCACGGCTTTCCCGACGGCTTCGGCCCGACCTGGTGGGGGCGGCTCGCCTATGCCATCGGCATCGCCTTCGCCGTCTTCCAGCTGGTGATCGCCGCCTGGAACGTGCTGCCGAGCCAGGTGGTGCGCGGCGTTCATGTCGGCTTCCTGCTGCTGCTGACCTTTGGCCTGATCGGCAACTACACGGCGAAGAGCAATGCCGGGCGCGCCGCCGGCTGGCTGGTGGGGGCGGTCGGCTTCTTCTGCGGCCTCTACCAGTGGCTGTTCTACAAGGAGTTGATCCTGCGCGACGGCGATCCGTCGCAGCTCGATCTCGTCGTCGGCTCGTTGCTGGTGATCCTGATCTTCGAGGCGACGCGGCGGATGATGGGCCTCGCGCTGCCGCTGATGTGCGGCGCGTGCCTGTTGTACTGGTTCTTCGGCCAGTACCTGCCGTCGCCGCTCAACCACCGTGGCTACGGCTTCGACCAGATCATCGGCCACCTGTCCTACGGCACCGAGGGCTTCTATGGCGTGCCGATCTATGTCTCGGCGACCTACATCTTCCTGTTCATCCTGTTCGGCTCGTTCCTGGAGCGCGCCGGCATGATTCAGCTGTTCAACGATGTCTCGCTGGGCCTGTTCGGGGGCACCCGCGGCGGCCCGGCCAAGGTCGCGGTGTTCTCCTCCGGCATGATGGGCACGATTTCGGGCTCGGGCGTCGCCAATGTCGTGACGGTCGGCCAGTTCACCATTCCGCTGATGATCCGTTTCGGCTATCGCCGCGCCTTCGCCGCCGGCGTCGAGGCCACCGCCTCCATGGGCGGCCAGATCATGCCGCCGGTGATGGGCGCGGTCGCCTTCATCATGGCCGAGACGCTCGGCGTCGAATACGCCGTCATCGTCAAGGCCGCGGTGATCCCGGCGATCCTGTATTTCGCCTCGGCGTTCTGGATGGTGCATCTCGAAGCCGGCAAGCATGGCCTCGAGGGCATGAAGCGCTCGGAGATGCCGAGCGTGCTGAAGGCGCTCCGCGACAAGTGGTTCCTGGTGCTGCCGCTGGCGGCGCTGGTCTACATGCTGTTCGAGGGCTTCACCCCGCTCTATGCCGGCACCATGGGGCTGTCGCTCACCGTCGGCCTGATCCTCGGCGCCAGCATCGCGCTCGGGCTGCCCGGCCAGCTGCTGCGCAGCATCTTCTGGGTTGGGCTCGCGCTCGTCGTTGGCGCACTGCTGCGGCAGGGGCTCGACATCCGCCTTGTCGCCGGAGTGATCGGCGCGCTGGTGCTGGCCTGCCTGGTGACGAAGGGCGGCCGCGCCACGCTCGCGTCCTGCCGCGATTCGCTTGCCGACAGCTCCAAGGCGGCGCTCACGGTCGGCATCGCCTGCGCCATTGTCGGCACCATCATCGGCATGATGACCCAGACCGGGGTCGGCACCATTTTCGGCAGCTGGGTGATCGGGCTCGGCGACAAGAGCCTGTTCCTGGCGCTGGTGCTGACCATGATCCTGTCGATCCTGCTCGGCACCGGCATCCCGACCATCCCGACCTACATCATCACCGCGGCGCTGGCGGCGCCGGCGCTCGCCAAGCTCGGCGTGCCGCTGATCGTCAGCCATATGTTCGCGTTCTACTACGGCATCATGGCCGATCTCTCGCCGCCGGTGGCGCTGGCTGCGCTGGCCGCGGCGCCGATCGCCAAGGAAAATCCCGACAAGATCGGCTGGGAGGCGATGCGCATCGCGCTCGCAGGCTACGTCATCCCGTTCATCGCGGTGTATTCGCCGGCGCTGATGCTGCAGGACGGCGACCCGATGGCGCTGCAGCTCGGCTTCTACGGCGCGGTGGTCTACGCCACCGTCAAGGCGCTGGCGGCGATCGGCTTGTTCGGCATCGTGGCAATCGGCTTCCTGTTCACTCGCCTGTCGGTGCTGGAACGCGTCGTGGCTTTTGCTGCCGCGATCTGCCTGTTCGGCGAGTTCGCCTACAGTGACGCCGTCGGCTATGTGATCGGCGCGCTGGTCGTCGCCTGGCAGTGGCGCAAGCGCGAGAGCGCCGAGCCGGTCGCGGCCTGAGGGGGCGGCATTGGGTCTCTGCCTCGCCGCCGCCGGTGTCACCGCGGTGCTGCAGGTCTCCGTCTTCACGCTGGTGTGGACGCATTCGGTCGAGAAGGTCGACTGGCAGGAGGACTGGCGGATCGACGGCGGCGCGCTGCGCCTCGTCGCGGCGCGGGTGAAAGGCTCCGGCGCCGGCATGGAGCCGCCGCCGGAGGCGCATCTGGTTGACGGCTGGTGGCGCTGGGCGCCGCAAGTCGCGGCTCTACCGGAACTGGTGCTGGGCAATTCCGGGGCGGCGGGCGAATGGCGGATCTGCACCGGCGGCAGTTGCCGGGCCCTGCCGGACATCCTGGGCCACCCGGTCGGCATGGGCACCGCGGTGGTTCGGGCCTGCGCCACCGCAGCCTCCCCTTGAGGGGGAGAGCGGGTTCCAGGCCCGGGATAAAAAAAGCAGAAAAAATTCGCGGCGCTGTCGATCCGGCCAAGGCCCGTTCGACTGATTGCTGAGCTATCCTGCTCGTCAACCATGGAGCGACCCCATGCAGTACCTGTTGCTGATCTATCAGAATGAAGCCGAGAACGCGGCGCGTCCGGAAGCGGAAATGGCCGCCACCACCGCCGAGTACGGCACCTTCACGCAAGGCATCATCCAGAGCGGCCATTTCAAGGGCGGCGAGCGCCTGCGGCCCTCCGCCATGGCGACCACGGTTCGGGTCCGCAATGGCAAGACGCTGACGACCGACGGGCCGTTCGCCGAGGCCCGCGAGCAGCTCGGCGGCTACTACATGGTCGAGGCCAAGGATCTCGATGAGGCCAGCGCGATTGCGGCGCGCATTCCCGGCGCGCGAACCGGCGCCATCGAGGTGCGGCCGATCTGGCCGGTGATGTGAAGCAGGCGGCTTGCGTGAGCGCTCATCCGATCGAGCGCGTGTTCCGTGATGAGGCGGGCAGGGTCCTCGCGACCCTGATCCGCCTCGTCGGCGATTTCGAACTGGCCGAGGAGGGTCTGCAGGAAGCGTTCGCCGCCGCCCTGCAGCAATGGTCGCAAGACGGGGTGCCGTCCAACGCGCGCGCCTGGCTGGTCAATGTCGGGCGCCACAAGGCGATCGATCGTGTGCGCCGCCGCGTCGCCTATCGCGAGAAGCAACGCCAGCTCGAGATCGAGGCGGCCATCGCCAGTGAAGCCGCGCCGGAGGACAGCGACGGCGTGCTCGACGACGATATGCTCCGCCTGATCTTCACCTGCTGCCATCCGGCGCTCAATCTGGAAACCCAGGTGGCGCTGACCTTGCGCGCGGTGTGCGGCCTGACCACGGACGCGGTCGCCCGCGCGTTCCTGGTCAGCGAGGAAACGATGGCGCAGCGGCTGGTGCGCGCCAAGACCAAGATCCGTGTCGCCAGAATTCCGTATCAGACGCCTGAGGCCGATCAGCTCGGCGAGCGGCTCGATGGCGTGCTGGCGGTGGTCTATCAGGTGTTCACCGAAGGCTACGCGCCGACCACGGGCGATGACCTCACCCGCGCCGATCTCTGCGGTGAGGCGATCCGGCTCGGCCGGCTGCTCAGGACATTGATGCCGCAGCGCCCGGCGGTGGCCGGACTGCTCGCCCTGATGCTGCTGCACGATGCCCGGCGCGTCACCCGCGCGTCGGCGGAGGGGGATCTGATCCAGCTGGAATCCCAGGACCGCTCGCGCTGGGATCGACATCGGATTGCCGAGGGCGCGGCGCTGGTGGACGCGGCACTGCGCGCGCCCGGGATTCCCAGCGTCTATGCGGTGCAGGCGGCGATTGCCGCGCTGCATGCCCAGGCGGACAATTTTGCGGCCACCGACTGGCCGCAGATCGTCGGCCTCTATGAGGTGCTGCTGCGGCTCAATCCGTCGCCGGTGGTCGCGCTCAATCACGCCGCCGCGGTGTCGATGGTGGACGGCCCGCAGAAGGCGCTCAATCTCGTCGATGCGCTGGCCGCGCGCGAACCGCTCGCCGGCTACCACCTGCTGCCGGCGGTGCGCGCCGACCTGCTGCGCCGGCTCGGACGTCGCGATGCGGCGCGCGATGCCTATCGCGCGGCGCTCGCTCTCGTCCGGCTGGAACCCGAGCGGCGCTGGCTGGCGAGGCGCTTGGCTGAGCTCGAGGCGGGTGGAGGATAGCAGCGCTAACCGCCTCTTGAACCGGTGGGCGTCCGCGGGCGACAATCCGGTTGCACGGCAGGGAGCGGAGCGCGGAATGAGGTCGATCGCTGCGGTTTACCGATGGGGGGCAGTCCTCGTCGCACTCGCGGCGTTCGAGACCTGTCCGGCCCGCGCCGAGCCGCCGGCGGATGCGGTGGCCTGCGTGGATGGCAGCAAGGTGGCACCGGACGCGCTGATCGGCGGCTGCACCGCGGTCATCGATGCGCCGGCGGCATCAGACGCTGTGCGGGTCGCGGCGCTGCTGGTGCGGGCCGTCGCGTTCGACCATCTCGGCCAGACCGCGAACGCGATGGGCGATCTCGATCGCGCCATCATGCTCGACGCCACGAGTGCGCGCGCCTACCGCCTGCGCGGCGAGATGCGGAGGTACGCCGGCAGCCTGGAGCGGGCGCTGACCGACTTCGACACGGCCATCCGGCTCGATCCCAACGATGCCAAGGCGTTCGGCGGGCGCGGCAACGTCTTCAACAACATGCACCAGTTCGACCGCGCCATCACCGACTACAACGAGGCGCTTCGTCTCGACCCGGCCGATGCCCAGGCGTTGTCCGATCGTGGCGCCGCCTACTACTTCAAGGGCGACCTTGCCGCCGCGGTGCAGGACTATGATGCGGCGATCCGGTTCGATCCCTCCCGCGCCCGGACTTTCACCAATCGCGGCGCCGCCTACCAGAAACTCGGACGCAGCGATCTTGCGCTCGCCGATCAGAGCGAGGCGATCCGCATCGATCCGACGGTGCCGGAATATTTCGACAACCGCGGTCTGTCCTATGCCGGCCAGCGTGACTACGACAAGGCGATCGCCGATTACAATGAGGCGATCCGGCTTCGGCCGAAGGCCAGTTTCCTGACCAACAGGGCGGACGCCTACCAGTTCAAGGATGATCTCGATCGCGCGCTGGCGGACTATGATGCTGCGTTGCGGCTCGATCCGGCCTTCGTGCTCGCCCTCGCCAACCGCGGCGTCGTGTGGCGCAAAAAGGGTGATCGCGTGCGCGCGCTGGCGGATTTCGACGCCGCGCTGCGAATCAATCCGCAGCTTGCGGCGACGGTCGCCAACCGCAAATCGCTGGCGCTGGAGATCGAGCGGATCGGCGCCCGGATGCCGCTGCAGGGGGCGGCCAGGACGGCGGATCAGGCTGCTGCCGTGGCCGCGACCGTGGGAACGGCACCTGCGACACGGCCAGCGTTCGATTGCGCCACGGCGCGCCGCGCGGTGGAGAAGGTGATCTGTGCCGATGCCGGACTGAGCCGGCTCGACCGCGATCTCGACGTCACCTATGCGCGGGCAGTGAAGGCCGCCGACGAGCGCACGGCGGCGGCGCTGCGCAGGGCGCAACGCGATTTCATCGCGGCGCGCAACGCGTCGTTCGGCAAGCCGAACTACGATGTCCGCCTCGCCATGGAGAAGCGGCTCGCGGAATTGCGTGCGATCGCGCCGGAGAATTGACGCGCGGTGTACGCGGCTTTCCAATGGCGCACAGCCACCATGCTACCCGTCCGGCGCCCTTAACGTTGACCGGTTAGGTTAAGATCGGAACGACGTTGACGATGCCGCCCCCCGCTTCTCAAGTGTCGCCATGGGCACTGGCGACGATAGCTACGGGATGGATGCGCAGGGACGTCGCGTGCTGGTCGGCCTCGACTTCGCCGAGACCGCGGAGTTTGTCCGCCTGGAGGCGGCCATCGCCGAACCCGGAGCATTCGTCAGCCTGAACGCCGACGAGTGGCGCTCTCCGGCGGAACGGCGCTGGCTGGCGCTCTACGAGAAACACCTCGCCGCGCTGCGGCTGCGTCGCTGCGGCCCGCCGCGCTGACCCCGCGTTTCGCGAGGCACGGAACGGGCCTGCGCTGGCGGATTACGGCTCATACCAATGGCCATGTCCTTTCGGCTTGAACTGACGTCGGTTCCCGTGACAATGGCGGCCAAAATCAGGCTCCGCCGCGGGGCCGCGCGAACGAGCCTTCGGGAGGAAACGCCATGACTACCAGCCGCTATCACGAGGTCTATGCGCGCGCGATGCGCGATCCCCAGGGGTTCTGGGGCGAGGCCGCCCGCGACATCGACTGGTTCGAGTTTCCCAACACCATCTTCGATCCCGATCAAGGGGTCTATGGCCGCTGGTTTCCCGACGGCGTGCTCAACACCTGCCACAACGCGCTCGACCGTCAGGTCGCGAACGGCCGGGCAAACCAGCTGGCATTGATCCACGATTCGCCGCTCGCCAGCACGGTGTCGACCTTGACCTATGGCGAGATGCTGGAGGAGGTGAAGACGCTAGCCGCGGTGCTGCAGGATTTTGGCGTCGCCAAGGGCGACCGCGTGCTGCTGTACATGCCGATGGTGCCGGAGGCGATGGTGGCGATGCTCGCCTGCGCGCGCATCGGCGCGGTGCATTCGGTGGTGTTCGGCGGCTTCGCCGCCAAGGAGCTGGCGACCCGCATTGACGACGCGCAGCCCAAACTGATCCTGTCGGCGAGCTGTGGCCTCGAGCCTGGCCGCATCGTCAAATACAAGCCGCTGCTCGACGAGGCGATCGCGCTCGCCAACACCAAGCCCGCCGCCTGCCTGATCCTGCAGCGCCCGCAGGAGCGCTGTGATCTCGTCGCCGGTCGCGACCACGACTGGGCCGAGCTGCGCCGCGCGGCGCTGGCCGCCGGCAAGGCCGCGCCCTGCGTGCCGGTGAAGGCGACCGATCCGCTCTACATCCTCTACACCTCCGGCACCACCGGCGTGCCCAAGGGCGTGGTGCGCGACAATGGCGGCCATGCGGTGGCGCTGAAGTGGTCGATGGAGAACCTCTATGGCGTGAAGCCGGGTGAGGTGTGGTGGTGCGGCTCCGACATCGGCTGGGTGGTGGGGCACAGCTACATCGTCTATGCGCCGCTGTTCCATGGCGCGACCTCGATCATGTACGAGGGCAAGCCGGTCGGCACCCCCGACGCCGGCGCGTTCTGGCGGGTGATCGCCGAGCACAAGGCGGTGGCGTTGTTCACCGCGCCGACCGCGTTCCGCGCCATCAAGAAGGACGATCCGGACGGCACGTTCATCCGCAACTACGATCTGTCGCGGTTCCGCACCCTGTTCCTCGCCGGCGAACGCGCCGATCCGCCGACGGTGGAATGGGCGGAGGCCCAGCTCAAGGTGCCGGTGGTCGATCACTGGTGGCAGACGGAGACCGGCTGGTGCATCGCCGGCAACCCGGTCGGGCTCGGGCTGCTGCCGGTCAAGCACGGCTCCCCCACGGTGCCGATGCCGGGTTATCAGGTCGACGTGGTCGACGAGGCGGCCAAGCCCGTTGCCGCCAACACCATGGGCTCGATCGTGATCAAGCTGCCGATGCCGCCCGGCTGCCTGCCGACGCTGTGGCAGCAGGACGAGCGCTTCTGCGAAGCCTACCTCACTGAGTTTCCCGGCTACTACAAGACTTCCGACGCCGGCTACAAGGACGCCGACGGCTATGTGTTCGTGATGGGTCGCACCGACGACATCATCAATGTCGCCGGTCATCGTCTCTCCACCGGCGGCATGGAGGAGGTGCTGGCCTCCCATCCGGACGTCGCCGAATGCGCCGTGCTCGGCGTCAAGGACGCCCTCAAGGGCGAGGTGCCCTGTGGCTTCCTGGTGCTGAAGGCCGGCGTGTCCAGGCCGCCCATGGAGATCGAACGCGAGGTTATCGCGCTGGTGCGCGAACGCATCGGGCCGGTGGCGGCGTTCAAGCTTGCGATCACCGTCGGCCGGCTGCCGAAGACGCGCTCGGGCAAGATCCTGCGCGGCACCATGAAGAAGATCGCCGACGGCGACAGCTGGACCATGCCGGCGACCATCGACGATCCCGCAGTTCTCGGCGAGATCGGCCAGGCGTTGAAGGGCAAGGGGATCGGTGGCTAGGTCTGGCCGTGTCACCAAGGGGCTCCGGCGGCGCGAACCGCGGCCGGCCGCCTTTACAAATCCATGATTTTGGTTCGAAAGTCGGCGCGCCCGCCGACCCTTGATACCGACCCTGCCATGGATTCGACATGACCCGACCCAGCCGCCTCATCCTGCTCGCCGCCGCCCTGACCGGGATCCTGCTCGGCGGCTGCGCGCAGCAGCAGGAAGACCGGCCGCAGGCCGCCGCCGCTGTTCCCGACGACGACGCCTACTGCCAGTCCCGCGGCTTCAAGCCCGGTTCGGACGGCTATGTCGCCTGCCGCAGGGATCGTGACCATGTCGTGACCCTGCAGGCGCAGCAGGGCAAGCGCGACCTGCGCAAGATCCAGGACTACATGATGGACAATAAATAACAGTGAGCGGCGGTGCCGCCGCTTGCCGTGCCGGCCGTCCTGTGCTTCCCACCCTCCATGCCCCGTCGCCGTTCGGCGTCCGGGTCCACAACCGGAACGACTGATAAAACGGGGCAACATGATGTTTGAACTGGCAACGCTGCGGCGGGCGGTGGCGGCCTCGCTGGTCGGCCTGGTGATGGCCCTCGGCGCCGGCAGCGTCAGTGCCGAGGAAGCCGATAACGTGCTGTCGCGCGAGAAAGTGCTGCGCGATCCCGAGATCCCCGCCATGGGCAATCCCGAAGGCGACATCACCATCGTCGAATGGTTCGACTACCAGTGCCCGTACTGCAAGAAGCTGGCGCCGGAACTGGCTGAGGTGGTCAAGGCGGACGGCAAGGTCCGCCTGGTGATGAAGGAGTGGCCGATCCTCGGTCCGCCGTCGGGCCTCGCCTCCCGTCTCGTGCTGGCGACGCGCTACCAGAACAAGTATGACGCGAGCCACAAGGCGCTGATGACGACCAAGGGCCGGCTCACCGAAACGACCCTGCGCGAGACGCTGGCGAAGGCCGGCGTCGACGTCGCCAAGGCCGAGGCCGACATGCTGGCCCACAAGGACGACATCGAGGCGCTGCTCAAGCGCAACAATGACCAGGCCGAGGCGTTCGGCTTCAATTCGACGCCGTCGTTCATCATCGGCACCTTCCGTGTGCCGGGCGTGCTCGATGCCGCGATGTTCAAGCGGGCGATCGCCGATGCGCGGGCGATGGCGAAGCAGCAGCCGAAGGCGAAATAAAGGCGAGCGGGGCCGTGTTCTCCGTCGTGCCGCCGGCAGGCAGATCCAGCGAACCAAATAAAAACGTCCTCACCCGGAGGGTGAGGACGTCGTCAGCGAAGCCTCTCTGGCAGCCTGGGATCCCGGTACATCCGCGGTGATCCCGATGTGGCCGCCGGATCAGGAGAGGCTGAGATTCTCGGCGCTGACCTTGCCGCGCATCTTGTCGGTCTTGAGCTCGTACGAGACCTTCTGACCTTCGTTCAGCGTGCTCAGGCCGGCGCGTTCAACCGCGCTGATATGAACGAACACGTCCTTCGAGCCATCGCTCGGCTCGATGAAGCCGAAGCCCTTCTGCGTGTTGAACCACTTCACAGTTCCAGTCGACATGTGTCTTCTCCAAGGCGCGAATATGCGCATGCTGCCCGCATGAATGTCATGCGGGTTCCATCCGATTTGCAGCGATGTCTTGGGAAAAGAGCCCTCAAATGGGCGCGCTCAACAAGGCAGAGCTCGTAGTCGAATGCGGACCATATAGGCGATATGGACCGAAAAAGCAAGACGCGCGAATCACCTGCGCGCCGCAAGGCGGTTCCTGTCGTGAATGAGAGATCTGCGGAGCGAGAGACCTTCAGGCCACGGCTTCGGCGCTGCGCCGGCGTGCCTTCACCGTCGGCCGCTCGACGAAGCCGGCACATGCATGGCCATCTCGGCCACGCGCCGCGTTTGCCGTACGACGTCGGGCACGCCCATCAGTTCGCCGAAGGTGCCGCGCGCCAGCGGCCCTGCGACCAGCAGGCGCGGTTGTGCCGCACCATCGGCGTCGATCGCCCGGCTGTTGTCGTCGACCGCCATTCCAAGGCCATGGATGTCGGGCCGAGCGAGACCGTCCTGCAGCATCTGCCGCAGCAGCATGTCGTCGCGGAACAGGCTGCCATGGGCAGGGCCGGTCGCAAGCACGATGCGGTCCACCGCCAGCAGGCGCGGCGCTGCGCCGTGGCGGGGCTGCAGCGTGACGTCGAGGTGATCGCCGCAATCGCGCACGCCGCGAAGTGAAGCCGCCTCGATGCTCAGTGCACCGTCATGCAGGCGGCGCTCCAGCACGTCGTGCACCTGTGGTGCAAGGCGGAAGCGGTGCGTGTCCCAAAACGGCCGCAGATGCTGCAGCAGGCGCTGGCGCTCGTTGACCGGCAGGGATCGCCAGATGTCGCTGCCTTGCAGGCGAACCTGATCCAGCACCGCGTGCCAGGACAGGCCTTCGGCGGTGGCGCACGCGAGGGTCGCCCGGATGCGGCGCAGCAGCGCGAGCGCGGTCGCCGGCGGCGGTGACAGGAAGTCGCCATAAGGCTCCGCCGGCTGCGTGGTGTGGGGCTTGGAGCGCTGGCCGCGGCGCGAGATCGCCGTCAGTGCGCCGCGATGGCCGCGCCGCTCCAGCGTTGCCACGATATCGGCCATGGTCAGCCCGGTGCCGACGATCAGCAGCCGTTCGTCGGGCGCGATGGCGTCGAATGCGCCCGTTGCCCACGGATTGGCGACGAGGCGCGGCGTGCCGGCGAGGGACGTGAGCGCTGCGGGAATGGTCGGCGGCGGATGGCAGATCGCCAGCACCACGGTGTCGGCGACCACGGTGCCGCCATCGGCGCACGCGACGTGATAGCGGCCATCGACGCGCCTGACCGTGGTCGCGCGGGTGCGCCGATGCACGAGGCCGGCGATCGCCGACAGTTGGCCGCTGACATAGCTGCCATAGGCATGGCGGCTGGGAAACAGCCGGCCATCCGGCAACAACGCCCCGGGATCGGTGCGCACGATGTCGCGGGCAGTCAGCCAGCGGACGAAATGCTCGGGGTCGTCGGGATCGGTCTCCATCCGCGACGCCGGCACGTTGATGCGGTGGGCTGGATCTTCGCTGCTGTAGGCGAGGCCGCGGCCGATCGCGTCGCGCGGCTCGATCACGACGATGTCGAAGGCGCCCGGCGCCAGCCGGTTCAGCGCCAGCGCCACGTTGGCGCCGGAGACGCCGCCGCCGATGATCGCGACGGCCGCGCGCGCCGCCGATGGATGCTGTGTCATGCTGGCACTGCGCCGCGCACTGCTGTCACGGCGCTTTGGGTGTCCAGATTCTCACCGCCGCGGTGTCGAGTTTGCGCGGGATCAGGCCTTCGCTGAAGAAGGCGTCGGCGATCTTCTGCTGTTCGGACAGTTTGTCCGGCGTCACCGCGCCGACGCCGTAGCTGCGATGGCCATTGGCGGTCTCGACCGTTGCCGCGTCGATGCCCCAGAGATCGGCCAGGAGCTTCGCCGCCTCCTTCGGATGTGCCTTCACCCATGCGCCGGTGTCCCGCAGCTTTGCGTACACGACGTTTAGCACGTCGTCGCGGCGATCCGTGAAGGTTTCGGAGGCGAGATAGTAGCGCTTGTAGCTCGCGAGCCCGCCGCTGCCATCGGTGAGCACGCGTGCGCCGGACTGCTGCTGCGCGCTGGTGAGAAACGGATCCCACGCCACCCAGGCCGCGACCTTGTCGGTGACGAAGGCGGCGCGGCCGTCGGCCGGCGCAAGATAGGCCGGGGTGATGTCCTTGAAGGTGAGGCTGGCCTTGCCAAGCGCGGCGAGCAGCAGGTAGTGGCTGCCCGCGCCCTTGGTGACGGCGACCGTCTTGCCCTTGAGATCGGCAAGCGATGCGATCGGCGAATTCCCGGCGACGAGGATGGCCTGCGCCGCGGGCGAGGCGCTTTCCTCCGCCACATAGACCAGCTTCGAGCCCGCGGCCTGCGCGAAGATCGGCACGGTGTCGGCGACGTCGGCGCCGAAATCGAGGTTGCCGACGCCGAGCGATTCCAGCAGCGGCAGGCCGCTCGAGAACTCGTGCCACGACACCTTGACCCCGAGCGGCGCGAGCGCCTTCTCGAGCTCGCCATTGGCGCGCAGGATCGCGATCAGTGTCGAGGATTTCTGCAGGCCGATGCGGATCTGATCGGCGGGCTTGGCGCTGTCGGCGAAAGCAGCGGTGTGCGAAGCGCCAAAGAGAAGCAACCAGACGGCGAGAAGAGTACGGGCATAGCGGATGATCATGGCCGCAACTCTAAGTGACGCCTGCGAGACTGAGTTGCCATTTTGGGCCGAGCCGCGGGCAGGTTTGTCCTGTGCGGGCGCGCGTTGCTGGAAAATGCGCCCCTCGCGGTATTTTGGGCGGGGAAGAGCCGCTGCGAGCACCGTTTGCACGGCGACTGCGCAGGTGCTGAAATCGCCGGATATGTGCGTAGGATACGCGCGTTGCCGGCTGTTCACTGCTTGAAAGAAATTGATCGCTGCGGCAAAAACCGCAGTCGTTGTATTGCTTTGTGGCTTGGGTGCATTGCAGCGTCAACTGTTTCTGGATAAGCGAAGAACAGCAATAAATCCGCCATTTCCAGCGTCAGACGACGAAAGCCGGTTCCGCGATGAATGCGCCTTGGCCCCGACAGACGGGGGTGCCTGTGGAGACTGCGACCCGCCAGATCGCGGCGGGCATCGAGATCGAAGGGGTCGGCAAGACCTATGCGGCGCGCGGCGACAGCGCGGCGGTGGTGGCGCTGCGCGACATCAATCTCGTGGTGCCCGATGGCGCCATCGTCGGGGTCATCGGCCGCAGCGGCGCCGGCAAGTCGTCGCTGATCCGCCTCATCAACGGCCTGGAACGGCCGACGAACGGTCGCGTCGTGGTCAACGGCACCGACATCACCGCGCTCGACGAGCGTGGGCTGCGCGCCGCGCGCCGTTCGATCGGCATGATCTTCCAGCACTTCAACCTGCTGTCGTCGCGCACCGCGTTCGACAACATCGCGCTGCCGCTGGAGATCGCCGGCGTCGCCAAGCGCGACATCGCCAAGACCGTGCTGCCGCTGCTCGACATGGTTGGCCTAGCCGACAAGCGTGATCGCTATCCGTCGGAGCTGTCGGGCGGTCAGAAGCAGCGCGTCGGCATTGCCCGTGCGCTCGCCACCAGTCCGAAAGTGCTGCTGTCGGACGAGGCGACTTCGGCGCTCGATCCCGAAACCACCGACCAGATTCTCGCGCTGCTCAAGCGGATCAACAAGGACCTCAACCTCACCATCCTGTTCATCACCCACGAGATGGCGGTGGTGAAGGCGCTCGCCGATCGCGTCGCCGTGCTGGAGCAGGGACGCATCGTTGAAGAAGGCGCGACCTTCGAGGTGTTCGCCTCGCCGCGCCACGAGGTGACGCAACGTTTCGTCGGCTCGGTCACCGGCAGTCATGTGCCGGAATGGCTGCAGGACCAGCTCGTCGCGGAGCGGCCGGCCACAGGCGGCCAGGCCGTGCTGCGGCTGTCGTTCCGCGGCCATGAGGCAAGCCAGCCGCTGCTGTCGCAGCTTACCCGCCAATTCGATGTCGATGTGAATATCCTACATGGCCAGGTCGAGATGATCTCGGGTCATCCGTTCGGCACCCTGATCGTCGCCATTCCCGCCTTGCCCGAGCAGGTGACGCAGATCGCCGCCCAGCTCGCGGCCGGCGGCAACACCGTGGAGCAGCTCGGCTATGTCGCCTGAACTTCTGGCCATGATCGGCTGGTCGACCCTCGACACCTTGCGCATGGTGGCGCTGGCCGGCCTGTTCGGCACGCTCATCGGCCTGCCGCTCGGCATCTTTCTCGCCACCAGCCGCGCCGGCGAGCTGTTGCCCGCGCCGGTCGCCAACCGCCTCGTCGGCCTCGTGGTCAACGCCACCCGTTCGACGCCGTTCATCATCCTGGTGGTCGCGATCGTGCCGCTGACACGGCTGATCGCAGGCACCTCGATCGGCACCGCGGCGGCCACCGTGCCGCTGACCATCGCGGCGGTGCCGTTCATTGCCCGAGTCGTCGAAGCCGCGGTGCGCGAGGTCGACCAGGGCCTGATCGAGGCGGCGCGCGCGTTCGGCGCCAGCCCGCTGCAGATCGTGCGCAAGGTGCTGCTGCCCGAAGCGCTGCCGGCGGTCACGCTGGCGCTGACCCTCACCCTCGTCAGCCTGATCGGCTACTCCGCCATGGTCGGCGCGGTGGGCGGTGGCGGCCTCGGCGACCTCGGCATCCGCTATGGCTACCAGCGCTTCATGCCCGACGTCATGCTCGTCGTGGTGCTGGTGCTGATCGCGCTGGTGCAGGGCGTGCAGAGCATCGGCGACACTCTCGCGCGCCGGCTCGACAAGCGCTCCCGCCGTTCTTGATCTCCGTCACGAGGACCTGCCAATCATGCGTATCGTCACCGCAACCGTTGTCGCGCTCGCCGCGCTGATCGGCGTCGCCAAGGCCGAGACCATCCGTGTCGGCGTCACCGCCGGCCCCCATGCCGAAGTGTTGGACGTGGTGCGCAAGGTCGCCGCCGAGCGCGGCCTCGACATCAAGGTGATCGAGTTCACCGACTATGTCATTCCCAACCAGGCGCTGGCGCAGAAGGACATCGAAGCGAACTCGTTCCAGCACGAGCCGTACCTCAAGAACCAGATCTCCAAGACCAACTGGAAGATCGTCAAGGTCGCCACCACCATCGCCTCGCCCCAGGGCGTCTATTCGATCAAGGTCAAGAAGCTCGCCGACCTGCCGCAGGGCGCCACCGTCGCGATCGCCAACGATCCCACCAACGGCGCGCGCGGCCTGCAGATCCTGGCGCTGCACGGGTTGATCAAGCTCAAGGATGGTGTCGGCGTCACCGCGACGATCGCCGACATCATCGACAACCCGAAGAAGCTGCGCTTCGTCGAGCTTGACGCGGCACAGCTGCCGCGTTCGCTGCAGGATGTCGACCTCGTCTCCATCAACAACAACTATGCGGTGCAGGCGGGCCTTGATCCGGCCAAGGACGCTCTGGCGCGCGAGAGTGCGGAAGGCCCATGGGTGAACATCCTGGCGGTGCGCGAGGAAGACAAGGACAAGCCCTGGGTCAAGGAGCTGATCGCGGCCTATCATTCCGAGCCGGTCCGCCAGTTCCTCGACACCCGCTTCAAGGGCAGCTACATCGCCACCTGGTGAGCGGACGAAACTCATAAGGATCATGCCATGACGCGCAGATATCTCATCCAGTCGATTGCTGCCGGTGCGCTGGCGATCGGCCTGCTCGGCGCCGCCGCTGCGGCTTCGGCACAGGACCGCAAGACCATCAAGATCGGCGTCACGCCCGGACCGCATGCGCAGATCATGGAGGCGGTGAAGCCGATCGCGGCGCAGAAGGGCCTCGACATCCAGATCATCGAGTTCTCCGACTATGTCGTGCCCAACGCAGCGCTGGAGGCCGGCGAACTGCAGGCCAACTCGTTCCAGCACAAGCCGTATCTCGACAACCAGAAGGCCGATCGCGGCTACAGGATCGAGGCGGTGGGCTACACCGTGAACTTTCCGATCGGGCTCTATTCGAAGAAATACAAGAGCTGGGATGCGGTGCCGCAGAGCGCGTCGCTCGCGATTCCGAACGATCCGACCAATGGCGGGCGCGTGCTGTTGCTGTTGCAGGACAAGGGCGTGCTGAAGCTCAAGGACGGCGTCGGCTTCAAGCCGAGCGTCGCCGACATCGTCGACAATCCCAAGAAGCTCAAGATCACCGAGATCGATGCGGCGCAGACCCCACGCACCCTCGACGACGTCGATGTCGCCGCCGTCAACACCAACTACGCAACGCAGGCAGGGCTCGATCCGGTGAAGGACGCGATCCTGCGCGAGGATCCCAAGGGCCCCTACGCCAATCTGATCGCGGTGCGCGCGGCCGACAAGGATCAGCCCTGGGTCAAGGCGCTGGTGGAAAGCTACCAGACGCCGCAGATCAAGGAGTTCATTCTCACCAAGTTCAAGGGCGCCGTGCTGCCGGCGTGGTGAGGCGGGCTCACGAAGCGGTCGCTTTGTCTTTCAGCATCATCACCGGGCCGCCGACGAAACGTCGAGGCCCGGTGATCCATTTTTGGGCGCACGTCTTGTCGCTCTGTCAAAGAAAATGGCCGGGACGAGCCCGGCCATCATGATATTCATCGGATGAGGGCGGCGCCCATGATGCGCGCCCGGAGACGGTGCAGTGGCGATCCCTGGGACCGCCCGCCGCTCACTCCTCGTCTTCGTCGTCGTGCTTCTTGCCGCCGATGGTCTTGAGCTTGGCGAACACCGCAGCGTCGTCGAGATCGTCCTGGCTCGCGCTGTGCTCCGGCTCGGCGTCCTTGCGGGTGGTCTCGGAGGCCGGCAGCAGGGTAGCGCCGCCGTACTGCTCGACCGCGGGCTTCTCCTTGGCGGCGCGCTGGACCTCGAAGTCGAGGTCGATCTGTGAGCACAGGCCGAGGGTCACCGGGTCCATCGGGGTCAGCGTCGACGCGTTCCAGTGGGTGCGGTCGCGCACGCTCTGGATCGTGGTCTTGGTGGTGCCGACAAGGCGCATGATCTGCGCGTCCTTGAGTTCCGGATGGCTGCGCAGCAGCCACAGGATGGCGCTCGGGCGCTCGTGGCGGCGCGACACCGGGGTGTAGCGCGGGCCCTTCTTCTTTTTCACCTCCGGCAGGCGAACCTTGGATTCGGCGAGCTTGAGGCGGTAGTCCGGATCCTTCTCACCCTTCTCGATCTCCTCGCGGGTGAGCTGACCGGACGAGATCGGGTCCATGCCCTTGATGCCCTGGGCCGCGTCGCCGTCGGCGATGGCGTGGATCTCCAGCACGTGCATCTTGCAGAAGTCGGCGACCTGATCGAACGACAGGGCGGTATTGTCGACGAGCCACACGGCAGTCGCTTTCGGCATCAGCGGGGCGTTGCTCATGGCAAATCTCCTTCGTGCTTCGCCCAGCGGTCTTGGGGGCGAAACCATTGGTCATCAGCGATGACGGGAATTGGCGCTTATATAGTCCCTCGGAGGGCAAAATTGCAATGGTTTGCGTGTCTGCGAGCCGGTTTCCCGGGCCGATCGGCCTTGACACGGACACAAGAGCGGCCCAATTCCGTACTAGCCATTTCCGGCCAGATTCCGGGATAAAAATGCCCTCTCAGCCAGCCAAACCGACCCTCAAGGTCTACCTTTGTTCTCCTCGCGGCTTCTGCGCCGGCGTGGTCAGGGCCATCGATACGGTGGAACGGGCACTCGCGCTGTATGGCGCCCCGGTTTATGTCCGGCACGAGATCGTTCACAACCGCTATGTGGTGGAGAGCCTGCGGGCCAAGGGCGCGATCTTCGTCGAGGAGCTCGAGGAAATTCCGGATACCGACGCGCCTGTGGTGTTCTCAGCCCATGGCGTGCCCAAGGCAGTTCCCAGCGAGGCGGAGAAGCGGAATTTCTTTTCACTGGACGCCACCTGCCCGCTGGTCACCAAGGTGCACCGCGAGGCTGAAATCCATTTCAAGCGCGGCCGCGAGATCATCCTGATCGGCCATGCCGGCCATCCCGAGGTGGTGGGCACGCTCGGCCAGCTGCCGGCCGGCGCCGTGTCGCTGATCGAGACCGTCGAGGACGTCGCCGCGTTCGAGCCGAAGGACGAGTCCAAGCTCGCCTACATCACCCAGACCACGCTCTCGATCGACGACACCGCCGAGATCGTCGCGGCGCTGAAGGCGCGCTTCCCCGGCGTCGCCGGCCCGCACAAGGAAGACATCTGCTACGCCACCACCAACCGCCAGCTCGCGGTCAAGAAGGTGGCGCATCTCGTCGACGCCATGGTCGTCGTCGGCTCGCCGAACTCGTCCAACTCGCAGCGCCTGCGTGAGGTCGCCGAGCGTGAGGGCTGTCCGCGCGCGGTGCTGGTGCAGCGCGCCGCGGAGCTCGACTGGAGCATGTTCGACGGCATCACCCGTCTCGGCATCACCGCCGGCGCGTCCGCGCCCGAGGTGATCGTCGAGGAGATCATGGGCGCGTTCGCCGAGCACTACCAGCTGAGCGTCGAGACCGTGACCGCGGCGGAAGAGACCGAGTTCTTCCCGCTGCCGCGTCCGCTGCGGCAAGCCACCGCCGTCGAGTAAATCTTCATGGCGGTCTACACGGACGTGTCCGCCGAGGAGCTCGCGGAGTTCCTGTCGCGCTACGACATCGGCGATCTGCTGTCCTACAAGGGCATCGCCGAGGGCGTCGAGAACTCGAACTTCCTGCTGCACACCTCACGCGGTTATTTCATCCTGACGCTGTACGAGAAGCGGGTCGACGCGCGCGACCTGCCGTTCTTCCTCGGCCTCATGACCCATCTCGCCGGTCACGGCCTGCGCTGCATGCAGCCGGTGCTGACGCGGGGCGGGGAGGCGCTGGGCACGCTGGCCGGCCGTCCAGCGGCGATCATCGATTTCGTCGAGGGCGTGTGGCCGCGCCGGCCGAACGTGCAGCACTGCGCCGCTGTCGGCGGCGCGCTTGCGCAAATGCATCTGGCGGGCGCCGACTTCACCATGACGCGGCCGAACGCACTGTCGCTGGCGGGCTGGCGGCCGTTGTTCGCTGCCGTGGAGTCGCGGGCCGACGAGCTGCAGGCCGGCGCGCGGGCGCTGCTGGCCAGGGAGCTCGACGATCTCGAGCACGCCTGGCCGCGGACGCTGCCGACCGGCGTGATCCATGCCGACCTGTTTCCCGATAATGTGCTGTTCCTCGGCGAGCAGCTCTCGGGCCTGATCGACTTCTATTTCGCCTGCAACGATATCCTCGCCTATGACGTCGCGATCTGCCTCAACGCCTGGTGCTTCGAGATCGATCACTCCTTCAACGTCACCAAGGCGCGTGCCTTCCTCAACGGCTACAACCGTGTGCGGCCGCTGTCTGCAGCGGAGCAGAACGCGCTGCCGTTGCTCGCGCGGGGGGCGGCCATGCGCTTTCTGCTGACGCGCTTCGTCGACTGGCTCAACGTGCCGCCGGGTGCATTGGTCAAGCCGAAGGATCCGCAGGAATACCTGCGCAAGCTGCGCTTCCATCAGGGCGTCAACAGCATCGGCGACTACGGCATCGAGACGGGAGCGGGCGCATGAGCGATACGGCGCGGCCGCATGTGACGATTTTCACCGACGGCGCCTGCTCGGGCAATCCCGGGCCGGGCGGCTGGGGCGTGCTGCTGCGCTACGGCGAGCAGGAGAAGGAATTGAAGGGCGGCGAGCGCGACACCACCAACAACCGCATGGAGTTGATGGCGGCGATCTCGGCGCTGGAGGCGCTCAAGCGTCCGGCGGTGGTCGACCTCACCACCGACAGCCAGTATGTGCGCCAGGGCATTACCAGCTGGATTCACGGCTGGAAGAAGAACGGCTGGCGCACCGCGGACAAGAAGCCGGTGAAGAATGTCGACCTGTGGCAGCGGCTGGATGCCGCGCTGAAGCAGCACGAGGTGCGCTTCCATTGGGTCAAGGGCCATGCCGGCCATGTCGAGAACGAGCGTGTCGATCAGCTCGCCCGCGAAGGGCTGGCGGCGATCCGCTGACCGCCGCCGCATCTATCAGCAGAACCTATCCTGTCATTCCGGAAGCCGCTTGAGCGGCTATCCGGAATCTCGAAGCGCAGTACCTTCTGCGGCCCGGCTTCCGGGGTCGTCGCTGGCGCGACGCCTCGGAATGACGCCTTGAGCTTGCTCAGAGCTGGCCGAGCAGGGTGTCGCCGCCCGACACCTCGACGGCGCCCGGGTTCGGCTCGACATTGAGCTTCTTCACCACGCCGTCCTCGACCAGCATCGAATAGCGCTTGGAGCGGATGCCGAGGCCGTTGCCGGAGGCGTCGAGCTCGAGGCCGATCGCCTTGGCGAAGTCGGCGTTGCCGTCGGCCAGGAATTCGGTCTTGTTGTCGAGGTCGGTGTCGCGCTTCCACGCCTTCATCACGAACACGTCGTTGACCGAGGTCACCGCGATGGTGTCGACGCCCTTCGCCTTCATGGCGTCGGCATTGAGCGTGATGCTCGGCAGGTGCATCTTGTGGCAGGTGTTGGTGAACGCGCCGGGAACGGCGAACAGAGCGACCGTCTTGCCCTTGAAGACGTCGTCGGTGGTTTTCACCTGCGGGCCTTCGCCGGTCATGATGCGGAATTTGACGTCGGGCAGGCGGTCGCCGATCTTGATGGTCATATGGAGCTCCCTGGACGCGTGGCCCGCAGTCCCGAATGGGTGATCTTGCGGGTGCGAAAAGACGCAAGTGGACGATGGGGAGGCAGTCATATCATGGCTGTCATCTGGCGCAATCACAGCGCGGTATCCCGGGCGCGCCACCCGTCACGGAGCGCAGTGCGGGTGGTTCAGTCGAGGGTGGCGTCGATCTCGTAGGCATGGCCGGCACCGACCAGGGTCAGCTTCAGCACCGCGCCCTCGGCGCGAGTGCCGGACGGCAGCCCTTCGAGCGCAAACGAGAACCGCTGCCGGCCGTCCCCGGACTTGTCGACCAGTTGCGGGGGCGGCAGCGCCCAGTCCAGGGTCGGCCCCTCGACGAACAGAGTGGTCTCGGTGTTCGCCGGGGCGGTGACGTCCACCAGCACCTTGTCGCCCTCGCGCCAGACCCCGCGCACCGCCAGCACATTGTCGTCGCCGACCCGGGCCGGCTGTGGCACGGTCTGCAGCGCGGCCATCAGTTCGGCATCCTCGGCGCTCGCGCTGCTGGTGAACGCGAGCTCGCTCCTGGCCTCGACCGGCACGCACAGCTTTTCGCAGACCGCATAGCTGATCGTGGCGCGCAACGTCACCGGCTTGTCAGGCTGCTTTGCCATGATCCGTAGCGGCAGCAGCAACTGGTGCTTGTAGCCGAACGACGTTCCCCCCGCGCCGTCCGGATACTGCATCGGTGCCGGCCACAGCACGCTCACCGACGCAACGTTGTCCGAACCGGCGAAATCGAACCGGGGCGGAACGCCGGAGTCGCCGGGCGTGCGCCAATAGGTCTTCCAGCCGTCCTGGAGCTTGAACGCAATGCCGCCGAGCAGCACACCGTCCGTGCGCGATCCGGCGACCAGCCGGACCGAGGAGTGCTGGTCCTTTACCCAGGGCGAGGCGTCCTCCGCAAAAGCAGAGGTCGCGGCGAGCCCGCCGACACAGACGGCGAGGACCGCGTGCGCCCATCGCATCCGGGGGCGGATTGGAACCGATACGACCATGTGACGTCTTTACAATCCCGAACGGCGTGAAACACTTGAATTGGTTGTGATCCAATTGCGTGGAGCGTCGTTCACGGTTGATTGACAGGGCCAGCACCCAATATCAGGATGGCCAGGAACAGAGAAAGCCCTCTGCCGATGGACAGGATCGCCAAAAGGCCGAAGGCCGGTAAGACCGGCCTTTCAGGGCCCGGAAAAGACAGCAATATCGCGCTGCCGGATGCCGATCATGCCGACCTGTCGGATGCCGCGGGCGAACACGCCCGCCGCTATCTCGATGGTCAACTCCTGATCGCCATGCCGGTGATGGAGGACGAGCGCTTTGCGCGCTCGGTGATCTATGTCTGCGCCCACTCGTCGGAAGGCGCGATGGGCATCATCCTCAACCGGCCGGCCGGCAGCATCGACTTCTCGGAGTTGCTGCTGCAGCTCGAGATCATCGACAAGGCCGGCCTCACCGTGCTGCCGGCCGATGCCGAGAACATGCAGGTGATGAAGGGCGGGCCGGTGGAGACCAGCCGCGGCTTCGTGCTGCATTCCAGCGACTTCTTCATCAAGAACGCGACGCTTCCGATCGACGACGGCGTGTGCCTGACGGCGACGCTGGACATCCTCAAGGCGATCGCCACCGGCAAGGGCCCGCGTCATGCCATCCTGGCGCTCGGCTACGCCGGCTGGGCTCCGGGCCAACTCGAGAGCGAGATCCAGGACAATGGCTGGCTGCACTGCGACGCGGATTCCGATCTGATCTTCGGCACCGACGTCGCGGACAAATATCAGCGGGCGCTGAGCAAGCTCGGCATCGATCTCGCGACGCTGTCGAGCGAAGCCGGCCACGCCTGATATCCCATGCCGCCGGCGCTCATCGGCGGCATGGCTTTGGCGCCGCGCTCCGGCGTGATCGCGCAGGTTGTTTCATGACGACGTGGGATGGTCCGGTGGCGCGGTGCCGAACACCAGGCGCCAGCCTTTCAGGGTGTCCATATACTCGCGCACCCGGTGGATCCGTCCATCCTGCAGCGCGAACACGAAGCAGTAGTCGAGTTCGTAAGGCCGCCCGTCCGGCAACGTCGCCCGCATCCGCTCTTCCACCACGACCGTCGGGCCGTCGCCATACAGGCCGGCGAAGGTGATCGTCACATCGGCGAACAGCTTGCGCATCTCGGTGGCGATGAAACGGGCGATCGGCTCGGCGCCGATCATGTGATCGGCGTGCCGCAGTGCGACCGCCGTGGCGTTGTGCCGCGGCGCGAGCCATTCGGCGTCCGGCGTGAACAGCGCGGCGATCTCCGCCACATCGCGGCTGGCGAACACGCGCCAGGCGCGGGTGATCAGGTCCTTGCTCGAGGGGGATGTCATGGGCGCTCCTGGCATGCTTCTGCGGGCGTGGCCCGGAGCACCTACGGCCGCGGGCCGTCGTTCGCTCGCCGGAATCGGACCTGATCACCGCCGCCCCCTTCCGCGCTCGTGGTTTCCGGGTAGAATTGCCGCATGCTGAGCTTCGAGACCTGCAACGCCGCGCGGCTGCGGCGGGACGCCGCGTTCGACGGTCGGTTCTTCACCGCCGTGCGGACCACCCGCATCTATTGCCGTCCGGTCTGCCCGGTGAAGCAGCCACTGACCCGCAACGTGAGCTATTTCCCGACCGCCGTTGCCGCCGAGCGCGCCGGCTACCGGCCCTGCCTGCGCTGCCGCCCCGAAACCGCGCCGTTCTGCCCGGCCTGGAACGGCACCCGCACCACGGTGGCGCGGGCAATGAAGCTGATCGAGGACGGCGCGCTCGACGACGGCTCCGTCGCCGCGCTCGCCGCCCGGCTCGGTGTCAGTCCGCGCCATCTGGCGCGATTGTTCGAGCAGCATGTCGGTGCAAGCCCGCTGCAGACGGCGCAGACCGCGCGGCTGCAGCGCGCCAAGCGCCTGCTCGATTCCACCGGTGACAGCATGACCGAGATCGCGTTCCGCGCCGGCTTCGGCAGCCTGCGCCGTTTCAATGCCGCATTCCGCGCGCTCTACGGCCGGGCGCCGTCGGAGCTGCGGACGCGGCGCAAGTCACCGCAGGCCGTGCGGCATCCGGCCGGTGGTCCGGGAGCGGTCTTGCATGTTTGAGGGTGTCGAACGTTATACCTACATCGACACCCGGATCGGGCCCCTGCTGCTCGCCGGTGATGGCGACAGCCTGCACCTGCTCAGCTTCCAGAGCGGCAGCCGCGTGCATCATCCGCGCGACGGCTGGCGGCATGATCCCCAGGCCTTCCCGGAGGTCCGCCGCCAGCTCGACCAGTATTTCACCGGCAGGCGCAAGAGCTTCGCGCTGCCGCTGGTGCTGAGCGGCACGCCGTTCCAGAATGCGGTGTGGACCACGCTGCAGACCATTCCGTTCGGCGCGACCACCACTTACCAGAAGCTGGCGCAGCGCATCGGGCGTCCGGCGGCGATCCGCGCGGTCGGCGCGGCCAACGGCGCCAATCCGCTGCCGATCATCATTCCTTGCCACCGCGTCATCGGCACCAACGGCTCGCTCACCGGCTTCGGCGGCGGCATCGAGACCAAGCGCTTCCTGCTGGCGCACGAGGGCGTCGGCAAGGAGACGGCGGATTTGTTTCAGACATAGTCGCCGACGCGTCGCCCGGATGAGCGTAGCGACATCCGGGATAACAACATCCGCCGCTCACCCGGATATCGCTGCGCTCATCCGGGCGACGAAGCGGCGCGACCCTACTGCGCCGCCTCCAGCCGCTCCTCGGTGAGCAGCCGCGTCGCGGCGTCGGCGTCCATCGGCTCGCCGAAGGCGAAGCCCTGGGCGAATTCGCAGCCGAGCTGGTAGAGCTCCACCGCGTCGGAGTCTGTCTCCGCGCCTTCCGCCACCACTTCCATGCCGAGGTCGTGGGCCAGCGACACGATCGATTTGAGGATCACCGGGCGGGTGCCGCGGCTCGTGGTGCGCACGAACGACTGATCGATCTTGATGGTGTCGAACGGGAATTTCTGCAGGTAGGACAGCGAGGAGTGGCCGGTGCCGAAGTCGTCGAGCGACAGCCCGGTGCCGAGTTCGCGGATGCGCTGCAGCATCTGCGCGGCGTGCTCGGGGTTCTCCATCACCAGCGACTCGGTGAGCTCGAGCTTGAGCGTGCCGCGGGCGACCGCGGAGCGCGACAGCACCGTGCGGATGTCATGGATCAGGTCGTGGCGCAGCAGTTGCCGTGACGAGACGTTGACGCTGGCGAACACCGGCTCGCGTGAGCGCATCGTGCGCTGCCAGATCGCGAGCTGCTTGGCGGTGCGGTCCATCACGAACATGCCGAGGTCGACGATCAGGCCGATCTCCTCGGCGATGCTGATGAACTCGCTTGGCGACATCCGCCCGAGCTTGGGATGGTCCCAGCGCGCCAAGGCCTCGAAGCCGGCGATCGAGCGGTCCTCCAGCCGGACGATCGGCTGGTAGAGGATGGTGATCTCCTCGCGCTCGATGGCGCGGCGCAATTCCGATTCCAGCGTCAGGCGGTCGGTCTTGCGCGAGCGCATCGCCGGTTTGTAGACGTCGATGCGGTCGCCACCGATCCGCTTGGAATGATACATCGCAAGCTCGGCGTCCTTGATGATCTCGTCGCTCAGCGGCGCCTGCGGATCGGACAGCGCGAGGCCGATCGAGGCCGTGAGGAAGATCTCGCGGTCGTTGAAGGCGATCGGGGCGCGGATGGTCTTGCGGATGGTCTCGGCGAAGGCGGTGATGCGCGCCGGGTCCTGCTCCGACAGCAGGATCAGGCCGAACTGGTCGCCGGCGAGGCGGGCCAGGGTATCCTGGGGCTTGAGGATGCGGGTGAGTCGGCGCGCCAGCGTCAGCAGGATGGAATCGCCGACCGCGATGCCGACGGAGTCGTTGACCTGCTTGAAGCGGTCGAGGTCGATCACCATCACGGTGGGTCGCATGGTGGGCATGGTCTTGGCGAAGTTCGCCACCGCCGAGAGGCGGTCCATGAACAGCTTGCGGTTGGGCAGGCCGGTCAGGTTGTCATGCACGGAATCGTGCAGCATGCGCTCTTCGGAATTCTTGATCTCGGTGACGTCGGTCAGCGTGCCGACCACGCGGGAGACTTCGCCGTCGGAGCCGACCACCGGCCGCGCCTTGAGTGCGAACCACATGAAATGACCGTCCGGGGTGCGCAGGCGGAAGTCCTGCACCAGACGGCCGCGGCGCTGGTCGAGCACGCTGTCGAGCGCCGCGCGGAAGCGGTCCTGGTCGAGCGGATGCAGCACCTCGAGCCATTTGGCGGCGGGGCCTTCCAGCGTGCCGCGCTTGAGGCCGAGCAGGGTCTCGGTTTCCGGGCTGGTGAACACCTTGTCCGAGGAAACGTCCCAGTCCCAGATCAGGTCGCCGGAGCCGACAAGGGCCAGCGCCCGGCGCTCGACATCGGAGACGATGCCCTGCGTCGCGCCGCCGCCGGCGAAAGCGTGCTGCATCACCGTGAAGCCGATCAGCATGACGATCAGCACGAGACCGCCGAGCAGCGCCGGGCCGACGATGTCGTTGGTAACGCTGCCGGCGACCGTCATGCCGGCCGCCACCACCCACACCACCAGCAGGAACCAGGTCGGGATCAGCAGCACCGCGCGGTCGAAGCCGTGGGTCGAGAGGTAGACGATCAGCGCGAAGCCGGCGAAAGCGATCATCACCAGCGAGATGCGGGCGATCCCTGAGGCGACCGCGGGATCGAACAGCGCCAGCGCCACCAGCGAGCCGAGGAAGGCCAGCCACAGCAGCGTGATGTGCGAGTAGCGCACATGCCAGCGCGACAGGTTGAGATAGGCGAACAGGAACACCAGCAGGGTCGCGGCGAGGATGGCCTCGCCCGCGGCGCGCCAGATCCGCTCGGCGCCGGCGGACATGTCCAGCACCTTGCCCCAGAACCCGAAGTCGACGCCGATATAGACCAGCACCGCCCAGGCCAGCGCCGCGGCGGCGGGGAACATGATGCTGCCCTTGACCACGAACAGGATGGTCAGCACCAGCGCCAGCAGGCCGGAGATGCCGATCACAATGCCCTGGTAGAGCGTGAAGGAATTGACCTTGTCCTTGTAGGCTTCCGGTTCCCACAGGTAGAGCTGCGGCAGCTTGTCAGTGCGCAGCTCGGCCACGAAGGTGATCACAGAGCCGGGATCGAGGGTGACGCGGTAGATGTCGGCGGTGGCGCTGTCCTGCCGTTCCGGGCGGTCACCGGTGGACGGCGTGATGGTGGCGATGCGCGACATGCCGAGGTCTGGCCACAACAGGCCCGACGACACGATGCGGTAGTGCGGCGCCACGATCAGGCGGTCGAGCTGGTCGTCGGTGTTGTTGGCGAGCGCGAACACCACCCAGTTCTGGCCGCCCTCGCGCGCGCGCACCTCGATGCGGCGGACGATGCCGTCGGGGCCGGGCGCGGTGGAGACCTGGATGCGGTCGGTGTCGCTGTGCTGATGGTCGAGGATTGCCGTGAGGTCGATCGCGGGCGCATCGCTGCGGACGCTGACGGCGTCAACGGCGCGTGCAGCCGGCGCGGAAGCAAGCATGATGAGGCCCAGCGCCACCGGCGCGAGCCATCGGATCAACCGCAATGTCAGCTCTCCGCGTTCACGTGTTCCGGTTCCAACGTTCATATCCTTCTGCAGCCAACACGCATGCGAACGTCAGAACCTGGAAACACTAGCATCCGAAACACTAGCATCATTGTGAGTTTCGGTGCGGCCTGGGATCAGCCAACCCACGGACAATTTCATTGCACGGCGGGGTGCGCCGTGCGTTCCGCGAGGGGCGGACCGACCGCTCCCGATGTGCTTTCAATGGCACAAATATGAAGGAAAACCAAGGGTTTCCGCTGTGTCGCGTCCGGTCAGACCGTGAGCACAATTTTGCCAATATGTTGGCTGGTTTCCATCCGGCGATGCGCTTCGTTCGCCTTTTCCAGCGGGAAAGTGCTGTCCATCAAGGGCTTGATCCGCCCCGTCTGCAGCAGCGGCAGCACCTGGGCGGTGATCGCCTCCACCATCGCCGCCTTGTCGGCCACTGACCGAGGCCGCAGCGTCGAGCCGGTGTGGTGCAGTCGCTTCACCATCAGCTTGGAGAAGTTCACCGTCGCCTTCGGCGAGCTGAGGAAGGCGATCTGGACAATGCGGCCGTCGACGGCGGCGGCGTCATAATTGCGCTCGATATAGTCGCCGCCGACCATGTCGAGGATGACGTTCGGTCCGGCGCCGTCGGTCGCGGCCTTGGCTTCGGCGACGAAGTCCTCGGTCTTGTAGTTGATGGCACGGTCGGCGCCGAGCTTGAGGCAGGCCTCGGCCTTGTCCTGGGAGCCGACGGTGACGATCACCTTGGCGCCGAACGCCTTGGCAAGCTGGATCGCCATGGTGCCGATGCCCGAGGACCCGCCGTGGATCAGCAGCGTCTCGCCGGCCTTCAGGCCGCCGCGCTCGAACACGTTGTGCCACACGGTCATCAGGGTTTCCGGCGTGGCCGCGGCGTCCTGCAGGGTGAAAGCGGCCGGCACCGGCATGGCGTGGGTTTCGTGCGCCAGGCAGTACTGGGCGTAGCCGCCGCCGGCGACCAGCGACATCACCTTGTCGCCCACCTTGTAACGCGTGACGTCGGCGCCGATGGCGGCGACCTCGCCGGCGACCTCGAGGCCGGGCAGGTCGCTGGCGCCCGGCGGCGGCGGGTAGACACCGCTGCGCTGGGCGACGTCGGGGCGGTTGACGCCCGCCGCGGCGACCTTGATCAGTACGTCATGGGGGCCGACCTGCGGCAGTGGCCGCGTCTGCGGTTTCAGCACGTCGGGACCTCCCGGCTGGCTGATGGCGACGACGGTCATCTCGGTGGGCAGCTTGTCCATGGTTGGTCCTTGCGCTGGAAGGCGGCTATGGTCGGAACGGCACGCTTTATAGCGTGTTCGGGCGGCGCGGGGACTGCCGCCGTGCCGCGGCGGATCAAGAAAGCGTGCAGGGGCGTGTCGGCGGTCGCGCGGCGGAGGCCGTGAAGGATCGCTGGAACCGGCATGCGTGGAGAATGTGACGATGGCCTTGGATGACGACGACCGCCCGAAGAAGAAGATCAGCCATGAGATCGGACAGGACCTGTCGCTGCTGTCGGTCGAAGAGCTGAACGACCGCATCGCGCTGTTGCGCGAGGAGATCGCACGGCTCGAGACCGCGCTCGGCAAGAAGAAGGCGTCGCGCGACGCCGCCAACCAGTTCTTCAAGTCATGATCGGCGGTTTGGCAAACGAAAGCTGAAGAAAACCCCTCATTTACGGGAGATTAAGCTTTCTCCTTCATTACTTGGGTGTCCATCTTTTGGACACCGAGTGGCTCCTGTCCACTCTGTTTGACGCCTCCCTGTTATCAACTTCAAAAGCCGCCGGAAACGGCGGCTCTTTTTTGATCTTTCGATACCGCTCGATCTTTACTCACAGCCTTCATTCCGCTGGAAACCATATTGCACGGTCGTTCGTTGTCGCGACTGGACTCTCGGAAGCCGGCGCGCAATGATTTGTTCATCATATTCTGCGTGCTGTTGAGTGAGGCGTTAACCATGTCGGAGATTGCGCAAAGCGAAGCCGGCCTTGTCATGTTCAGTGAACGGCTGACCAATTCCGCGGCGTTCGGGACGTTGTTTCGTGAAGGCATGGATCTGGTCGAGGAGACGGCCGCCTATCTCGATGGCGCCGGGCGCAATGAGGCCAAGACGCTGGAGCGTTCTGTCGGTCTGACCTATGCCACCGAGAGCATGCGCCTGACCACGCGGCTGATGCAGCTCGCATCCTGGCTGCTGCTGCATCGCGCGGTGAAGGAAGGCGAGATGTCGCTGGCACAAGCCAATCGCGAGAAGACCAAGGTCAAGCTGACCGCGGCCGATCCCGGTGCCACGGACATGGTCGAAAAGCTGCCGGAGGCGCTGCGGGAGCTGATCACGCGCTCGATGGCCCTGCAGACCAAGGTGCGCCGCCTCGACGCCAGCATGCATGCCAGTGAGCCGGTGCAGTCGGGCAATCCGCTGATGCCACAGCTCGACCGCCTCAAGGCCGCCTTCGAGCGCTGAGGTCACTGGCCGGTTCCGGCGCGCTTGTTCCGCGCCGGTCTGCTGCGACGATCACAGCTGATCCCGCATACGAAAAACGCCCCGGCCGAGCCGGGGCGTTTTTGTTTGCAGTCGACGGAGTTTGCAACCCCGGATTGGTCACTTCTTGAGCAGGCCCGAGAACTTCTTCTGGAAGCGGGACACGCGGCCACCGCGGTCGAGGAGCTGCTGCTGACCGCCGGTCCACGCCGGATGCGACTTGGAGTCGATGTCAAGGTTCAGCGTGTCGCCTTCCTTGCCGTAGGTCGAGCGGGTGATGAACTCCGTCCCGTCGGTCATGACGACCTTAATGTTATGATAATTCGGGTGAATTTCGGTTTTCATCGCAAAATCCTCTTGGCGCGCGGCGCGCTCGTCCTGACGTGATCCGTGTTTTCGGGGGCGAATTCGGGCCGCTCTATAACGCATGGCGGGCTCGGAAACAAGCTGCCGAGGACGTTCTGTCCTGTTTGCCAGCGGCCGCCGTCCGGCCTATCTGAGGCGCTGAAAAAGCAGGCCGAACCAACAGCATGGCAGGTCAGACGAGATGAGCGCGATGGAGCAGGGCGACCTGCGGGGCCGGGCCGAGCCGGCGGCGACGACGACGCGGCCGGCGCCGCAGCACGGAGCGGACGCAGCGGAGGCCAAGCCGGCCCGCGGCAATCGCCTGCGCCCCCTGCTGGCGCTGTGGCCTTATGTGGCGCGCTACCGCGGTCAGGCGCTGGCAGCGCTGGTCGCGCTGATCGTGGCCTCGCTGGCGACGCTGGCGGTGCCGATCGCGGTGCGACGGATGATCGACCTCGGCTTCAGCCCGAGCGGCGTCGCCCTGATCAACAGCTATTTCGGCGTGATGATCGGCGTGGTGGCGGTGCTCGCCCTCGCCAGCGCCTCGCGCTACTACCTCGTCATCACGCTCGGTGAGCGCATCGTTGCCGACCTGCGCCGCGACGTGTTCAATCACCTGGTGCGGCTGTCGCCGGCGTTCTTCGACCGCAGCCACAGCGGCGAGCTGGTGTCGCGCCTCACCGCCGACACCACCCAGATCAAGTCGGCGGTCGGCGCCTCGGTGTCGGTGGCGCTGCGCAATCTCGTGCTGTTCATCGGCGCCTCCAGCATGATGGTGGTGACCAGCCCGCGGCTCTCGGGCTTCGTGCTCGCGGTGATCCCGTTGATCGTGCTGCCGCTGGTGGCGTTCGGCCGGCGTGTGCGCACGCTGTCGCGCGGCGCGCAGGACACGCTGGCGGATGCCTCGTCCTATGCCTCCGAGCTGATCGGCGCGATCCGCACCCTGCAGGCGTTCACCAACGAGCGGCTGGCATCGTCGCGGTTCGGCGCCGAGGTCGGCCGCGCGTTCGACGCCGCGCGCTACTCCACCCGCGCCCGGGCTTTCCTCACGGCGATCGTGATCTTCCTGATCTTCTCCAGCGTGGTCGCGATCCTGTGGGTCGGCTCCCACGACGTGCTCACCGGCCACATCAGCGCCGGCCGGCTCGGCCAGTTCGTGCTCTATGCCGCGTTCGCAGCCGGCGGCCTTGGTGAGCTCAGCCAGGTGTGGGGCGAGATCTCGGCGGCGGCCGGCGCTTCGGAGCGGCTGTTTGAGATCCTGCGGGTGCAGCCCGATATCGCCGCGCCCGCGGCGCCGAAGACACTGCCGCAGCCCCCGCGCGGCGACATCGCGTTCACCGACGTGCGGTTCGCCTATCCGACGCGGCCGCAGCATGTGGTGGTGGACGGTGTGTCGTTCACGGTCCGCGCCGGCGAGCGCGTTGCGGTGGTCGGTCCGTCCGGCGCCGGCAAGAGCACGCTGTTCCACCTCCTGATGCGGTTCTACGATCCGTCGGGCGGTGTCGTGTCGTTCGACGGCGTGCCGATTCCGGACGTCACGCCGCAGGACCTGCGCAGCCGCATTGCGCTGGTACCGCAGGACACGGTGGTGTTCTCCGGCACCGCGCGGGATAACATCCGCTTCGGCCGGCCCGACGCCAGCGATGCCGACGTCGAGCGCGCCGCCGAGCAGGCCCACGCCACCGAGTTCATCCGCCGCTTGCCGAAGGGCTTCGACACCGAACTCGGCGAGCGTGGCGTGACGCTGTCCGGCGGCCAGCGCCAGCGCATCGCGATCGCGCGCGCCATCCTGCGCGACGCGCCGCTGCTACTGCTCGACGAGGCGACGTCGGCCCTCGATGCCGAGAGCGAGACGCTGGTGCAGACCGCGCTGGAGGACCTGATGCAGCACCGCACTACGCTGGTGATCGCGCACCGCCTCGCCACCGTGTTGTCATGCGACCGCATCCTGGTCATGGAGAACGGCAGGATCGTCGAGCAGGGCACGCACACGAGCCTTGTCGCGGCCGATGGCCTCTATGCCAAGCTGGCGCGGCTGCAGTTCGAAGGCATCTGACGGCAATCATCGTCCCCAAAGCCGGGCCAAAAAGCGCGATCCGTCCTTGACGGATCGCGCGGACCCGGGTCAGCGGCCACAACACCGCCCCTCATCCTGAGGGCGGAAGCCGCACCATCATCACGGTGTCCACCGCATCCGCTTGACCGGGCGGCCGGAGACCGGATTGACGTCGTCGCCGGCGTCGACAAAACCATGCTTGTGATAGAAGCCGATGGCGCGGGCGTTGTCGCTGTTGACGAGCAGGGTGATGCCGTCCGGCGACAGCCGCTTGGCTTCATCCACCAGCAGCCGGCCGATCGGTGATCCCCAGTGGCTCGGGCCGACCACCAACTGGTCGAGATAGCCGCTCGCATCGATGGTGACGAAGCCGGCCAGCGTGCCGTCCTCTTCGGCAACGACGATCTGCGCGGCCGGGACGAGTTCGGCGCGCCAGCGCTCGCGCCACCACGGCACCCGCGCGGCGAAATCGATCGCGGGATAGGCGAGCTGCCAGGTGCGCTGCCACAGCTCGATCGCCGCATCCTCGTCGGTTGCGCGGTAGGGGCGGAGGGTGATGCTGGGCTCGGGCATTATTGTGCCGTCGTCGCTTTGAGCGCGCGGTCCGTAACCCCCGGCGTCATGCGCGGGCTTGACCCGCGCATCCGGCTTTCGCGCGCGACGTGGTCACGGAACAAGCTGGATTGCCGGACCAAGCCCGGCAATGACGCATCATAAGTGGCGACGTCGCCGCTCCGCATCACCGCTCCGTCAGCTTGAGCTCGATACGGCGGTTGCGGGCGTAGGCCTCATCCGTCTTGGCGGGGTCGAGCGGCTGGAATTCGCCGAAGCCGGCGGCGACCAGGCGCTGCGGCGACACGCCCTTGGAGATCAGGTACTGCACCACCGAGATGGCGCGCGCCGCCGACAGCTCCCAGTTCGACTTGAACTCGGGGCTGGCGATCGGCCGCACGTCGGTGTGGCCGTCGACGCGCAGCACCCAGGGAATTTCGCTGGGAATCTGCTTGTCGAGGTCGGTCAGGGCGGTGGCGAGCTGGTCGAGCTCGGCGCGGCCCTCCGGTAATAGCTGCGCCTGGCCGGTGTCGAAGAACACCTCCGACTGGAACACGAAGCGGTCGCCGACCACGCGGATGTCGGGCCGGTTGCCGAGAATGGTGCGCAGCCGGCCGAAGAACTCCGAGCGGTAGCGCGACAGCTCCTGCACCCGCTGCGCCAGCGCCACATTCAGGCGCGAGCCGAGGTCGGCGATGCGGCTCTGCGCCTCCTTGTCCTTCTTCTCCGAGGCATCGAGCGCCTGCTCCAGCGCGGCGAGCTGGCGCCGCAGCGCGCTGATCTGCTGGTTCAGGACTTCGACCTGGGCGAGCGCCCGGCTCGTGAGCTGCTTCTCCGAATCCAGCGCCTTGCCGAGCTCGCTGGCGCGGCCGGCGGCGTCGTTGCCGGTGGCGGCGAGGCCGTCATAGAGCCCCTTGACGCGGTCGCGTTCGGCCTCCGCCGAGGCGAGACCGGCGCGCATCTGGCCGAGCTGGTCCTCGATGTTGAGCTTGCTCAACTTCTCCAGCGACAGCAGGTCGGTGAGCTGAGCGATCTGGGCATTGAGGCGCTCCAGCGCCTTGTCCTTGCCGGTGACCTCCTGGGACAGGAAGAACTGCACCACCAGGAAGACCGACAGCAGGAATACGATCGCCAGCACCAGCGTCGACAGTGCGTCGACGAAGCCGGGCCAGTAGTTGAAGCCGGAATCGGACCTTCGTCCGCGGGCAAGCGCCATATCGGCAATCTCCGTGATCGGGCGGCGTCAGTTCTTCTCGGGCTGGCGGGCAATCTGCTCCAGCAGCTTGCCGATGTCGCGGTTGAGCTCGCCCTGGCCGTCGGCCCATTCGCGGATCAGTTGCTGCTCGGTGCGCATGTGCTGCACCAGGCCCTGGATCGCGTCGGCGAGGTTGGCCATCGCGGTGGTGGTGGCGCGGTGCGACCCCATGTCCTCCACGGTGGTGCGCAGCCGTTCGATCGCGCCCTGCAGCTGGGTGCCGTCCGCACCCGCAAACGCCGCGCCAGTGCCGCCGCGTTCCGACGAGTACTCGCGCACCGTGGTGGCCAGCCAGTCCTCGAGGTCGGTGTAGAAGCGGTTCTGCGCCTGGCTCGACTGCAGGTCGAGGAAACCGAGGATCAGCGAGCCGGCAAGGCCGAACAGCGAGGACGAGAACGAGATGCCCATGCCGCCGAGCGGGGCGGCGAGGCCTTCCTTCAGCGTGTCGAACACCGCGCCGGCGTCGCCGCCGACCTTGAGCCCGTCGATCACCTTGCCGACCGAGCCGACCGTCTCGATCAGGCCCCAGAAGGTGCCGAGCAGGCCGAGGAATACCAGAAGCCCGGTCATGTAGCGGGAGATGTCGCGGGCTTCGTCGAGCCGGGTCGCGATCGAATCCAGCAGGTGCCGCATGGTCTGCTGGGTGATGCTCATGCGCCCGACGCGGTCGCCGAGGATCGCCGCCATCGGCGCCAGCAGCCGCGGCCGGCGGTCGACCGCGAGGCCGGGATCGGCGATGCGGAAGCCGTTGACCCACGAGACTTCGGGATAGAGCCGGATCACCTGGCGGAACGACAGCAGGATGCCGATCGCCAGCACGGCGCCGATCAGCGCGTTGAGGCCGGGATTGGCGAGGAAGGCGGCCCACACCTGCTTGTACAGCACGACCAGCACCAGCGCGCACAGGATCAGGAAAACCAGCATGCGGACCAGGAAGATCCGCGGCGAGGAGAGCTTTGTCGGGGCGATTTCGTCCGCGAAGCGGTCTGGGGTACCTTGCGCCATGTCGAGGGTCTGCTGTCCTTGCACGTGAGGCGTATCGTTCCGCCAATATGGCACAGCGGCGGCGGGAAGAAAGGTGGAGCATGGCCGCAAAGCCGCACTGTGCGGAACCGGTCGGGTGGTCGTCGCGCAGCGTTGAAACCGCCTCCGCAGGCGCTCGTATCTCAGCAATGTCAATGGCCCGTGATAGGGCGGGAGGCGCGGAGCGATGGCATTTGTGGTGGCGCTGGTACTGATGGCGGCGGCCTTCGCCGTGTGCATGGCGGGGGCGTGGCTGGTGCAGCAGCGCACCGGCAATTCGGGCTGGGTCGACACCATCTGGACGTTTTCGCTCGGCGGCATCGGTGCGGCCGGAGCGCTGTGGCCGCTGCAGGCGTCGGCCCCTATGCCGCGGCAGTGGCTGGTCGCGGCGCTGATCGCATTGTGGGCGTTGCGGCTCGGCCGCCATATCGCCCAGCGCAGTGCCGGCATTGCCGACGATCCGCGCTATGCCCGTTTCGCGGCAGATTGGGGCGCGGAAGCGCCGCGCCGGATGTTCGTTTTCCTGCAGAACCAGGCGCTGGGCTCGTTGCCGCTGGTGTTCGCGATATTCGTTGCAGCACACGCGCCACGGCCGCTCGATGCACAGGATCTGCTTGGCGCGCTGCTTCTCGCCGCGGGCATCGCCGGCGAAGCGGTCGCGGACACGCAGCTGAAGCGTTTCCGCAGCGCTGCCGCCAATCGCGGCCGGGTGTGCGACGCCGGGCTGTGGCGGCTGTCGCGGCATCCCAACTATTTCTTCCAGTGGCTGGGTTGGCTGGCCTACCCGGTGATGGCGATCTCGCTCGCCGATCCGCTCGGTTATCCTTGGGGCTTCGCGACACTGCCGGCGCCACTGATCATGTACTGGATCCTCGTCCATGTCACCGGCATTCCGCCGCTCGAGGAGCAGATGCTGCACTCGCGCGGGGATGCGTATCGCGCCTATCAGGCGCGCACCAGCCGCTTCTTTCCCTGGTCGCCGCGCGTCGCGGCGGACCGCTGAGTTCAGTTGTCTCCGATGGAGCGCATGCCGCCATGACCATGATCGCCAGTCTCATCGCGGCCGCCGAGCGCGCGCCGTTGCCCGACGTGATGGTGCGCGCCGGCATTCAGGCGCTGTGCGCCCGCACCGCGCAGCGGTTGTCGCGCGGGGATGCGGCGAGCGATGCGGCGTTCGCCCGCCAGATGACCGCGCGGGCGATCGCCGAGCACACCGGCGCCGCCAATGCCCAGCACTACGAGGTGCCGGCGGCGTTCTTCGGCATGGTGCTGGGGCCGCACCGCAAGTATTCCAGCTGCTTCTATCCGACCGCCGGGGCAACGCTGCAGCAGGCCGAGGAGGAGGCATTGCGGCAGACCTGCGTGCGCGCCGGCCTCGCCGATGGCCAGCGTATCCTCGAGCTTGGCTGCGGCTGGGGCTCGCTGTCGTTGTGGATGGCACGGGAATTCCCCCGCGCCGGCATCGTCGCCGTGTCGAATTCGCAATCGCAGCGGGCCCATATCGAGGGGCAGGCGCGGGCGCGTGGCCTGCGCAACCTCACGGTCGTCACCGCGGACATGAACGATTTCGCGCCCGCCGAGCGCTTCGATCGCATCGTCTCCGTCGAGATGTTCGAGCACATGATGAACTGGCGCGAACTGCTGACGCGGGTTTGCGGCTGGCTGGCGCCGCAGGGCCGCTTCTTCATGCACATCTTCACGCATCGCTGCGGCGCTTACCTGTTCGATCACGGCGACCGCGCCGACTGGATCGCGCAGCATTTCTTTACCGGCGGCGTGATGCCGAGCCATCGCCTGATCCGGCAGTATGCCGACCTGTTCACGGTGGAACGGGAATGGCGCTGGAACGGCGTGCACTATCAGCGCACGGCGCAGGACTGGCTGCGCAACTTCGACGCCCACCGCCAGGCGATCAAGGAGGTTCTGCGACCGGTCTATGGCGAGGAGACGCGGCTGTGGATGCGGCGCTGGCGCTGGTTTTTTCTCGCCACCGCAGGGTTGTTCGGCCATGCTGGCGGCGAGGAATGGGGCGTCAGCCACTACCGGCTGGCGGCGGCGTGACCGAGCGCACCTCGATGCGTTTGGGGTCGACACAGATCGCCGGTGTTTCGGCCGAATCGTAGGAGCAGTTGGAAAATGCTTCGCCGCTGTGGACCTCGGCGGGGCCGTCGACTTCGGCGATCAGGCGTGGGTTATCCTTCTCCCAGCGCATCCGCAACTGGTCGGGCAGGCCCGGCCACACCAGCGCGGGGCCGCCGCGCGGCCGGCGTGTCGAGCCGATTTCGGGCGGACGGCCCGAGGCGATCCACGCCGCGGTCACTGCGGCGGAGCTATCGGCGTGATCGTAATGATAGATCACCGCATAACGCGGCTGCGTGGCGTCGTGCAGGATGGCGACGACCTTGAAACGATCGAGCGGATCGCGCGCAAGCCATGCCAGCAGGCCGACCGCGAGCACGATGGTCGGCCCGGCCATCAAGCCGATCCCGATGGGGGATCGGTGCAACGGAAGTTTGGCGGCGGACGTCTGCATGGTTGAAGCTCGATTGAGCTTCAATTTAAAGCCTATCGCGTCCGCGATCAATTGATCGCGGGTGCATGCGGGTTTGACGGGTGAGCAGGGCAGCCGGTTCCAGCTGCCGCGGAGCCGCCGGGGTCCGTCAGGGCACCGCCTTGAGGACCTTGAGCAATTCGCGATGGATGGTCTCGTTGCCGCAGACCACGTCGCCGGTCTTGAGCGGGTCGTCGCTGCCTTGCATGCCCGACACCTTGCCGCCTGCCTCGCGGATCATCAGCATGCCGGCGGCGAGGTCCCAGGGCTGCAGGTCGCGTTCCCAGTAGCCGTCGAGACGGCCGGCGGCGACGCCGGCGAGATCGAGCGACGCCGCGCCGAAGCGGCGCAGGCCGGCGACCTTCGGCATCATGGCACCAAGCTCGCGGTGGGCGAGGCCGAGATTGCCGCGGCCGATATGCGGCAGGCCGCAGGCGATCACGCTCTCGTTGAGCTGCTTGCGGCCGGCGACGCGCAGGCGCTGGTCGTTGAGGAACGCGCCCTTGCCGCGTTCGGTGACATAGAGCTCGTCATTGGCCGGATTATAGATCACGCCGGCGATCAGGGTGTCCTCGCGCAGCAGGCCGATCGAGATCGCGAACTGTGGAATGCCGTGCAGGAAGTTGGTGGTGCCGTCGAGCGGATCGACGATCCAGGTGTGGCTCTTGTCGGTGCCCTCCCGCGCGCCGCCCTCCTCGCCGAGGAAGCCGTAGCCCGGACGCGCCTTGGCGAGATCGTCGTACAGCATCTCCTCGGCGCGCTTGTCCGCGGCGCTGACGAAGTTGGCCGGGCCCTTCATCGAGACCTGCAGATTCTCGATCTCGCCGAGATCGCGCTTGAGGCTGCGGCCGGCGCGACGCGCGGCTTTCACCATGACGTTGATGAGGGCTGAGGGGATCATGGCTCGATTTCACGGCGACCCGGGCAGGGTCTTGGTTGGAGGTCGATGGGGTGTTGCCGGTTGGGTGCCCTGTGCCGGCGGCAACGTCAAGGGGCGTTCAGGTCAGGACTGTTGCAGAGGTCATTTGCCGGTCAGCCAGTGCCGTGCGCGGGCCTCGGCCTTGGCGCGGTCCTCCGGCGACAGCTTCTCCAGTTCCGCTTCCAGCATCAGGTCGCCATTGCCGCCGGTCTTGGCGATCAGGTGCCATTTCAGCCCCTCCACCTTGTCCATCGGCGCGCCGATCCCGGCCACCAGCACCCGCGCGAGGCGGTTCTGGGCGATCGGGCTGCCCTGGCGCGAGGCTCGCCACAGCAGCTTCACCGCGGCATCCTCGTCCTTGGGCACACCGGAGCCGTTGAACAGCGCGATTGCGTATTCGACCTCGGCGTCGAGGTAGTTGGCGATCGCGGCCTTCTGGAGCAGCTTGGCGGCCTCGGCAGGGCTTTTCTCCACCGCGCGGCCTTCCTTGTAGAAGGTCGCGAGCGCGTATTGTGCCTCGGGGCTGCCGGCGTCCGCCGCCTGGCGGAACAGCTCGGCGGCGCGCTTGAGGTCCTGCGGGAAGGTCTGGCCCTCGAGATAGAGCAGGCCAAGATTGTAGGCCGCCGCCGCCTTGCCGAGCTTGGCGGACGATGCCAGCAGCTTGGCGCCCTCGCTGCGGTCGGCCGGGCCGCCGCGGCCGGCGATGCGGAACATGGCCAGCGCGAACATCGCCTCGCGGTCGCCGCGATCGGCGGCGGCCTTGTACCACAGCGCCGCCTTGGCATCGTCGCGGTTGGTGCCGAAGCCGTTGGCATAGAGCTCGCCCAGCAGCGTCATCGCCTTGATGTCGCCCTTGTCGGCGGCGCGCTGGGTCGCGATCCGCAGCGCCTGGCCGTACTGGCCGCGCTGATAGGCGCCGAAGGCGAGGTCGACATTGGGATCGTCCGCAGGTGCGGCCGCGGCCGCCGGCGCGGGGGCCGGGGCGGCTTTGGTATTGGCTTTGGGGGCAGTCGCGGCAGGAGCCGCGGGAGCCGACTTGGCAGCGGCAGGCGCCGGTGGCTTCGGGGCGGGGGGCTTGCCGGCGGTCGGCGGCGCGGCCTTCGGCGACGGCTGCGGCACGCCGGGCGGGCTCAGCGAGATCTGCGCCTGGGCGCCGGGCAGCGTGCCGAAGGCGAGGCAGCATGTCGCCAGCAGCAGGGCTTGCAGGGCGGTTGTTCCGGTCGGCATCCTTCTTTCCTCACCGGCTCGATGACCGGCCTGCGCGCCATGGGGCGCCCGGCTGAACTTCGTCAAAACGTCGGGTCCGGGTCCGGACCGGCGGCTGGCTCCGGCGACGCAGGGCCGTCGGAAGAATGGGGTCTATCAATACACGTGTGCTGGGTGTTTGGGCGTTCGTATGGAGGCTTCGCGGCAACATTGCTGCGAACGTTACGTGCCGTGCGTCGAATCCAGACGGATCGCCTGGGCGGCCTCCAGCAGCGCCTGCCGCGGACCGCGCGGGTCGCTCCAGACGAGGTCGGCGACCAGCACGAAATCGGCGCCGGCGGCGGCGAACGCGCCGGCCTCCTCGAGCGTCGCGGCAAAGCCGACACAAGGCGGCTCGAACAGCTCGGCCCACCATCCCAGCCGCTCGCAGATGGCCTCGGCCGACGGGCGCCTGCCATCCGCATCGGGCTCGCCGAACAGCACGTAGTCGGCGCCGGCCTCGCCGGCCACCATGGCGTCATGGCGGGTGATGAGACCGCCGACCCCGGCGATGCGCGACGGCTTGAGGCCCGGCATCTCCTCGGTCATGGCGGCGACCCCGGTCAGGTGCGCGCCATCGGCACCGGAGCGGGCGACGATACCGGGATGGCCGTCGAGCAGGCAGGCGACGTCGGCGCGCTGCACCGGCGCAACCAGCTTCTTGGCGCGCTCGGTCAGGGTGCGGTCGTCACTCGGGGTGAGGCGGACAAGGACGGCGGCGACATCGACGCCGTCCAGCAGGGCGGGAAGCGCGGCCGCGAGCGGCGCAGGGTCGGTCACCGCCGGCGTCGCGAGGTAGAGGCGCGGCGCCGGACGGGGCGGGACGGGTGTCGGCTTGGCGCTCACGCCGCCTTCTTTTCCAGCTCGGCCTTCCACTCACCCTTGCTGGCGAGGCTGTTCATCTCGGCGCGGTGGGTAAACGCCTGCTGGCCGGCCGCGACGTTGTCCGCCTTGCCCGCCCAGGCCTTCTGCGGCGCCGCCTGCAGCGCGCGGCCGTAGGAGAAGGTCAGGCCCCACGGCAGGCCGCCGATGCGGTGCATGGCGTCGAGGTGGGCGGTGGCCTCCTCGTCGCTCTGGCCGCCCGACAGGAAGGCGATGCCCGGCACGGCGCTCGGCACGCAGGCCTTGAGCAGCTTGACGGTCTGCTCGGCGACCTCGGCGACCGAAGCCTTCCTGGCGCTCTTCTTGCCGGCGATCGCCATGTTCGGCTTCAGCACCATGCCCTCGAGGGCGACCCGCTGAACGTACAGCTGCTGGAAGGTCTCGTTGAGCACCGCCTCGGTGACCTCGTAGCAGCGCGCGATGTCATGGTCGCCGTCCATCAGCACTTCCGGCTCGACGATCGGCACGATCTGGGCGGCCTGGCACAGCGCGGCGTAGCGGGCCAGCGCATGGGCGTTGGTCTGGATCGCGGTGCGGCTCGGGATGCCGTTGCCGACATCGATCACCGCGCGCCACTTGGCGAAGCGCGCGCCCTGCTCGTAATACTTCTTCAGCCGCTCGGCGAGGCGGTCGAGGCCGACAGTGATCAGCTCGCCCGGGCAGCCCGGCAGCGCCTGGGTGCCTTCGTCGACCTTGATGCCGGGGATCGAGCCGGCGGCCTCGATCAGCTTGACCAGCGGCGTGCCGTCCTTGGCCTTCTGCCAGATGGTCTCGTCATACAGGATGACGCCGGAGATGTACTTGCTCATCGCATCCTTGGAGCGGAACAGCATCTCGCGGTAGTCGCGGCGGTTGTCCTCGGTCGACTCGACGCCGATGGCGTCGAAGCGCTTCTTGATGGTTCCCGACGACTCGTCGGCAGCAAGAATACCCTTGCCCGGTGCGACCATGGCTCGGGCAATCTTGTTGAGGTCGGCGAGGTTCATCGGGATCGTCTCCTAAGGTCTGGCGATGGGATCGAATGCGGTTTTGGGATCGAACGGGATCAGTGTTCCGGGGCGGCTCAGCCGGCTCGGCGTGGATGTATCACGCCCGCTCCGGCTTGCGGAAGGCGCGCGTCATTTTGTCCTCAGCACCTCGACGCCCGGCAGCGGCTTGCCCTCCATCCATTCCAGGAAGGCGCCGCCAGCGGTCGACACATAGGTGAAGTCCTCGCCGACGCCGGCATGGTTCAGCGCGGCCACGGTGTCGCCGCCGCCGGCGACCGACACCAGCTTCTTCGCCTTGGTGCGCGCGGCGGCATGCCTGGCGGCCGCCACGGTTCCCTTGTCGAAGGGATTGAGTTCGAAGGCGCCGAGCGGGCCGTTCCAGACCAGCGTCGCGGCATCGTCGATCGCGGCGTTGACGCGGTCGATCGAGCGCGGCCCGACGTCGAGAATCATGCCGTCGGCCGGGATGGCGTCGAGGCCGTAAGCCTGCGACGGCGCATTGGCCTGGAAGTGATAGGCCACCGTCGCGTCCACCGGCAGGATGATGGCGCAGTTGGCCGCTTCCGCCTTGTCGAGGATGCGCAGCGCGGTCGGCGCCAGATCCTTCTCGGCTAGCGACTTGCCGATGTTCACCCCCTGGGCGTGCAGGAAGGTGTTGGCCATGCCGCCGCCGATCACCAGCGCGTCGACCTTGGCGACGAGGTTTTCCAGCAGGTCGAGCTTGGTCGAGACCTTGGCGCCGCCGACGATGGCGATCACCGGCTTGGCCGGGGCCTCCAGCGCCTTGCCGAGGGCGTCGAGCTCGGCCTGCATGGTGCGGCCGGCATAGGCCGGCAGCACGCGGCCAAGGCCCTCGGTCGAGGCGTGGGCGCGGTGCGCGGCCGAGAACGCGTCGTTGACCCAGAGGTCGCCGAGTTTTGCCAGCGCCGCGACGAAGGCGGAATCGTTCTTTTCCTCTTCCGTGTGGAAGCGGGTGTTCTCCAGGCACAGGATGTCGCCGGGGCTGAGCGCAGCGACGGCCTGCTCGGCTGCCGCGCCGATGCAGTCGTCGGCGAACGCCACCTTGCGCTTGATGACATCGGCCAGCACCGCGGCCACGGGCTTCAGCGAGTCCTTGGCGTCGCGGCCCTTGGGGCGGCCGAAATGCGCCAGCAGGACGACCTTGGCGCCCTTGTCGGACAGTTCGGTGATGGTCGGCGCGATGCGCTCGAGGCGTGTGAGGTCCGTCACCCGGCCGTTGTCCATCGGCACGTTGAGATCGACGCGCACCAGGACGCGCTTGCCCTTCACGTCGACGTCATCGAGGGTTCGGAACGTCTTGCTCATCACGCAACATCACCTTGCAAACAGCGAAAAACGAAAAAGTCCGGCGGGGCATTTGCCACCGCCGGACATCTTGAGGATCAGAGCAGCTTGCCCATCGCGACCGCGGTGTCGGCCATGCGGTTCGAGAAGCCCCACTCGTTGTCGTACCACGACAGCACGCGCACGAACGTGCCGCCCTGCACCTTGGTCTGGTCGAACGCGAAGGTCGAGGAGTGCGGATCGTGGTTGAAGTCGATGGAGACGTTGGGATGGCTGGTGACGCCGAGGATGCCCTTGAGCTCCTGGGCGGCGGCGCGCTTCATCGCCTCGTTGATCTCTTCCTTGGTGGTCGCCTTCTTGGTGACGACCTTGAGATCGATCACCGAGACGTTCGGGGTCGGCACGCGGATCGAGACGCCGTCGAGCCTGCCGTTGAGTTCCGGCAGCACGAGGCCGATCGCCTTGGCGGCGCCGGTCGAGGTCGGGATCATCGACATCGCCGCGGCGCGGCCGCGGTAGAGATCCTTGTGCATGGTGTCCAGCGTCGGCTGGTCGCCGGTGTAGGCATGGATCGTCGTCATGAAACCGGTCTCGATGCCGACGGTATCGTTCAGCACCTTGGCCACCGGCGCGAGGCAGTTGGTGGTGCAGGAGCCGTTGGAGACCACGAGGTGGTCCTTGGTCAGGGCGGCGTGGTTGACGCCGTAGACGATGGTGGCGTCGGCGCCGTCGGCCGGGGCGGAGACCAGCACGCGCTTGGCGCCGGCGGTCAGGTGGGCCGAGGCCTTGTCCTTGGCGGTGAAGATGCCGGTGCACTCCAGCGCGATGTCGATGCCGAGATCCTTCCACGGCAGGGTCGAGGGATCGCGCACGGCGGTGACCTTGATCTTGCCGCGGCCGAGATCGATCGAGTCGCCCTCGACCTTCACCTCACCGGGGAAGCGGCCGTGCACCGAGTCGAAGCGGAGCAGGTGGGCATTGGTTTCGACCGGGCCGAGATCGTTCAGCGCGACGACCTCGATATCGGTGCGGTTGGCTTCATAAATCGCCCGCAGGACGTTGCGGCCGATACGGCCAAATCCATTGATCGCGACCCGGACTGCCATTCACTGATCTCCTGATTGTTCAAAAAAACGTCACGTGCGGCGGTTTTTGCCCCGAAAGGCCCCCCGTTGCAATGTGTAATAAGTGCCAATGGCCGGAAAGGGTTACCTGTCCCGGACGGGGCTCGGGACGGGGAGATCGAGCCCCGGCGGACCGTGCGGCCGCCGGGGCGAATGGTCAGCGTCCGAGGCGCTTGGCGACGGCCTCGACGGTGGCTTCCGCGGTGATGCCGAAGTGCTTGTAGAGGTCCTTGGCCGGGGCGCTCTCGCCGAAGCCCTGCATGCCGATGAAGATGCCGTCGGCGCCGATCACGCCGTCCCAGCCGAACCGCACCGCGGCCTCGATGGCGACCTTGACCGGGGCCTTGCCGATCACGCGGGTCTTGGCGCTGTCCTCGGCCGCCAGCAGCAGCTCCAGGCTCGGCACCGAGACCACGCGGGCCTTGATGCCGCGTCCGGCGAGCAGCTTCTGCGCCTCGACCGCGATCGACACTTCCGAGCCGGAGGCGAACAGCGAGACCTCGGCCTCGCCGTCGGCTGAGACCAGCTCATAGGCGCCGGCCGCGCTCAGATTGGTCGCATCGGCGGTGGTGCGCAGCGGCGGCAGGTTCTGGCGCGACAGCGCCAGCACGGTCGGGCCGTTGGTGCGTTCCAGCGCAATCTGCCAGCACTCGGCGGTTTCCACCGCGTCGGCCGGGCGCAGCACGCGCATGTTCGGAATGGCGCGCAGCGCCGCCAGATGCTCGACCGGCTGGTGGGTCGGGCCATCCTCGCCGAGGCCGATGGAATCGTGGGTCATCACGTAGACCACCGGGGTGTGCGACAGCGCGGCGACGCGCATCGCCGGCCGGGCATAGTCGGTGAAGCACATGAAGGTGCCGCCGGCCGGAATATAGCCGCCATGGAGCGCGAGGCCGTTCATGGCCGCGGCCATGCCGAGCTCACGGATGCCGTAGTGGATGTAGCGGCCGTCGAAGCGGCCGGGGCCGATTTCCTTGAGGTCCTTGGTGCGGGTATTGTTGGACGGGGTGAGGTCGGCGGAGCCGAGCAACAGCTCGGGAACCTCGGCGACCAGCACTTCCAGTGCCATTTCGCTGGCCTTGCGGGTGGCGACGGTGGGCGCCTCGGCGACCAGCTTGGCCTTCAGCTTCGCCACCGCCGCATCGAGGGCGGCCGGGCGCTTGCGGTCGATGACACGGCGCTGGAACTCGGCCCGCGGGCCAGCCGCGGCCGCGTCGAAGCGCTTGTGCCAGTCGGCACGGGCGGCCTCGCCACGCTTGCCCACGGCGCGCCAGGCGTTGAGGACGTCGTCGGGGATCTCGAACGGACCGTAGTCCCAGCCCAGCGCCTTCTTGGCGCCGGCCAGCTCCTCGGCGCCGAGCGGCTCGCCGTGGGCCTTGGAGGTGCCGGCCTTCTTCGGCGCGCCGAAGCCGATCGTGGTCTTGCAGGCGATCAGGGTCGGGCTGTCCGACGCCCGCGCCGCAGTGATCGCTGCAGTGATCGCCTTGGGATCATGGCCGTCGATCCGCTCCGCGTTCCAGCCGCAGGCCTTGAAGCGCGCCACCTGGTCGACGCTGTCGGCGAGGCTGAGCGGGCCGTCGATCGAGATGCCGTTGTCGTCGTAGAGGAAGATCAGCTTCGACAGCTTGAGGTGGCCGGCAAGCGCGATGGCCTCCTGGCTGATGCCTTCCATCAGGTCGCCGTCCGAGCACAGCACGTAGGTGTGGTGGCTGACGAGATCATTGCCGAATTCGGCGGCCAGCAGCCGTTCCGCCATCGCGAACCCGACCGCGGTGGCGACGCCCTGGCCGAGCGGGCCGGTGGTGGTCTCGACGCCCGGGGTCATGAAGTTTTCGGGGTGGCCGGGGGTCAGCGAGCCGAGCTGACGGAAATTCTTGATCTGGTCGAGCGTCATGGTCGGGCTGCCGGTCAGGTACAGCAGCGCGTAGAGCAGCATCGAGCCATGGCCCGCCGACAGGATGAAGCGGTCGCGATCCGGCCAGGTCGGGTCGGTGGCGTCGAATTTCAGGAACTGGGTGAACAGGACGGTTGCGACATCCGCGGCGCCCATCGGCAGCCCCGGATGGCCGGACTTGGCCTTTTCCACGGCGTCCATGGACAGCGCGCGAATCGCATTGGCCAAACGGGAATGATCGACGCTTGAAGTCATGGGCACCAGCCTGTCTGAAATTGGGCGAAAACGTCGCAGATGGCGGAGATTTCAGCCGCCCGGAGGGGGAAACCTCTGCAGGAGCCGGGGGAATAGCACCTGCATCCGCCGAGTCCAAGCACTCACAGCCCCCCGACGCCCAAGTCCTTATGCGGCGTCCCCCCACCGGGTTCCGCCGATAGCGGTGCATAGTTTTCCCGTCGGATTGCACTCGGTTGCGGTACTTTGTAAATTTTGGCAGCTAAATCTTTGCCGAGGTGCGGTTTTTGCGGCCTTTGCAGCATCTGCGCCCCGGCAGGATTGCAGGTCAGTCTGTTTCGGGGAGCTGATGATCGATCGTCCATCCACCGGCTACACCGGTTCCGATACGTCCAGCGGGCCCAGCGAGGTCGAGGCGGCGACGCGCCGGCTTGCGGCGGCGCTCGATGCCCTGGAGGCGGCGGTGGAGCGGCGGCACGAGGCCGATCGCGACGAGGACGAACTGGCGGCCCGCATCCAGGCACTCGGCACCGACCGCTCCCGCCTCGCCCATGAGCTCGACGGCTCGTTGGTGCGCACGCGCGAGCTCGAACGCGTCAATCGCGAGATCTCGCAGCGGCTCGATACAGCGATCGCGACCATCCGTGCGGTGCTCGGCAACGGAGGAGCGACATGAGCCACGTCAGCGTCACCATCAACGGCCGCCAGTACCGCATGGCGTGCGAGGAAGGCCAGGAGCGGCGGCTGCTGCAGCTTGCCGAGAGCCTGGAGAGCCGCATCACCAGCCTGCGCGGCAAGTTCGGCGAGATCGGCGATGCGCGCCTCACGGTGATGTCGGCACTGATGCTGGCCGACGAGCTGCTCGATGCCAATCAGCGCATCCTGCGGCTGGAGGACGAGATGCACGCGCTGCAGGATGCGCGCTTCGCTGCCGGCGAGCGGGCCAAGGCGACGCAGACGGCGATTTCGCTGGCGCTGAACTCGGCGGCCGAGCGGCTTGAGAAGATGACCCAGACGCTCAATCGCACGCTCGGCGGCGGCGTCGCGATCGGATGATCCGACGGCGCATTCCTGTGGAATGCGCCGCGCGTCGAACGTTGCGAACAGTCATTTCAACTTGCGATCCGCTGCATTCTGTCCGTGCGCGGCTGGCACGGACGTGGCAGGCAGCCGTCACCTTGCGGCAACTCCGGTCTCACTGAACCGCTGGACGTGGCTCAGCTCGGCACCGTCGGTGTCGATGGCGTCCACATGCTGACGGACGGCTCCACGCGTCCGTTCGGGCCGGCGATAGCCTCGAAATTGAGTGTGAACAGGTTGCGCCACATGTCGATGGCGATGCGGCCGGCGTTGACGCCGATCGCCGCCGGGTTGAGCTTGGTGTCCGGCGTGCGCGACAGCCAGCGTCCGAGCGGATCGTAGATGTCGAGGAAGTAGTTCGACGGCTGCGCGCCCGAGCCGGAGTAGCCGAGCACGTAGATATAGCCTTTCATCTCCGTCGCCATGTCGAGATACTTCTCGTTCGCGTTCTCCGCCTGGGCGCGCAGCGCCTCGAAATCGTCGGGCAGGAAGCTTGTCGCCACCGGCGATTGCTTGCCGTCGACATGAAGGTACATGAAGGGGCTGATCTCGATCGCCTGCAGCTTGGTGTTGTCGACCGCGTCGACCTCGATCTGGTAGGTGACGTCGGCATCGGCATCGTTGATCACCCACACCGTGCTTTCGGCCTGCACGTCATTGGTGACAATCGAGATGACGCTCTGACCCGCCGGGAGCGTCACCTGCACGCTCGTGAGCGCGTCCGTGACCGCCTGCGGAACGATGTTCTGCGTCAGGTCGCTTTCGCAGTCTGCCGGGGCGACGTAGAGGCCGTTGCCGGTCACGCTTGCCTGCTGGGAGACCGGAACGCTCGCTGCCTTGAACGCAGCCAGTCCCCGTGCGCCGAGATAGCCGAGATCGAGATCCACGCTGGCCTCGAACGGCATCTGGAACGTCGCGTTGTTCGGCTGGGTCACCTCGATCGCGCCGGGAACGAGGGCTGCGGCATAGACCGTGCCGTCGGTGTCGGTGATCGTCCAGCTCGACGACAGCGGGCCGCCATTGAGCGAAAGCTGCAGCTGGCCGTTACCGGCGAGCTTGATGTCGACGAGGTCGTTGCCCGCGCTGACTTGCCAGTGCTGCGACAGATTGTAGCCGGCGGCCGCGAACGCGTTGCGCAGGGGGACGCTGACAAATCCCGCATTGAGGTCAGCCGCGTAGTCGCTGGCGTCGAGCGTCGCCACGCGGGCGATCTCGAAGCTTGGAACCGGATTGCCGTTGATGTCGAACGACTGGACGCGCCGGTTGATGATTTCAAGCACGAGGATGCGCCCGTCCTGTGTCACGGCGACGGCCTTCGGTCCGAGCATCAGGCCTTGCCGGACGCCTTTGCCGCCGGCGATGATGCCGGCGACCGCTTCGGCATCCGGGACCGCCTGTTGCAGGATCGGCACGATTTCCATGTGATGGTTGCCGAAGCTGACCGCGATGGCATAGTTGGCGGGATGCACGACCACCGTGTTGACGGTCTGCATCACGAAGGCGCCGTGGGTCTGGGTCTGGTTCATGTCGAACGGCGTCGTGTCGTCGAGCGTCACCGCCCGCAACTGGTGAACGTTCGAGGAACTATCGAGGTAGAAGTTGTTCTGGCCGACGGTATCGGTCGGGTACAGATACACCCACACCGAGCCGTCCGACTGGCGGTTGAGCTGGTAGGTCGGGGCGTTCTGGTTCGGCAGCGTCATCGTCCACTCGACCGTCGACTGCACGGTCGTGAGCGTTACCGTGGAGATGTCGGTCGGCAGGGGATAGCCGGCGCTGGCGAACGACTGCTGCAGGGTGGCGTCGATCACGCCGTCATTGAGGTCCGACAGAACCGAGCTCGGCGCCGAGAACAGCGGCTCAGGGCCGAATTGTTCGTAGGCGAGGAACGTGGTCGCCGAGAAGCCCGCATTCGAGAATTTGAGTGCGGCCTCCGGATTCGACAAGGTGTTGATGTTCTGGAACGTGTAGAGCAGGGCGTTGGTCGGCGTCGATGTCCCCTGCACCGGCACGTTCTGGTTCGAGGCCTGCCAGGTGTAGCCCAGCATGTAGGCGTTGTTGTTCGACGTAATCGCCACCACGTCATTGAGGCCGTCGGGATTGAGGTCGGTGATCACCGCGGAAGGCTGTGCCGTCGCGCTCCACTGGTGTCCGCTCGCCGCGGTGTAGACGATCTTCGAATCGAACAGATACTGGGTATCCATCGTCAGCGGGACCAGATTCTCGATGATCGAGCCGGTGATATCCAGCGTCTGCGCGCCGGGTGGCAGCACCGCCGGCGTCCAGGCGCTGCTCCAGTTGCCCGCCAGCCAGTTGGTGTCCGAGTAGACACCGAAGGTAATCTGGAGGTCGCCGCCGGTCGGCACGTCGTCGAACGTCACGGTGATCGGGGTCGATCGTTCCGATTGCTCGACCGGCAGCGCGCCGGTCAGCGTATAGGCGGTGCCGTTCTTGTACTGCAGCACGGCCTTGAAATGGGTCGCCTCGGTCGGCCAGATCGCCGGGTTTTCGAGCGTGCCATGAAGCGGGTCGGGCGAGACGGTCGCCACCACTTCCAGCCGGCGCGTGACGTTGACCGTGTAAGTCGCTGGCGACTGCAGGATGTCGATGCCGGCTTCCAGCAGCGCGCCGCCGGTTGCGGCGACGCCTGCGATCTCTGCCGCCCAGCCGACGAACGGGATCGCATCGATGAGCTCGCTGACCGTGATCTTGAAGACGAAGAAGTCGATCAGAACTTCACTGCCGTCGGTGACCAGCGTCTTGACTGCTGCCTTGGTAATGTATTTCGCCGCGTTGCCCATGATCATGGCCACCAGCTTGCTGGCGATCAGGTTGATGGCGTAGTTGAGGCCGTAGCGGCCAAAACCGATCAGATACAGGATCGGCTCGACGAGGAAGACCGCGAGAATGATGACAAGCGCGACGACCGCCGGGTCGCTCATCAGTTTTTCGTACCAGTCCGAGTGCGTGACCCAGGCGCCGGTGATCAGGAAAATGACCGGTGACACGAACTGGAACAATACCGTTGCCAGAAGGCCCAGCATGTCCGCGGTCGTGTCCCACTTGCCGATGCCGAGGCCACCGAACAGCAGATCCGCGCTTGCCGCGCTCTCCGGCCATTTCACGTCGATCGTGGTCGCTCCGAACGGCATCGGAATGTCCATGATCGCGTAGACCGAATAAATGAACCGCACGAATTCCTCGTCGGTGTCGAGATGCAGCATCTCCTTCGCTTCGGTGAAGATCTTCTGAATGTTCGGATAGAGGCTTGGCGGGTTGGAGATGACGTTGCCGTCGACATCGTAGAATTTGATATGTGTCGCGAGGGTTCTCATGAAGGTGTTCTTGACCTGGATCGAGAACACCTGCGAGGTGGTGTCGAAGGTGATCGAGCTGTCATCGATGTCCAGGCCATGGCCCGGCGTCTTGTTGTTGATGGTGAATTCGTAACCCGATGCGTCGACCGGGTCGGCGGCGGCCGCGCGCATGGCGCGGCGGGATGCGGTCCGCCGCAGCGCGGCCATCTGCTTGTTGACGACGCCGCTTCCGGTGACGCCCGCATGGTAGCGGTTCTGCTGCTGGCCCTGATTCACCGACCAGTGACTGTTGCGCAGTCCCGGATCGTTGGTCATGGCGACCAGTGCGTAGTCGATCAGTGTCGACGCCGTCTGGGTTGTCGGCGGCTTTGCCGGCGTCGTCTTCGTCGGCGGCGTTCCGATGATGTCCGGGCTCAGATTGTACTGGCAGATGATCGTATCGCTCTGCGTTCCGCCCGTCAGCGCCGGATTGAGCGTGATCGGCTGGTCGTCCTCGCCCTGCAGCTGTGAGATGACGGCGAAGCCTGTCCCGTCCTGGGAGGCCTCGCCGAGTTGGCGGATATAGTTCGAGAATGGCGACAGGTACTTCGATCGGCTGATGTACAGCTCCGAAATAACCGCCGCATGCTTGTTGCTGGTCGAGGCGAGGGCCGGATACGAGAACGCGATCGCCGTGGCCGTTGTTGTCGGCAGATCGATCACCAGATCCGCGTCGGCCAGGAAGTCGAGATGGTCGTCCGCGGCGGCACTGTCCGCAGGCGGCACCATGCCGAAGAGTTCGATATGGGCGGGCCGGCGCGGCAGCAGGCGCGCGAGATCGCCCCGGCGGTACTCCCGCAGCGCCTTGATCGGCACCACGATCTTCACGCCGAACAGGGTCGGCAGCGTTCCGTTGGCGCCGTCGTCGTTGTGAACGCGCAGCAGGAAGGGGGCTTTCACCGGCAGTTTCACGCCGACAGCGTAATGGGTCAGCTTGGCGAGCGCCGCCTGCGGCATGCTGGCGATGGCGCGGTTGTCGATCCGGGCCTGCGCACGGGTGGCGTCGGTGTGTGGATGGACGGCGAAACGGCCGAGCGGCGTCTGGACGTAGGGCTTGTCATAGCTATGACGCAGAAATCCGAGGTCGAAGTGCAGGGTTTCGATCGTGGGGTTCGGTTCGTGCGCCATGGTGTGTCGTCCTCGAAGCGGGGTGGGGCGGATGGTTTGTGAAGATCAATGGCCGGCGGAGCCCGGCGCGCGGGTTGGCGGCGGCGGCGGCGTGGGAGCCGTCAGCATGTCGTCAAGGCTGATGCCGGCAGCGAGATTTGCCCCGTAGGTATTGCCGTTCGGCATGATCGTGGTGGGCGTGAAGCTGTCTGCGTTCAGTCGCGTCGTCGCTACCGTGAATGATGTGAACTGCAGCCGTCCGTCGTCGCCCTGATAGACGGTGGTGATCGCGGTGCCGTAGACCTGCAGTTGCGTGCCGCCATTGTCGACGATCTTGAACCCGGTATAGCCGACAACCGGCGCGACATAGGAGTTGGCGTTGGTCGCGACCGTCCAGTAGTTGCCGACCTTGAATGTCGCGATCGTCGGGTCGGCGCACGGCGGCAGGGCGTAATGGGCCGAGGCGAAGGCCTCGAGGACCGCGCGCGGAAGGGTTTGCGCATTCAGCGCCGCGGTGAAGTCGCCGTCGATCGAAAACAGCTGCTTCGCGGCCTGATCGGCATATCCGCTGACGGTCAGCCCGGTCACGACCGCATTGCTGACGACCGCTGTCAGGATGAAGTCATGATAGGCGGCGCCCGATGGGCCGACCGGCTTCTTCTGTCTCAGCACCACATTCCAGGTCTGGTTCTTTTGAACCACGGCGACGCCGGGCGAGTCGCAGGCGCTGAGCGCGAAGCCGTTGTTTTCGAACATCTGCGCCAGCTCCGTCGTCAGCCAGCCCTTGTCGAGATCGCCGATCAGGTCGGAGACATTGGCCGTCTGCTTGAACAGCGGAACGCCGCTCTGCAGCGCGACCGCGGCATTGGTCATGTTGACCCCGCCGAGACTGGCGCTGGTCAGGTTGACGCCCTGGAGGTTGGTCTTCACCATCGACGCGGGGCGGTATGTGCCGTTGTTGGTGAGGGTCGCCCCGGACAGGTTGGCGTTGATCAGATTGGCGTTGTCGAAGGTGATGCCGCTCAGCTTTGTGTTGGGCAGCGCCAGGTTCCAGAGGGTCGTATTGGCGAGATTGGCATTCTGGATCGTCGCCGAACTCATGATCGTACCGTCGTAGAGCAGGGAGCCCGACAGGTTGACGCCCACCATGGCGGCGAGCGTGAAGTTCGCGTTGTGGAAGTTGCCGAAAGACATGGTCGCGCCGGGGATCTTGTTGGACGCCTCGAACACCGCGTTGTTGAATTTTGCGCTCTCGAAATTGCCGTAGGACAGAGTGGCGCCCGAGAGGCGCGCCTGGCCGGTGAAGTCGGCGCTGTCGGCGGTGACCGAGCTCAGGGTCGCGAACTGGAGATTGGCCGTGGTGAACAGCGCGTTGGACAGCGTCGCGGAGTAGAAGTTCGCCGCCGTCAGGTTCGCGTTCGAGAAATTGGTCTGGGCAAGATTGTAGTAGGGGAACTGGACCCCCACCATGACCGCGCCGCTGAGGTTCAGCCCGGCGAGCTGAGCCTTGCAGGCGGAGACATCCGCGAAGCTGAGGTCGAGCACATTCCACTGCGCGAGGAATTCGCAGGTCATCCGGGTGTTGGCGAACGTCGTGCGGCACACCCCGCCGGTCGGCGCCGCCGTGATGACGGGGCCGAACACCGCGGCCGTGATGTCGCTGTCGGTCACTGCGGCGCAGCTGAGATTGGCGAATTGGAAGGAGGCGCCCGGGGCGGTCGCGGTCCCCTGGATGGTGGCGCCTTGCAGGCAGGCATTGGTCAGATTGGCCTGCGAGAAGCTCGTCATCTGCCCGTTGGCGGCGCCGAGCGTCGTGCCTGTCAGATTCGCGCCTGTGAGGTCGGCGCCGTCGAACACGGTGCCGGTCAGGTTCGTTCCGCTGAAATTGGCGTTGCGCAGGTTTTGTCCTGCGTAGTTCTGGCCGGCGGTGGCAGCGTGTGTGAAGTCCGTGCCGCTGTTGGAGACGTTGTCGCAGGCGTAGGACTGCCCTTTGCTTGGGGTCTCGTCGGGCGCGGCGCGCGCCGTCGTCGGGCCTGCCAGACTTGTTGCGACCTGACCTGTCGCGACCAGGCTTGTCGCGACCAGGCTTGCCGCTCCCAGCGCGGTGACGATCGCAGCGTCGCGCAAGATACGAAACATGGCGTTCCCTCTCGAGACAACTGAAGACTGGTCGTTTGTTTCGGGCGCGGCCGTTTCCGATGTCCTGCATCCCGACGTCGCGATGGGCGTTTGCGGCGTGATGCGAGAGCTTCGGACCGGCGGCTAGTACTGGAACGTGGCCGTATTCGCGACGCGGCCGGGGGTGCCCTGTGCGCCGCTGAGCGCCGGAAGGTTGTTGTTCGCGGTGTTCGGGGCGCTTCCCGGCAGGCCGACGTCACCGCTGTAGCCGGTGTAGTAGAACGGCGTTCCTGTGACGGCAGCGCCGTTCACCAGGACGATGCCGAACGCAGGGCCGCCATTGCCTCCGGCGCCGCCTCCACCGCTGCCGCCAGGCGCGCCGGCGCCGCCGGGCCCGCCCTGGCTGTATCCGCCGCCCTTGACGCCGCCGCCGGCTGCGGCAGCGCCTTGACCGCCGATTTGTGAGCTGCCGCCATTGCCGCCGCGTCCGCCTGTCCCGCCGGTGATGGAGACATTGGTGACCGTGAGCGTCGAGGCGTCCAGCACAGCGGCCATCGACGCGCCGCCCTGGGTGCCGCCGGCGCCGGCCGGCCCGCCACAACCGCCCGCGCCGCCGCCACCACCGATCTGACCGGAGTGAACGTTCTCCTTGAACGGGGAGCTGTTGGCCGCGCACATGCCGCCGCCGCCGCCACCACCGCCCGCGCCACCGTTGCCGCCCGCCTGACCGCCGCCGCCGACGCTCGGCTGCCATCCGCTGGACGTATAGTTGCCGGTGACATTCTGGCTGGCGACGCCGCCGGGACCAGAGGGGCCGTTGGCGCCGCTCTGCCCCGGATGTCCCGTGCCATTGTCGCAGTTGTAGGTGATGTTGGTGCCGCAGACGACGTTGCCGACCGGCCCGCCGTTGGAGTAATTGCCCGACGCCCCGGCGCCGCCAGGAGCGCCGTTGTTGCCGCTGCAAGTGCCCGTACAGCTCGGGCTGCATGTCGGATAGATCTTGAGGCCGGACGGATTCAGTTCGGCCGTGCCGTTCTGACCGTTGCCGCCCTGTCCGCCCTGCGCGCCGCAGGTGCTCGTGCCGCCGTTCTGACCGCTCGCGGCGGCGCCGTTCGCCCCGACCGTGGTCGCGCTCGCACCGGACACGCCGTCGTTGCCCTTGCCCGCCAGGATGGAGACGCTGGTCAACGTCACGCTCGATCCGCCCGTCGCCTGCAGGCCGACGCTGACCCCGGAATTGCCGGTGGCGCCGCTGGCCGCGAGGTGCAGGAAGGACAGGGCCGATTGTTTCGCGGCGGACGCGGACACGACCGGCGCCCCGGCGGAGGTCATGGTGATGACCGAATAATATTGCGAAGCGTCCGGCGAGGCGGGCGCGTTCAGGCAGGCGCCGTAGATGCCGCGGTTCGGGCCGAGCGCGATCGGCTGCGCGACTGAGAAAGAACCGTAGTAGACGAGGGCTCCACACGAACCGGTGGACGGACAGGCCGCGAGGGCCGCGGCAATGCTGGCGCAGGGCGCCGCAGATGTGCAGGCGTTGCTGTCACTGCCGCCCGAGGCGGCGACATAGGTCCAGTTGTCGAATCCGCTGGGCGTTGTGCCGGCGCACGACCAGGCCGGACTGCCGGCCACATTATCCTGCGCGGCCTGCGGCGTCGACTGACTGCACCCCGAGGGTATCGTGGCTCCGCTCAGCTGCAACTGGCCGGAGAACGCGGCGATATTGCAGTCCACCGTGGCGCCAGTGAACACCGGCGCGCAACCGCTGTTGAGGCCCGGCAATGCAGCCCCGGCGATCACCCCCGACATGTTGGCGTTGGTGAAGTTGGTGCAGCTCAGGGTCGCGTACTGGATGTCCGCGGCCGACATTACCGCGCCGGTGAAGTTGGTATTGGTCAGGTTGGCGCCGGTGAAGACGGTCGCCACGCCGCCGCTGTCGTTGATGGTCGCGCCGGAAAAATTCGCGCCGGACAGGTTGGCGCCGGCAAAACTCACGCCGCTCAGGGTCGCATTGCTGAAATCCGCGCCGGACAGATTCTGCCCCGCGAAATTCATGTTGACCCAGGGTGTCGATGCGAAGTTTGCGCGCTGGACGTCGCAACCGGGGCACTGCGCCTTGACCCGCAGCGCAAAGGTCGGCTCGTCGTCCGCCAGCGCAGCCGCCTGCGACAACAACAGCAGCAGCAATACGGCGAGGCCGCGCGCCGCAGCAGGCCACGATGCCATCGTTCGAGCAGCCAGATATTCAGGATTCAAATACTGGAAATAAACGGATGATGCCGCGTGCATATCACACCGCGCTCTTATCATTTTTGTGCAAAAGGGTTTGGTGGAAAAGAATCGAGAGAAAAAGGGAGGTCAAATAATCCGACAGACGCAGATCACCATCGCTTCAAAACGATCGACGTTTCACTCTGCGAGAGAGACACTAGTGGATCGCTGAAAAGTCGGCAATGTCTAGTTGGGCAAACAATGTTCAAAATTGAGTGTGGTCACGACGCCAGCCGATGTCTCGCGTCCCGGCCGCGGCAAGGCGCGCGAGCGCCCGGTGATCGCAGTGTCTTCGGCGCGTCGACGACCTCGTTGTCGGTCCAGCGCGTCGATGATCGTGTGAGGACTGAAGCGGCCGCAGCCCGTCGATGCCGGTCAATCCGGACGGGGCCGATCGGATGTCGGCCAGCCCTGATCGTGGGGCACGCCGACAGGCCTGCTTGAGAGGGATGTCGCGCGGGATATTGCCCGAATGGCTTGCCGTCGGGGGCCGTTTGGGCCGCGGCATTGCCGTCTCCTGCAAATTGTTGCGCGAATCTCGGAAAGTTCATGCGGATGGGTGGCGACGGCGCGCAATCGTCGCTACATTGGTTCTGCGAGGCTGCGTCTCTCGTCAGGAGCCATAATATCCCCGGGGCCTTATCGATCCTTCCGGGAGCTGTCCCTGGCCGGGCCCGTGGGCCCGGGCATATGGCGCCCACCTACTTTCGTAGGGAACTCCGGGATCGAGCGCTTCAACGGTTACCGTGGCTTCGCACTTTCTCTTTCCTCCACGGCGGGCTTGCACCGGCGGGCTTGCACCGGCGGGCTTGCACCGGCGGTTCGCACGGCCGGCGTAATGCCGGCCGGCGTCGCGCCGGGCGGCTGTGAGGGCGAGCGATTCATGGACAGTGCGGAGATGGACAGCGCGGATCATGCCAAGGTCGAGCTGCGGCAGGTCGTGCTGGCGCGCCGCGACGCGCTGCCGTCCACGCTGCGCGTGGCCGCCGCCCAGGCGCTCGCCGTGCGGCCCCTGCCGTTCAACGTGGCGCCGGGGCAGGTGGTGGCCGGCTATATGCCGATCCGCAGCGAGTTCGATCCGCAGCCGCTGATGCGGGCGCTGGCCGCGCGCGGTGCGCGGCTGGTGCTGCCGGTCGTGGTCACGCGCGATGCGCCGCTGCTGTTCCGGCGGTGGCAGCCGGGCGATACGCTGGTGCGTGGCGGTCTCGGCATCCTCGAGCCGGCCGCGGATGCGCCGCTGTCCGACCCGCATATCGTGCTGGTGCCGCTCGCCGCGTTCGACCGCGCCGGTCATCGCATCGGCTATGGCGCTGGGCATTACGACCGCACGCTCGCGCGCCTGCGTGGGCAGGGCGGGGCGCCGGTGACGATCGGGCTGGCGTTCGCCGCACAGCAGGTGGAGCACGTTCCTGCATTGCCGCACGATGTCCCGCTCGACTATATTGCCACCGAACACGAGACCATCGAGACGCGGAGACACTGAGTTGCGGATCCTTTTCATCGGCGACGTGGTCGGCAAGACCGGCCGCACTGCGATTACCGACCGTCTGCCAGGCCTGATCCGCGACTGGAAGCTCGACCTCGTCGTCGTCAACGGCGAGAACGCCGCTGGCGGCTTCGGCATCACCGAGGCGATCTATCAGGATTTCATCGATGCCGGTGCCGATGCGGTGACGCTCGGCAACCATGCCTGGAATCAGAAGGAGGCGCTGGTCTTCATCGAGCGCGCGCCGCGGCTGATCCGGCCGCTGAATTTTCCGAAGCGCACGCCCGGGCGCGGCGCTGCGCTGGTCGAGGCCAAGAACGGCGCGCGCGCGCTGGTGATCAACGCCATGGGCCGCATCTTCATGGAGCCGCTGAACGACCCGTTCCGCGCCATCGACCGCGAGCTCGAGGCCTGTCCGTTGCACGAGGCGGCGGACGCCATCATCGTCGATTTCCATGGCGAGGCGTCGAGCGAGAAGCAGGCGATGGGCCACTTCTGCGACGGCCGCGTCAGCCTCGTCGTCGGCACCCACACCCACATCCCGACTGCCGACCATCAGATCCTCAGCGGCGGCACCGCCTACATGACCGACGCCGGCATGACCGGCGACTATGACTCCGTCATCGGCATGCAGAAGGAGGAGCCGCTGCAGCGCTTCCTCAGCGGCATCCCATCGGCGCGGTTCGAGCCGGCGTTCGGCCCGGCAACGCTCAGCGGCGTCGCCATCGAGACCGACGACAAGACCGGCCTTGCGACGCGGATCGCGCCGGTGCGGCTCGGCGGCCGGCTCGAGCAGACCGCGCCATCGTTCTGGACCTGAACATCGCGAGCATCCTTCCTGACGCCACCCATCCGGAATTTCCGGGGCAGGTGCGCGTGACCGTGGCCGCGCGCGATCAGAGCTTGTAGGCGGTGCGGAAGCCGCCCCAGTGCCGGCCGCCGACACGGATCGGCACGTCGATCTCGCGCATCCGTATCTTCACGCCGTTGCCCATGTCGCGGGCGTAGCTCTGCACCAGATAGGCGCGGGTGTTGCGCGCGGCGGCGAGGCCCGTCGGATCGTCGAAGATGCGCCGGTTGCGGCAGTTGGCGGTGTTCCAGGCGACGTCGCCGGGACGCTGTGGCTGGGCATAGATCTTGTTGTGCACCGGCAGGTAGCCGTTGCGGTCGACCGTGGCGGCGAACGTCATCCCAGGCGCGCTCGCCAGCACCGCCTCCTGGATCTGCGGCAGCACGCCTTCGGCCCAGGCGAGATAGCGGGTGCGGACCTGCTGCGGGGCGGTGGCGGCGATCGGCTGGTAATCGGTGTCGAACAGATCGGCGGCGCTGATCTCGCCACGGGCGATTGCGGCTTCGAACAGCGCACTGATCCTGCCGGCGGCGTCCATCGCCCGCGCCACGCATTCGGTGTTGTCGTCGTGGATCGCGAACAGCAGGTCCTCGATCCGTTCCGTCTGCGCCGTGTTCGGGCTCGCAAACGCGAGCTGCGTGCCGAGATCGCTGTGTCCGGCGATGCGCAGGCGGCATTCGCCGAGCTGGTCGCTCACCGCCGCCAGCGTCTCGCCGACCGGAAGCAGCGCAAGGCCCGCGCCCTCGACCAGCAGTTGCTGGCGCGATACCTCGTAGATGCTGCCCGTGATCTCGCGGCTGCGCGTCCGCAGGACGATCGGCAGATGGCAGGGCAGCCGCTCGTCCTTGTGCGTGCGTGTCGTGTCGCCCTGCTGCAGCAGCACCGCGCAGCGCGCCTTCAGCTTGTCCACCAGCGCCGTGACGCTCTGTCCGGCCTTCGCCACCTCGCCGCCATGGATCTCGGCCTGGCGCGTCGCGCCGTCGATGTCGCCGGCGCTGTCGCCGACCGCGGCGATGAAGCTCGTGGTCGCCGCGGCGTTGCGGGCCATCTCGCCGGTGGTCGCGCTCTGCTCGGCGACGGCGCCGTTGACATGGCTGAACACCGGGCGAATCGCGGCGATCGCCTCGGAGATGCGGCGCACCGCGGCGATCGAGGTCGTGGCGTCCTGCTGCAGCGCGTCGATCTTCTGCCGGATCTCTTCGGTCGCGCCCTGGGTCTGCACCGCCAGCGCCTTGACCTCCGAGGCGACCACGGCAAAGCCGCGCCCGGCGTCGCCGGCCCGCGCCGCCTCGATGGTCGAGTTGAGCGCCAGCAGCGTGGTCTGCTTGGCGATGCTGGCGATCAGGTTGACCACGTTGCCGATGGCAGCCGACGAATCGCGCAGGCGATCGACGTTGAGACTGGCCTCATGCGCCGCGGCGGCGGCTTCGTCCGCGAGCTTGCCGGCGTCGCGCACCTGCGCACCGATGCCGCCTGCTGATTCAGTGAACTTGTCGGCGGCGTCGGAAAAGGTGGCGGCGGTCGAGCGCGCCTCGCCGGCGCGGCCGGTCAGCGTCTCGGTCCGGCGGCGGATGTCGGCGAGGGTGTCGGCAGTGGAGCGCGCCCCGCCCGCGACCGAGGCGGCTGCGCGCTCGAGCTGGCGGATCATGGCCTGCAGCTCGACCTCGAGCAGCTCGAGGATCTGCGCGGCGGTGTTGTCTTCGGGAGGCGGGGAGGCTGCATCGGGGGGCGAGGCCCCGGTATCGCTCGCGACGGCCGCCTTCATCGGAGGCGCCTCGGCGGCAGCCTTCCGGAACAAAGCAAAAACCATGGGAGTTCACCGACCACGGATGATGGTTAATGGACACCATTGCATCGGGCCGTAACCGAGGGGTTAACCGGAGCGGAATTTGCCTGCTTTCGCCGGATTTCCCTATCCCGATACCCGAAACCGCGAGGTTTTTTTGATTTTCCGTAGTTCCGAGCCTATAACCCGCGGCCGAATCCGCCGTGCGCCGGGCCAGACCGATGCCCCCGAATCCGCCCCTCGGGCATCCGGGGAACCTCTGACCCGCGGCGCAGGCCGGCGGACACGACGTAGCGCCCAGTCAGAGAGATTTCCGCATGGCCGGACATTCCCAATTCAAGAACATCATGCACCGCAAGGGGCGGCAGGACGCACAGAAGTCCAAGCTGTTCGGCAAGCTGGCGCGTGAAATTACCGTCGCCGCCAAGCTCGGCACCCCGGATCCGGCGATGAACCCGCGCCTGCGGGCGGCGGTGATCGCGGCGCGTGCCGAGAACATGCCCAAGGACAATATCGAGCGCGCCATCAAGAAGGCCTCCGGCGGCGAAGGCGAGAACTACGACGAGATCCGCTACGAGGGCTATGGTCCCGGCGGCGTCGCCGTGATTGTCGAGGCGCTGACCGATAACCGCAACCGCGCCGCGTCCGATATCCGCTCCTACTTCACCAAGTCCGGCGGCAACCTCGCCGAGACCGGCGCGGTGTCGTTCATGTTCGACCGCGTCGGCATCGTCGAATTCAACGCCGGCGTGGCGTCGGCCGACGCCATGCTGGAGGCCGCGATCGACGCCGGTGCCGACGACGTTCAGTCCAGCGAGGGCGGCCACGAGGTCTATGCCGCGCCGGATTCGTTCCAGCAGGTCGCCAAGGCGCTGGAGGCCAAGTTCGGCGAGCCGCGCAAGGCGGCGCTGACCTGGAAGCCGCAGAACACCGTGGCGGTCGATGACGAGACCGGCGAGAAGCTGCTCAAGCTGATGGACTCGCTGAACGAGCACGACGACGTCCAGAACGTCTACGCCAACTTCGAGATTTCCGACGCACTCGTCGCCAAGATGGGCGGTTGATCGCGCACGCGTTTGCACTGTCGAGGATGAAAGGGGGAGGCCATGCCTCCCCCGACTTTTTTGGCTTGACGCCTGCGCCTCGAAGGATCATGTCAGCGCTATGCGGCGATTGATCGCAGTCGGTCCCGCACCATTGGATCCCTTCAACCATGCCAAGCGACAGTCCACGTACATTGCCGGTAGCGGCCCTGGTGGTCTGAGAGCGCTTCTGGGAGCTCACCGACCCCGCCTCTGCCGGCGGTTCGACAAGGTGAGCTATGACGGATACCCACGCCATCTCCGACGATGTCTTCGATGCGGCGTCGATCGCCGCCCGGCTGACCCATGAGGATGTCGCCGACAACGTCGAGGTGCTCAACCAGCTGACCGCGGTCGAGGCCGCCGAGGTGCTGGCGCTGCTGCCGACCGAGCGGGCGGTCGGCATCCTGGACAAGCCCGAGCTGCTGTTCGGCGCCGAGATCGTCGAGGCGCTGCCGCGTCCGATCGCGGTGCCGCTGATCGCCGGCATGTCGGCCGACATGGCCGCCGACATCGTGCAGCAGCTCGAGGATCCGGTCCGCACCGAGCTGATGCAGAAGCTCGACGAGGCGTCCCGCACCGCGATCGCCGGCCTGCTGGAGTATCCGCAAAACACCGCGGGCAGCATGATGACGACGGAGTTCGTCAGCGTGCCGGCGAACTGGACGGTCGAGCAGACGCTGCAGCACATCCGCCAGGTCGAGCGCACCCGCGAGACCGTCTACGCAATCTATGTGCTCGATCCGCTGAGCCGGCGCCTCGTCGGCGCGGTCAGCCTGCGCCGGCTGATCTCCGGTGAGCCCACCGCCAACATCCTGGTGCTGGCGGCGGAGCGCGCCCCGATCACCACCACGCCGCTCGCCGACCGCGAGGACGTGGCGCGGCTGATCACCAAATACGACCTGCTCGCGGTGCCGGTGGTGGACAAGGCCGGCCATGTCCGCGGCATCGTCACCTTCGATGACATCATGGACGCGATCATCGAGGAGAGCACCGAAGACGTGCAGAAGTTCGGCGGCATGGAGGCGACCGAGGAGCCCTACATGCAGATCGGCCTGATGGACATGATCCGCAAGCGCGGGGTGTGGCTGTGCCTGCTGTTCGTCAGCGAGATGCTCACCGCCAGCGCCATGCAGCACTTCGAGGGCGAGCTCGAAAAGGCGCTGGTGCTGACGCTGTTCATCCCGCTGATCATGAGTTCGGGCGGCAATTCAGGCTCGCAGGCGACCTCGCTGCTGATCCGTTCGCTGGCGTTGCATGACGTGAAACTGTCCGACTGGTGGCGGGTCGCATTCCGCGAGCTGCCGACCGGCATCATCCTCGGCTCGATGCTGGGTCTGATCGGCATCATCCGCATCGTGCTGTGGCAGAAGCTCGGCTTCTACGATTATGGCGAGCACTGGGTGCTGGTGGCGCTGACGGTGGGCGCGGCGCTGATCGGCGTGGTGACGTTCGGCTCGGTGGCCGGCTCGATGCTGCCGTTTGCCCTGCAGCGCGCCGGGTTCGACCCGGCCAGCGCGTCGGCGCCGTTCGTGGCGACCCTGGTCGACGTCACCGGGCTGATGATCTATTTCAGCGTGGCATTGCTGATCCTGCGCGGCACCCTGCTGTGAGGCACGGACGCGTGCGGCGGTTTGGGCTATCATAGGACATGACGTCGCGCGCGATTCGTATTCTTGGCATCGACCCCGGCCTCCGCCGCACCGGCTGGGGGGTGATCGACAGTGACGGCAACCGCCTGATCTATGTCGGCTGCGGCTCGATCGAACCCACCGACACCCTGCCGCTGGCGGAGCGGCTGGTGGCCATCCATGACGGCCTTGCCAAGGTGCTCGGCGAATACAGCCCGGCGGAGGCCGCGGTGGAACAGACTTTTGTCAACAAGGACGGCGCGGCGACGCTCAAGCTCGGCCAGGCGCGCGGCGTCGCCATGCTGACGCCGGCGCGGTTCGGGCTCTCGGTGGCCGAATACGCCCCCAACCAGGTCAAGAAGACCGTGGTCGGCGCGGGCCACGCCGACAAGAACCAGATCCGTGTCATGCTCGGCATCCTGCTGCCGAAGGCCGCCCCGAAGAGCGCCGACGCCGCCGACGCGCTGGCCATCGCGATCACCCATGCGCATCACCGTCAGTCCATGACGCTGCGGGTGGCCGCGTCATGATCGGCAAGCTCAAGGGCGTCATCGATTCCTACGGCGACGACTATGTCATCCTCGACGTCGGCGGGGTCGGCTATCAGGTGCACTGCGCCTCGCGCACGCTGCAGGCCCTGCCCGGCGCGGGCGAGGCTGCTGTGCTGTCGATCGAGACCTATGTGCGGGAAGACCAGATCAAGCTGTTCGGCTTTCGCACCGATCTCGAGCGCGAGTGGTTCCGCCTGCTGCAGACGGTGCAGGGGGTCGGCGCCAAGGTTGCCCTGGCGGTGCTGAGCACCCTGCCTCCCTCCGACCTCGCAAATGCCATCGCGCTGCGCGACAAGGCGGCGGTGGCGCGCACCCCGGGGGTCGGCCCCAAGGTCGCCGAGCGCATCGTGACCGAGCTGAAGGACAAGGCCCCTGCGATCGCCTCGATCGATCCGGCGGTGGTGCAACTGTCGGGTGCGATCGAGGAGCGTAATGCGCCGCGGCCGGTGGCCGACGCCATCTCGGCGCTGGTCAATCTGGGCTATGGTCAGCCGCAGGCGGCCGCGGCCGTCGCCACCGCCGTGCGCAGCGCCGGCGAGGGCGCCGAGACGGCGCAGCTCATTCGCCTCGGGCTGAAGGAGCTGTCGAAATGAAGGAGCGGATTGCGTGTCCAGCCTGAGCGAGCAAGACAAGGAACTGATCGCCGCCGCCACCGACGCGATCAGCAGCCGCTATCGCAATGACTGGCAGGAAGTCGGCGCGGCGATGCGCACGCGCGACGGCCGCATCGTCACCGGGGTCAATATCGACGCCTATATCGGCCGCATCGCGGTGTGCGCCGAGGCGATCGCGATCGGCCGCGCCATCACCGAGACCGGCGATCACGGCATCGAGACCATCGTCGCGGTGCGCCATCCCAAGCCCGACGAGCCCGGCGATATCGCGGTGGTGTCGCCCTGCGGCATCTGCCGCGAGCTGATCTACGACTATGACGCCAGGGCGCGGGTCATCGTGCCCGGCAACGGCGCGCCGATGGTGACGACCGTCGCCGAGCTGCTGCCCAACAAGTACCGCCGGGGGAGCGAGTGAGCGCCGACAGCCGCCTGATCACGCCGGAGCGCCGTACCGACGACATCGGTGACACGGCGATGCGGCCGCAGAATCTGTCCGAGTTCGTCGGACAGGCGCAGGCGCGCGCCAACCTGCAGGTGTTCATCGATGCCGCGCGCAAGCGCGGCGAGGCGCTCGACCATGTGCTGTTCGTCGGTCCTCCCGGGCTCGGCAAGACCACGCTGGCGCAGATCGTCGCCCGCGAGCTCGGGGTCGGCTTCCGCGCCACCTCGGGGCCGGTGATCGCCAAAGCCGGTGACCTTGCGGCGCTGCTCACCAATCTCGAAGAGCGCGACGTGCTGTTCATCGACGAGATCCACCGCCTCAACCCGGCGGTGGAGGAAGTGCTCTATCCGGCGATGGAGGATTTCCAGCTCGACCTGATCATCGGCGAGGGGCCGGCGGCGCGTTCGGTGAAAATCGACCTGTCGAAGTTCACCCTGGTCGGCGCCACCACGCGCGCGGGCCTGCTGACCAATCCGTTGCGCGACCGCTTCGGGATTCCGGTGCGGCTGAACTTCTACACCATCGAGGAACTGGAAAAGATCGTGGTGCGCGGCGCGCGGGTGCTCGGCCTTGGCATGACGCCGGACGGCGCCAACGAGATCGCCCGCCGCGCGCGCGGCACGCCGCGCATCGCCGGCCGCCTGCTGCGCCGGGTCCGCGACTTCGCCTCGGTCGCCGATGCCGACGCGGTCGACCGCGCCATCGCCGACAAGGCGCTGAGAGCGCTCGAGGTCGATGCCGCCGGGCTCGACGCCATGGACCGCCGCTACCTCACCACCATCGCGCTCAATTATGGCGGCGGCCCCGTGGGCGTCGAGACCATGGCGGCGGCGCTGTCGGAGCCGCGCGACGCCATCGAGGACATCATCGAGCCCTACCTGATCCAGTGCGGCCTGATCCAGCGCACGCCGCGTGGCCGACTTTTGACCTCGCACGCCTTCCGCCATCTCGGCATCGCCGAGCCGTCGCGTGATCCCTCGCAGTTCGGCCTGTTCAACGAGGACGACGACGCATGACGCCGACGGTCGAGGTGGTCGCCGCGCTGATCCGTGATGCCGCCGGGCGAGTGCTGCTGGTGCGCAAGCGCGGCACGGCGGCGTTCATGCAGCCGGGCGGCAAGCGCGATGCCGGCGAGGACGACGTCACGGCGCTGGCCCGCGAGCTCGACGAGGAGCTGGGCTGCATCCCGGTGGAGGGATCTGTGCGTGCGCTCGGCACCTTCGAGGCGGCGGCCGCCAACGAGACCGGCTGGCGGGTGCGCGCGGCGGTCTATGCGGCGTCCGTCACCGGCGCCATCACGCCGCGCGCCGAGATCGCCGACATGATCTGGGTCGATCCGGCGTCGCCGCCGGACATCTGCATTGCGCCGCTGACGCGCGATCACGTGCTGCCGCTGGCCGCGAAGCAGGTGGCGGGCCATGGCTGATTCTGCAGCGCTCGACGGCCGCATCGTCGATGGCCGGCATGTCATGCTGGTCCGTGTCTATTACGAGGACACCGATTTCACCGGCATCGTCTATCACGCCAACTACCTGCGCTTCATGGAGCGTGGCCGCACCAACTACCTGCGCCTGCTCGGCGCCGACCAGCACGCGCTGTTTGCCGCCGCCGAGGCCGAGGCGCCGGGGTTCGCCTTCGTGGTGCGCGCCATGCAGATCGACTATCTGCGGCCGGCACGCATGGATGACCTGTTGGAGGTGTCGACGACGCCGGTGGAGGTGAAGGGCGCGTCCATCACCCTCGCGCAGCAGGTGCGTCGTGGCGACGAGGTTCTGGTCGAGGCCAGGGTGAAGGTCGCATTCGTCTCCGGCGGCCGGGCACGGCCAATCCCGAAGGCGCTGCGCATCGCCATGAAGGCGGATCAGGACTCGGGATCCTGAGTGCCGGGCGCTGCCGCCACGCGGCAGGTCTGAAGATCCGCCACCCAGCGATGGCGCCGCTCGCCATAGGCTTCCAGCGTCGGCATCTGAAACTGCGGGTCGGCGAAGCAGCCGACCGCGACGCCGATGTGGTCCGGCAGCTTCGCCGCGTGCCAATACACACTCGACCCGCAGGTTTCGCAGAAATGGAATGTGACCGTGTGGCCGCTGTCGGCGGTGCGCTGCCAGCGGCGTGATGCGCCGGACACGGCGGTCGCCGCGGCGTCGAAGAAGGCACCGACGCCGAATGGACTGCCGGTGCGGCGCTGGCACTGCACGCAGTGGCAGAGCGGCACCAGCGCGGGCTCGCCGCTGCAGCGGATCTGGAGCTGGCCGCAGGCGCAGGCTGCCACGCGTTCTGTCATCGATGGTCTCCGTCTCGGGCCCTTCCCATAAACGGATCGGGCACTCCGTGAAATAGACTTGACGAATTGGACCGATGGGTACAAATTGTACCTATCAGTACAAAGCCAGGAGATGTTGCATGTCCCGCCCGCCGCTGCCGCCGTTCACCCGTGACACCGCCATCCAGAAGGTCCGCATGGCCGAGGATGCCTGGAACTCGCGCGATCCCGCGCGCGTGGCGCTCGCCTACACCGAGGACAGCCGGTGGCGAAATCGCTCCGAGTTCGTGGTCGGCCGCGCCGCGATCGTCGCCTTCCTCACCCGCAAGTGGGAGAAGGAGCACGACTATCGCCTGATCAAGGATCTGTGGGCGTTTGACGGCAACCGCATCGCGGTGCGTTTCCAGTATGAATGGCATGACGCCGCGGGGCAGTGGCACCGCTCCTACGGCAACGAGCAGTGGGAATTCGACGACGCCGGCTTGATGCGGAGGCGCGAGGCCAGCATCAATGATGTCGCGATCCGGGAGAGCGAGCGCCGCTTCCACTGGGCGGCGCCGGGGCCGCGCCCGGCGGATGTGGCAGGCCTCGGCGACACGCCGGAGTGAGACGGAGCAATTGAGACGATGGCGAGAGTGATTGCGGAGCGGGCCGATGTGCTGCCGCAACTGGCGGAGGTGTTTCGCGCCCATGGCTACGAGGGCGCGACGCTGGCGCTGATCTCGGAGGCGACCGGGCTCGGCAAGGGCAGCCTCTACAACTTCTTTCCCGGCGGCAAGGAGCAGATGGCGCGGGAGGTGCTGGCCGCGGTCGACGGCTGGTTCGCCGACCGCATCTACACGCCGCTGCGCGCCGCCGCGGATCCGGCCGCCGGCATTGCCGCAATGTTCGCATCCGTCGACGACTATTTTCGCTCCGGGCAGCGGGTCTGCCTGGTCGGCGTGGTGGCGCTCGGCGCCGCGCGCGATCTGTTCGCGGACGCGGTGAAAGGCTATTTCGCCGGCTGGATCGAGGCGCTGGCCGCGGCGCTGCGCAAGCTCGGCCACGACAAGACGGTGGCGCGCCAGATGGCCGAACAGACCGTGCTGGCGATCCAGGGCGCGCTGGTGCTGACGCGGGCCCTCGACGACACCAAAGTGTTCACGCGGGCGCTTGCCGCGGCGCGGGCGCGGCTGCTGTCGGAAAAGTAGCGGCACGCGCAGGGGGATGCGCGTCGCCGCCAAGGTCTGGTCCAGCGGTTTGGTCCAGCAAGGTTTAGTCGCGACCGTCGGGACGCAGGGTTCAAGCCGCCTTGTGACGGGCGATCTCGGCCTTATAGAGCTCGAGCTCCTCGGCCATGGCGCGGGCGATGCTGGGCCGCGCCCGCATGCGGGTCAGATACGCGGTCACCGCCGGATACGCCTTGAAGTCGATCATCGGGGTGGCCATGCTCCAGTTCAGCACGGTGGCGAGATAGGCGTCGGCGACGCTGAAGTGGTCGAGCACGAACGCGCGGCCATCGAGATAGCGGTTGAGGTAGTCGAGCCGCGACAGGTATTTCTTCAGCGTGTAGGCGTGCACGTCGGCCGGCGCCTTGCGGTCGAGCAGCGGCAAGAACAGCCCCTTGTGCAGCTCGGTGCCGATGAAGCACAGCCACTGCTGCAGGCGGGCGCGCTCCTGCGCATTCTCGGCGGCCATCCCAGCGCCGGGAAAACGCTCGGCGACATATTGCAGGATCGCGGCATTCTCGGTCAGCACCACGTCGTCGTCGGTGCGCAGCGTCGGCACGAGGCCGAGCGAATTGACGTCCCTGAAATCAGAGCCATCGCGCTGCACCTGCTTGGTCTTGGGATCGACCTCCAGGTAGGTCGCATCGGCACCAGCTTCGTATAGCGCGATACGGGTCGCCATCGAGCAGGCGAGGGGCGAAAAATAAAGGTCCATGACGTATCTCCCTTGAGGGTTTGCGGCGAACGGTTTGGGGTTTAATTTATGTACCGTCTCGCATAAAATAGATGCGGTCAAGGATTTCTTGCGAAATGGTACAAAAAAGAAATGGACCGCCATCCAAGCCGCCCGTCGGGGACGACGCCGCGCTGCGGGCAGATGCGGCGGCCGAAACCGCGCCCGTGCGCAAGCGCGGCCGGCCACGCGCGTTCACGCCAGAGGTGGCGCTGGCGCGGGCGCTCGACCGCTTTCGCGACGGCGGCTATGCGGCGACCTCGCTCGACGATCTCAGCGCGGCGATGGGGATCAACCGCCCCAGCCTCTATGGCGCGTTCGGCGACAAGCGCGAGCTGTTCCTGAAAGCCTATGAACACTACCGTGACGACGTCGGCGGCCAGTTCGCCACCGCGTTCGATCCGGCGCTGACGCTGCGCCAGTCGATGGAGCGCATCTTCGCGACTGCGCTCGACGTCTATCTCGCCGGCGAGCACGGTCCGCGCGGCTGTTTCACGGTGATGACGGCGGGCTCCGAGGCGATGGCGGATCCGGAGATCCGCGGCACCGTGCTGCGCGCGCTGGCGGCGACCGACAAGGCGCTGCGCAAGCTGCTCGAGCTTGCGATCGCGCGCGGCGAGCTGCCGGCGGACACCGATGTCGAGTTGCTGGTGCAGGTCGCCGGCTCCGCCATCCACACCATCGCGATCCGCGCGCGCGCCTGGACGCCGCGCGCCGACCTCGAGGTCATTGCGCGACGGGCGATCGACTTTGTGTGTGCGGGCGGCGCTGCGCCGGCGGCACCGCGCCGCTAGCTCGCGCAGCGCTCCACCAGGTTCCGAGCGAGTCGATCAGCGGCACCAGCGCGCGGCCGTGCGCGGTCAGGTCGTATTCCACATGCAACGGAAAGCCGCCCTGCGCGGTGCGCGTGACGATGCCGGCCTGCTCGAGCTTGCGCAGCTCCAGCGTCAGGATGCGGTGGGAGATCGTGGGGTTGTCGCGCCTTAGCTCGCTGAAGCGCTTGGGCCGGTCCTTGAGATAGTACAGCAGCAGCGTCGGCCAGCGGCCGCTGAGCACGCGCATCGCTTCTTCGATCGGGCAGTTCGATACGACGTCCAGCATTACCAGTATCCTGCTTCGTAACTTCGTTGTGCTCTCGGCAAGCTATGTACGAGCCCGCGACGTGAAAGGCCTCAGGGCCATGCCATGATGCGCGTGGGCCGCATCATTGCAGCAACCTCGCGTTCAGCGCACGGGTCTCCGGTTACATTTTTGTGCGTCATTTACTTCAAGCGGCGCGCCCTTAAGTTCGCGTCACGCCGCGGCGTGAACCTGACGGATTCACGGAGACATCATGACACCGACCCTACTGACGGGCTTCCCGCTGGGCAGCTCGCTCGGCCTCGTTGCCGCATTCGAATGGCTGGGGCAACCTTATCGCCTGTCGCGGGTGCACATGCCCGATGACATGCTGACCGACGCCTTTGGCCGCATCAATGGCCGGCGCGAGACGCCGGTGCTGGTCACCGCCGACGCGCCGCCGCTGAGCGAGACCATGGCGATCGCGCTCTGGCTCGAGGCCCGCGACGGTGAGCGACGCATCAGTTTTGCGCCGGGTACGGCCCAGGCCGACCGCCTGCACCAGATCGTCGCCTTCCTCAACACCGGCTTCACCGCCGCCTTCAGTCCGCTGTGGGTGGCGCTGGAGATGGCGGACGGAGACGAGGCTTACCGCCACGCGCTGCGCCGCTTCGGCCGCGACCTGGTCGGTCGCCGCCATGCCCAGCTCGAGGCGATGATCGGCGACAGCCCCTACCTGCTCGGTGACCGGCCGACGCTGGCGGATGCCGTGTTCGTCGGGGTGGCGCGCTGGGCCGATTTCCATCAGGCGATTGCGCCGGAGGCCACCCCGAAAATCCGCGCGCTGCGGGCGCGGCTCAAAGCGGATCCGGCGGTGCGTTTCGCGCTGGCGGTCGAGGATGGCGCGGCGCTGCCGGCGTCCAAGGCGATGACGGGCGTTGTTCCGCTCGCCGAGGTGCTGGCGGGCCTCGCGGACTGAGACTGCGGCGGCTCCGCATGTGCGGGGCTGCTGTCCTCGGCGGCGGAAAAACAGCCGCCCCGGGGCGCTCGCGGTCCGTGACGGATCGCCGCAAGTCATGTAAAAGCCCTTTACATGAGCTGGCATAAAGACAAGGAACCCCGCGCCGAGCGCGGCTATCACCACGGCAACCTCAAGGAGGCGCTGGTGCAAGCCGCGCTCGGCCTGATTGCCGAGAAGGGGCCTGGAGGTTTCACCTTCGCCGAGGCGGCGCGGTCGGCCGGCGTCAGCCCGGCGGCGCCCTATCGCCACTTCCGTGACCGTGACGAACTGCTGGCCAGCATCGCCCTGCGCGGCTTCGAGCAGTTCGAAAGCGTGCTGATCGCGGCGTGGGACGACGGCCGTCCCGACCTGATCACGGCCTTCGAGCGGCTGGGCCGCGCCTATCTGAGTTTCGCCCGCGACGAGCCGGCATTCTACTCGGCGATGTTCGAATCCGGAGTGTCGCTCGACGGCAACCCACAACTGCTGGCGGCGAGCGAGCGCGCCTTCGCGGTGATCCGCATGACAGCCGATCGCCTTGCGGCGCTGACACCCGCGGGGCTGCCGCGGCCGCCGGCGCTGATGGTGGCGCTGCATATCTGGTCGATGTCCCACGGCATCGCCTCGCTGTTCAGCCGCGGCGACGCGGCACGGCGCAAGCTGCCGATGTCGCCCGACGAACTGCTCGAGGCCGGTGTGCTGATCTATCTGCGTGGTCTCGGCTTTGCGACCGAGCGGCCGGCGGCGGCCGCCAAGGTCTGAGATCGGGGCCGAATCGGTCCCAAATATTCCCGATGCCGCCGGGAGGGCCCGGCTTGACAAAAAATCGCGACGGTCTATCTATGTAAATGTTATTTACATTCACAGGCGGCACTTCGCCGTCACTGGGAGAGGCAGATGTCTGACACCGCGCAATTCAGCCGTTGGGGGCAGCGCCCTGGATGGGATGATCGGCGGCACCCGCAGTTTCTCCACTCGACCTGGCATCCGGCATGGATCGCGCTGACGGTGCTCGGTTTCATCCTGTGGTGGCCGATCGGCCTCGCACTTCTTTTCTTCACACTCGGGAGCAGAAAGATGGGTTGCTGGACGCAGTACGGCCGCTGGCAGGACAAGATGGAGCGGCTGCAGTGGAAGATGGACCGCATGCGCTCGCGCATGGAAGAGCACGGCTTCGGCGGTGGCAACGGCGATGGCCGCCGCTACGGTGGCCCGTCCAGCGGCAACCGCGCGTTCGATGAGTACCGCGAGGACACGCTGCGCCGGCTCGAGGAAGAGCAGGCCGAGTTCAAGGGCTTCCTCGACCGTCTGCGGCACGCCAAGGACAAGGCCGAGTTCGACCAGTTCATGGCCGAGCACCGTTCGCGCCCGACGCCGCCGCCCAACAACCAGCCTCAGGCATAACGCCCCACGACCTGAAAGCTGTGTCGGCCGCCCGCTTGTCCCCCACAAGCGGGCGGTTTTATTGTGCGCGCGGATTCCCTGTTGCTGATCGCGCATGTCCCGTTCCGTCCGCCTCTTCGATCTCATCCAGGCGCTGCGCCGTCACCGCCGCGCCGTCAGCGCGATTGCGCTCGCCGAGGAACTCGGCGTGTCCAAGCGCACGATCTATCGCGACATCGATACGCTGATCGCGCTGGGAGCGCCGATCGAGGGTGAAGCGGGGGTTGGCTACCTGCTGAAGCCCGGCTTCATCCTGCCGCCGCTGATGTTCACCGAGGACGAGCTGGAGGCGCTGGCTCTCGGCGGGCAGTGGGTGGCCCAGCGCCGTGATGCCGATCTCGCCAGCGCCGCGGAGAACGCGCTCGCCAAGATCGCCGCGGTGCTGCCGGTGCCGCTGACCGCGTCGTTGACCAATGCCGCCCTGTTCAGCGGTTCGTCACGCGCGCAGGTGCCGGATGCGATCGATCCCGCGGTGATTCGCGGCGCCATCCGCGGCCAGCGCAAGCTGCGCGTCGCCTACCAGGACGAGAGCGGCCAGGCGACGGAGCGCGTGGTGTGGCCGATCGCGCTGGTCTATTTCGAGGCGGTTCGCCTCGTCGTCGCCTGGTGCGAGCTGCGCACCGCCTTCCGCCATTTCCGCTCCGACCGCATCAGTGAACTGGTCGTGCTCGACGAGCCCTATCCGATGTCGCGCCAGGCGCTGATCAAGGCGTGGCGGGAGAATGACCGCGGCGGTCGCGCCGCGGCCAAGCACGCCCGGGACGAGGCGCAGACTGCTGCCAGAAACTGACGCGGGTGTGGTCCATCTCCTGTGCCCCAAGACGCACAAGGAGAATCGTCATGGACCGCAGCCTCTATCGCGAACTCGACCGTCATGGGGCCCGCTATCCGGCCGCCGCCGAGTTCCGCCCCGCCGCCGTGTCCGAGGAGACCCGCGCCATTAATGATGCGGTGGCGCGCCGGCTCAGCGCCGCGAATGTCGCGGCCCGTGATCTTGCCAGCCTGCGGCGTGCCTTCGCGCGCGGCGACGGCCCGATTCCGGTGACGGCACCGTCGCCGCGCGCCAAGCTGCTGCACGCGCCGGGGCGGGGCGGTCATCTGGTGCCGCTGCGGGTGATCGCGCCGCCGGTGCCGCGTGGCGTCTACCTTCACATGCATGGTGGCGGCTGGACGTTGGGCTCGGCCGATATGCGCGACGGCGACATGGAGCGCCTGGCGGAGGCACTCGGCGTCGCCTGTATCTCGGTGGACTATCGTCTCGCCCCGGAGCATCCCTATCCCGCGGCGCCGGACGATTGCGAGGCCGCGGCGCGCTGGTTGATCGCCCATGCCGAGCCGCTGTTCGGCACGGCGTGTCTGCTGATCGGTGGTGAATCCGCCGGTGCGCACCTCGCCGCGGTGACGCTGCTGCGGTTGCGCGACGCCGGCTTCGGTGACGCTTTCGCCGCGGCCAACCTCGCGTTCGGCGCCTACGACCTGTCGATGACGCCGAGCCAGTTGCGGGTCGATCCGGCGAAGACGGTGACGACCCGGCGGGTGGGCGAACGCATCGGCGAGGCGTTCGTGCCGCCGGGGATCGACCGGCGGCATCCCGACGTCTCGCCGCTCTACGCCGACCTTGCCGGGCTGCCGCCGGCGTTGTTCTCGGTCGGAACGCTCGATCAATTGCTCGACGACAGCCTGTTCATGCATGCGCGCTGGGTGGCGGCCGGCAACCCCGCCGAGCTCGCGGTCTATCCCGGTGGCGTGCATGGCTTCACCGCCATGGGTGGCGAACTGGCGGAGACGGCGCACCAGCGCATCGAGCACTTCCTGCAGGCGGCGCTGCCGCAGGTCGATGCGCGCATCTCGCCGCCGCACACGCCGATGGCTGCGGCGGTGGACCGCCTGCTGCGCATGGGCGTGCACATGTAAGGCGTGGAGACCGCCCGTGTGCGGGCGGTCTTCGTTCAGCCGGCGGCGAAGGCGGCGATGTCGTCGCGCAGCCGCGCGGCATGGGTCACCAGCAGGCCGTGCGGGGCGCCCTCATAGGTGATCATGCGGCCGTCGGCGACATGGTCGAGCGTGCGTTGGCCGAAGGCATAGGGGATCGACTGGTCCGCGGTGCCGTGAATCACCAGCACCGGCACGTCGATCCGGCGCAGGTCCGGCCGCAGGTCGCTCATCGAGGACAGATACACGGTCTCCACCATCGCGCGCAGCGACGACTGCATCATCATCGCCATCGTCCAGTCCTGCAGGCCCGGCGATGTGTCGGCGGTGAAGAACGGCGCGGCGTTGTCGCGCAGCCACTTGGCGCGGTCGGTGAGCAGGGCGTCGCGGACGGCGTCGAACATCGCCTTGTCGATGCCGTCGGGATTGTCCGCGCTTTTCACCAGCGGTGGCGTGCCGCCGGCGACCAGCACGGCGCGCGTGACCCGCCCTGAACCGTGGCGCGCGAGGTAGCGCACGACCTCGCTGGCACCGAGCGAATGGCCGACCAGTGTGACGTTGTCGAGGTCGAGCTGCTCGATGACGCAGGCGAGGTCGTCCGACAGCGCGTCGAGGCTGTAGCCGGTGCCGTTGTCCTCCGAGCGACCATTGCCACGGCGGTCGAAGGCGATGCAGCGCAGGCCCTGCGCCGCCAGCGGCACCATCTGGTACTCCCAGAAGTCGGAGCTCATCGACCAGGCGTGCACGAACAGGATCGGCGCGCCGGTGCCCCAGTCCTTGTGGAACAGCCGCAGGCCGTCCCGCGTGGTGATGACCGGGCGCAGCGGCATCCGGGTGTCGGCGTCGGTGAAACCTGCGGTGATGACGTTCATGTGAAGTCTCCCTGGGCTGAAGGTCGACGATCAGTCAGCCACGGGCGCGCACCGCAGGCGATTACCTCACAAGTCATGAGGGACTTTCGGCGGGGTGCCGGCATTTCGCACTGGCCCCGGTGCGAGGTGGCCGTCATGATGCGCGCGGGTTCCGCCACGCCGTGCGACGGCGGCCAACACCAGGGTGGCTTCGATGATCACGCAACGCTTCGACTTCGATGGTGCCGAGGGGCAGCGTCTCGCCGGTCAGCTCGATCTGCCCGACGGTCGTCCGCGCGCCTACGCACTGTTCGCCCACTGCTTCACCTGCACCCGCAAGTCGCGCGCCGCTGTGCGAATCGCCCGCGCATTGGCGCTCAGGGGCATCGGGGTGCTGCGCTTCGACTTCACCGGGCTCGGCGACAGCGGCGGCGATTTCGCCGACACCACCTTCAGCGGCAATGTCCGCGATCTCGTCGCCGCCAGCGCCTGGATGGCGCAGCAGGGCATGGCGCCGTCGCTGCTGGTCGGCCACAGCCTTGGGGGCGCCGCGGTGCTCGCGGCCGCCACACAGCTCCCGGACATCGCGGCGGTGGCGACCATCGCCGCGCCGTTCGAGGTCGGCCATGTCACCAAGCTGTTCGGCGACAAGCTGGACGAACTGACCTCGCGCGGCGAAGCCAAGGTCGATCTCGGCGGCACGCCGTTCACCATCCGCCGTTCCTTCATCGACGATCTGCGCGCCCACGATCCCGGGCAGACCATCGCGCAGTTGAAGCGGCCGCTGCTGGTGCTGCATGCACCGCTCGATGGCATCGTCGGCATCGACAATGCGTCGGCGATCTTCCTCGCTGCGCGCCACCCGAAAAGCTTTGTGTCGCTCGACCGCGCGGACCATCTGCTGACCGGCGGAGCCGATGCCGACTATGCCGCAGAGGTGATCGCGGCCTGGGCGTCGCGCTACCTCGCGGACGCGGAGGCGGAGCATGCCACGCCGGCGGCGCCGCGCGACGACGCCGTCGTCATCGCCGAGACCGGTGCGGGACGCTACCAGGTCGAGGTGCGTGCGGCCGGCTCACGTTTCCTTGCCGACGAGCCGGTCGACGTCGGCGGACTCGGCTCGGGGCCATCGCCCTACCAGTTGCTGAGCGCCGCGCTCGGCGCCTGCACGGCGATGACGCTGCGCATGTATGCCAACCAGAAAGCCTGGCCGCTCGACCGCGTCAGCGTCACCGTCACCCACGCCAAGCGCACCGAGGAGCCGCGCGACGTGTTCAGCCGCGAGGTGGTGGTGGAGGGGGCGCTCGATGCCGCCCAGCAGGACCGGCTGATCGAGATCGCCAACAAGTGTCCGGTCCATCGCACGCTGGAGCGCGGCGCGGCGGTCGAGACCCACAAGGGGACGATCCCGCCATTGCCGATGGCGTCGGAGCCGCCCGAGCAGCACTTCAGCGACATGGAGAAAACGTGCAAGGAAGAGGCCTGATTCTGCCAGGATACACGTGATGACCGACAAGACCGATCCGCCTGAGAGCAAACTGACCCGCAGCAAGCAGAAGTGGGCGGAAGAAGGCCGCTTCCTGACCGGGCGCACCGCGCGGCCGGAGGAGGAGAGGCTGCCGCCCGGGCAGCATCTCACCCGCGACTGGCCGGTGCTCGATCTCACCGGCGCGCCGGACATCGCGCCGGAGCGCTGGCGGCTCGTGGTCGACGGCGCGGTCGAGAACCCGGTGTCCTGGGACTGGGCGCAATTTCTCGCCCAGCCGCAACGCCGCTTCATGTCCGACATCCATTGCGTCACCACCTGGTCGCGCTACGACAATGTCTGGGAGGGCCTCGCCACGCGCGATCTCCTGGAGATCGTGGGGCCGAAGGACGAGGCCGGCTTCGTGGTGCTGCACGGCTACGACAACTACACCACCAACCTGACGCTGGCCGATTTCGCCGCGCCCGACGCGCTGCTGGCGCACCGCTGGAGCGAACAGCCGATCAGCGCCGACCATGGCGGCCCGCTGCGCCTCGTGGTGCCGCACCTTTATTTCTGGAAGAGCGCCAAGTGGCTGCGCCGGATCGAGTTTCGCCGCGTCGATGCGCCGGGCTACTGGGAAGTCCGCGGCTACCACAACCGCGGCGATCCCTGGCAGGAGCAACGCTATTCCGACGACCCCTGAGGCCGGCACCGCCGCGGTCCCCCGCAGCGGACCGCCCAATCCTGCATCGGCGGCATGCAGGGCGGGCCGGTGCCCTTGCGCGGCGGGCGGGGAGGGGGCATCTGCGGTGGGGGTCTGTGCCGCGGCGGCGCGACCCGGCCTCGCCACCGGATCATCGGAAAGTCTGACCTTTGCCCGCCATCTCCATTCTCGACCTCGCGCCCGTGCCCGCCGGAGCAACGCCGGCGATTGCGCTGAAGAACACCCTCGACCTCGCCCAGCATGCGGACGAATGGGGCTACCAGCGCTATTGGCTTGCCGAGCACCACAACATGGTCGGGATCGCGAGCGCCGCCACTGCGGTGGTGATCGGTCATGTCGCTGGTGGCACCAAGCGCATCCGCGTCGGGTCCGGCGGCATCATGCTGCCGAATCATGCGCCGATGGTGATCGCCGAGCAGTTCGGCACGCTGGAATCGCTGTTCCCGGGACGGATCGATCTCGGCCTCGGCCGCGCGCCCGGGACCGACATGCGCACCTTGCGGGCGCTGCGCCGCTCGCCTGACAATGCCGACAACTTTCCCCAGGACGTACTGGAGGTGCAGGCGTTCTTCGCGCCGGCGCAGCCGGGGCAGGGCGTGCGCGCCGTGCCCGGTGCCGGGCTCAACGTGCCGATCTGGATCCTGGGCTCCAGCCTGTTCGGCGCCCAGCTCGCCGCCATGCTCGGCCTGCCCTATGCCTTCGCCTCGCATTTCGCACCCGATGCGCTGATGCAGGCGCTGGACATGTACCGCGCCCGTTTCGAGCCGTCGGAGCAGTCACAGAAGCCTTACGCCATGGCCGGGATCAACGTGATCGCGGCCGACACCGACGAGGAGGCACGCTTTCTGTTCACCTCGGCGCAACAGAGCTTCACCAACATCTTCCGCAACGCGCGTGGCCAGTTGCCGGCGCCGATCCCGGACATCGAGACCTACTGGACACCGGAGGAGAAGGTGCAGGCCTCCGGTATGCTGCGCTATGCCTTCGTCGGATCGCCCGAGACGGTGCGGCGCGGCCTGACGCAGTTCATCGCGCAGACCGGCGTCGACGAGGTCATGGTGGCTTCCGCGATCCATGACCATCGCGCGCGCCTGCGCTCCTATGAGATCCTGGCCGATATCGCCATCCGCCAGCCGCTCGATATTCCCGCCGCCACGAAGGCCGGCTGAGGATGACCGGGTGTTGTCCCGCCGGCGCGGGGGTGGCACAGTGACGGCCATGATGCAGCGATCGGCCAGGACGCAGCGGCGAGGCGTCTCGCTTCGCGCCTGGTGGCGCACCTCCCCGGCGCGCCACAGCGCTATGGCGTCGGACAAGATGGCTTAAGGCGATCGCGCGCCCTGCGGCGATCGATGCCGCCCTTTCCTGACATTCTCGCCGCTGCTCCGGCGCTCCGCGCTGTGCGGCGGCTCATCACACGAAGTGTCCAGCCATGCCGTCTGCCGTTTCCGCTGTCGTTGCCCTGCCTGTCGCGTTGCTCGCCTGGATCGGCCGTCAGGGCGTGTGGGGGCTGGCGGCCATTGTCGTGATCGGGGTGGTGTGCCCGCCGCTCGGCACGATGATGAAGCCCTATGTCAGCGAGGCGATCTTCATCCTGCTCTGCATCTCGTTCATGCGGGTCGACGGCGCCGCGCTGCGCGGCTATCTGCGGCGTCCCGGCCTGATCGCGGCGGCGACGGCGTGGAATGCGATCGGCGTGCCGCTGCTGGTCGGTCTCGCCTTCGTGCTGACCGGGCTGAACCTGCGCGCGCCCGAGTTGTTTCTCGGGCTGATGCTGCAGATGGTGGCGTCGCCGATGATGGCGGCGCCGGCGCTCGCGACGCTGATGGGGCTCGATGCGACGCTGGTGCTGGTGACGCTGGTCACCTGCACCGCCTTGCTGCCGCTGACGGCGCCGGCGTTTGCGATGGTGTTTCTTGGCGACGCGCTGAAGCTGTCGCCGCTCCTGCTCGGCGCCAAGCTCGCGGCGCTGCTCGGCGGTTCGTTGTTGGCCGCAGCCGTGCTTCGCCGCGTGGTGGGCGCCGCCGCGATCCAGCGCCACCGCCAGCCGATCGACGGCGTCAATATCGTGGCGTTGCTGGTGGTGGTCGCGGGCATGATGGAAACGGTGGCCGCCGAGTGGCTCGCCGCGCCCGGGCGGATGCTGCTGCTCACCGCGCTCGCCTTCGCGGTGTTCCTGGTGCTGCTCGCGGCCACCGTCGCGGTGTTTCGCCGGACGAGCCGCGATGTTGCGCTCGCGCTCGGGGTGATGGCGTGCCAGCGCAACATGGGCCTGATGCTGGCCGCCGCCGGCGGCGTGCTGCCCGGGGCGACATGGTTGTATTTCGCGCTCAGCCAGTTCCCGATCTACCTCTCGCCGCTGCTGCTGCGGCCGCTGGTGATGGCGGGAACCGGCACCGGGACGGCGGCTTCGGGATTGGAAAACAAGGCCGAATCCGCCGGTTAGGGCCGCAGCCTGCCATTTTACCGAAGTATGGGCCCGCTAAAGTAACGTCGCATTAACCACGATGAGCGTTTGGTGGGAGGGCGAAAAACCGCGCCGACAGCCCTTGTTTTGACATGTTGCCGGGGAAAGTGGGGGCAGCTCCGTGATGGGCTTTTCCCATGCGACATGAAGGACTTGGTGTTCGGCCGTGGTTGCCGCGCGTGCCAGCGTCGCTGCCCGCCGGGATTTCGCGAGGGACAATTTGAGAGGATACTGCCGATGAATCCAGCCGACGTCGCTCAGTCGGCTCTGCCGATGGCCTCGGCCGACGTGTCGCTGATCGCCCTGTTCTGGCAGGCTCACTGGATTGTGAAAGGCGTGATGCTGGGCCTTCTCGGCTGCTCCGTCTGGGTGTGGGCCATCGCGATCGACAAGATCTTCCTGTTCGCCCGCACGCGCCGCGCCATGGACCGGTTCGAGCAGGCATTCTGGTCGGGGCAGTCGATCGAGGAGCTCTATCGCGGCCTCTCCGCCAAGCCGACCTATTCGATGGCGGCGCTGTTTGTCGCCGCGATGCGCGAATGGAAGCGCTCGTTCGAGAGCCAGGCGCGGTCTTTTGCCGGCCTGCAGATGCGGATCGAGAAGGTGATGGACGTGTCGATCGCCCGCGAGGTGGAGCGCCTGGAACGGCGCCTGCTGGTGCTGGCGACCGTCGGCTCGGCCGGCCCGTTCGTCGGCCTGTTCGGCACCGTCTGGGGTATCATGTCGAGCTTCCAGTCGATCGCCGCGTCCAAGAACACGTCGCTGGCGGTGGTGGCGCCCGGCATCGCGGAGGCGCTGTTCGCCACCGCGATCGGCCTTATCGCTGCCATTCCGGCGACTATTTTCTACAATAAGTTCTCCTCCGAGGTGAACCGCCAGGCCCAGCGGCTGGAAGGGTTCGCCGACGAGTTTTCCGCGATCCTGTCGCGGCAGATCGATGAGCGGGCGTAAGGCCTGGGGAGGCCGGCGTCCGTGCAGGACGGGGTGGTCGTGTGGGACCAGCGTGTTGGGATAACCGTGGCCGAGGGTAGTCTCTGATGGGGATGAGCGCAGCAGGTGCTTCTGGTGGCGGGCGGCGGCGTGGCCGCGGCAGCCGGCGTGCCCATGTCATGGCCGAGATCAACGTCACGCCGATGGTCGACGTGATGCTGGTGCTGCTGATCATCTTCATGGTGTCGGCGCCGCTGCTCACCGTCGGCGTGCCGCTCGACCTGCCGCAGACCCAGGCCAAGAGCCTCGACAACGACAAGGAGCCGTTGACGCTGTCGGTGAACCTCAAGGGCGAGGTCTACCTCAACGACACCCAGATCGCAGTCGACGACCTCGTGCCCAAGCTGAAGGCGATCACCGAAACCCGCAACGGCATGGACGAGCGCATCTTCGTGCGCGGCGACAAGAAGGTGGACTACGGCACCGTCATGAAGGTGATGGGCCGGCTGTCGTCGGCGGGGTTCAAGCGCGTGGCGCTGGTGACCGAGGTCGAGCAGGGGAGCTGAGGTGAAGATCGGCAAGGTCCAGATCGACAAGACTCTGGTTGCCTCCGTGGCCCTGCACGCCGCTGTGCTGGGCTGGAGCATCGTGTCGTTTTCGACGCGGTCGCTCGAGGCGACGCCGGTCGAATCGATGCCGGTCGATATCATCTCCGCCGATCAGCTCTCCAAGATCACCGCCGGCTCCAAGTCCGGCAAGAAGGACAATCCGAAGCCGCTGGTGGAGAAGGTCGCGGATGCGACCCCGCCGGAGGACGATCCGGTCGGCAAGATCACCGAGAAGAAGGAAATCGTGACGGCGGCTTCCCCCGAGCCGCCGCCGAAGCCGGCCGAGAAGCCGGTGGAGAAGAAGCCCGATCCGCCGAAGCAGGCCGTCGAGAAGAAGGACGAGCCGAAGCCGGTCGAGAAGCAGCCGGACCCGAAGGTCGACCCGATCGCCGAGGCGCTGAAGAAGGACAATAGCAAGAAGCCGCCGCCGAAGCCGGAGGCGAAGGCCGCGCCGCCGCAGCCGCCCAAGCCGAAGCAGGACTACAAGTTCGACCAGAGCAAGATCGCCGCGCTGATCGACAAGCGCGAGCCAACCCGCCATGCCGTCACCGGTGCGGCGCTGAACGCGTCCGCGTCTCTTGGGGAGGCCCGTGCCAACGCACAGACGCTGTCACAATCGGAGATCGGGGCGTTCGTCTCGCGTGTCGCGAGCCTTTGGAACGTGCAGCCCGGCGGCGATCGTCCTGAGGAATTGTTTGTGTCGGTACGGATCGTGCTGACCCGTGAGCGCAAGCTGGCGTCTGCCCCGCAGATCGTCTCGCGCATCACCTCGCCGCGGATGCAGGCCGCCGCGGACGCTGCAGTGCGGGCGGTGCTGCAGGGACAGCCCTACACGATGCTGCGCGACGAAACGTATGACGTGTGGAAAGACATGGTCATCGATTTTGATCCGAAAACGATGTTCAGAAGCTGACTTTTGATTGGAATGAACTGACGATGTCTGTGCTCGATTTTTCGCAAATGACGAGGCGAGGTGTGCTGGCTGGTGGCGTTGGAGCCGCAGCCGGGCTGATGCTGCCACACTGGGCTTCGGCGCAGACACGCCTGAAGATTACTGAGGGCAACGTCGCGCCTCTCGTTATCGCCATCCCGAACTTCATCGCTGGCTCGCCCGCCGACGGCGAGGTCGGAGCAGGGGTGACCCAGGTCATCACCAACAATCTCAGGCGTAGCGGGTTGTTCGCCCCGATCGACCAGGCGGCATTCATCGAGAGGATCTCGAGCATCGACGTCGCGCCGCAGTTCCAGAACTGGCGCACCCTCAATGCCCAGGCGCTGGTGACCGGCCGCATGACCCGCCAGCCCGACGGCCGGCTGAAGGCGGAGTTCCGCCTGTGGGACGTAGTGTCGGGCCAGCAGATTGATGGCAAGCAGTACTTCACCTCGCCGGAGTATTGGCGGCGCATCGCCCACATCATTTCCGATCAGATCTATGAGAAGCTGACCGGCGAGAAGGGCTATTTCGACAGCCGCGTGGTGTTTGTCGACGAGAGCGGCCCGAAGGAGCGGCGCGTCAAGAAGCTGGCGCTGATGGACCAGGACGGCGCCAATGTGCGCTATCTCACCCGCGGCGCCGACCTCGTGCTGACGCCGCGGTTCTCGCCCTCGACCCAGGAAATCACCTACATGGAGTTCGGCCAGGGCGACCCGCGAGTCTACCTGTTCAATGTCGAGACCGGCCAGCGCGAGATCGTCGGCAACTTCCCGGGCATGTCGTTCTCGCCGCGGTTCTCGCCGGACGGCCAGCGCATCATCATGAGCCTGCAACAGGGCGGCAACTCGAACCTGTTCGTGATGGACCTGCGCTCCAAGTCCACCACACGGCTGACCGACACCCCGGCGATCGACACCTCGCCGTCCTATTCGCCGGACGGCCAGCGCATCTGCTTCGAATCCGACCGCGGCGGCAAGCCGCAGATTTACGTGATGCCGGCCACCGGCGGGGCAGCGCAGCGCATTTCGTTCAGCAAGGATGGGGGCGGAACGTACTCGACCCCGGTCTGGTCGCCGGCCGGCGACTACATCGCCTTTACCAAGCAGGGCGGCGGCCAGTTCGCGATCGGCATCATGAAACCGGACGGATCCGGGGAACGCATCCTGACCTCCGGCTTCCATAACGAAGGCCCGACCTTCGCGCCCAACGGCCGTGTCGTGATGTTCTTCCGCGACCAGGGCGCGGGGCCGTCGCTGTTCACGGTCAACACCGACGGCCGCAACGAACAGCGCCTGCCGACCCCGGGGTTCGCCTCCGATCCGGCGTGGTCGCCGCTGTTATCGTAAACGAAAACGCAAGAATCTTTGGAAGCCCACGCGGTGTACTGGGCAAACATTGCCTATGGCGCTGATTTAATGAGCATTTTTGGCGCGTTTTGGTCGTGTGAATACCACTCGGTAACGATGTTCCCTCAGGAATGCTTCATGAGCGCACGCTAAGACTGGCCGGGTCGACACCCGCGCAGACGCGAATCCATGCAGCTTGCCGAACTGAAACAGGAGCCGAGCGAAAAGACGCTGACGCCCGCGATCTACGCGGCGCTGGTGGATTCGCTGTTTCAGAACTCGGTGGCGATGTTCGCCGGCGCGCTGTGCGCCGCCATCGCCGCGGTCATGACCGCTTACAAGACCGGTAACAACCTGCTGTGGCCGTGCGCGCTGCTGATCATCGCGGTGGGCACCTTCCGCGCCTTCGACATGCAGCACTATGCCAAGCGCACCATGCCGCTGGACCCGTCCAGCGCGGAGCGCTGGGAGAAGCGCTACCGTTTCGGCGCCGGGCTCTATGCCAGCGCGCTCGGCATCTGGTGCCTCGTGGTGCTGCTCGGCAGCGACGATCCGGTCGCGCATATGCTGTGCACCGCGGTCACGGTCGCCTACACCGCCGCCGGCTCGGGCCGCAACTATGGCCGGCCCGGCATCGCACAGTTGCAGATCATCCTCGCCTGCGGGCCGATGTCGCTGGCGCTGCTGTTGCACGGCGACGTCTATTATGTCGGCTTTGCGTTCCTCAACCTGCTGTTCTTCATCGGCCTGCGCCGCATCACGCTCAGCCTGCAGCAGGTCTATGTCAAGGCGCTGGTCGCCAGCGAACGGGTGACCTCGATCGCCGGCCAGTTCGATACCGCGCTCAACAACATGCCGAACGGCCTTTGCATGTTCGGCCCCGACGGCCGCCTCGCGGTCATGAACAACTGCTTCACCGACATGCTGCGGGTGTCGAGCGAGCTGGTGCACCGCGGCGCCACCGTGCGCGAGCTCGCAGCCGCCTCCATTGTCGCCAAGACCCTGTCGGCGCCGAGCGCCAATGCCATCGTCGCCGAAATCGAGGCCTCGCGCGCCGGCAACATCACCACGTTCGATCCGACCATCACGCCGGAGCGGGCGCTGGAATGGACGGTCCAGCCGATGGCCGGCGGCGGCACCGTCGTGCTGGTGGAGGACATCACCGAGCGGCGCAACGCCGAGGCGCGCATCAACCGCATGGCGCAGTTCGACGAGCTCACCGGGCTGCCGAACCGCCTCAATTTCCGCAACGAGATCCAGCGCCTGCTGGCGGCGCCGACCGGCGGGGAGGCCGTGCTGTCGGCGCTGCTGTTCATCGATCTCGACCAGTTCAAGCAGGTCAACGACACCCTCGGCCATCCCTGTGGCGACCGCCTGCTGTGCACGGTCGCCGACCGGCTGCGCGAGATGTTGCGGCCGGACGATTTCGTCGCCCGCTTCGGTGGCGATGAGTTCGTCGTGTTCCAGCCACGCATCAAGTCGATCGAGGACGCGGCGACACTGGCGCGGCGGGTCGTCAACCGTCTCAGCGAGCGTTACGAGATCGACCAGCATCTCGTCGAGATCGGCGCCAGCATCGGCATTTCGACGACGTCGTCGAGCGGCGCCAATGTCGACGTGCTGCTCAAGAACGCCGACATGGCGCTGTATCGCGCCAAGGGCGACGGCCGCGGCACCTTCTGCTTCTTCCGCGAGGAGATGGCGCAGGTGGTGGAGACGCGGCGCACCCTCGAACTGGAGCTGCGCAACGCGCTCGCCAACGAGGAGTTCGAGCTGTTCTACCAGCCGCTGGTCAACCTGAAGACGGGCCGCATCTCGACCTGCGAGGCGCTGCTGCGCTGGAACCATCCGGAGCGCGGCTTCGTGCCGCCGTCCGACATCATTCCGGTCGCCGAAGACATGGGCCTGATCGTCGATCTCGGCCGCTGGATCCTGCGCAAGGCCTGCATGGAATGCATGCAGTGGCCGTCCGCGGTCAGTGTCGCGGTCAACTTCTCGTCGCAGCAGTTCCACCGTCGTGACGTGCTCAGCGACGTGCGCTATGCGCTCGAGGTCTCGGGCCTGCCGGCGCACCGCCTTGAAATCGAGATCACCGAATCCTCGCTGCTGCGCAACACCCAGTGGACGCTGGACGTGCTGGCGCAGCTGCGCGCCGCCGGGGTGCGGATTTCGCTCGACGATTTCGGCACCGGCTATTCCAGCCTCAGTTACCTCAACAATTTTCCGCTGCAGAAGGTCAAGATCGACCGCTCGTTCCTCGAGGGCATCGACAAGGATCGCCCGCTGACGCTGCTGCGTGGCGTCGCCCGGCTCAGCGCCGACCTCGGCATGAGCGTGGTGGTCGAGGGGGTGGAAACCAACGACCAGCTGGAACTGATCGGGATCGAAGGCACCATCACCGAGGCCCAGGGTTACCTGTTCAGCCCGCCGGTGCCGATCCACCAGATCCGCCAGCTGCTCAACGCCTCCCATGGCCGGCGCCCGAAGGAAGAGCCGGTGGACGCCGAGCCCACCCGCTCACTGGCCTGAGGCGCGCTCCGGACAAGGTCCGTCGCCCCGGCCCCGATTCATGAATTTTTAATGTCGCGTTTTTGCTATTTTAAGGATTAACCCTAAACATATACGACCTTTGCGCGTGCGTTAAGAAACCGTTAACATTTTACCCGGTTCCAGGCTGGGAAGGCTCGCAATCATGCGAGGACATGCAGTGGGCGTTGTCGTGCACGCGAATAAAAATCCTCAGGACCGTCACTTCGATATCCTGAATCACGTCGACTATCGCCTGGCCGAGACGGACGCGGAAAAGGAAGACATCTACCAGATGCGCTATCGCGCCTACCTCAACGAGGGCGCGATCGAGCCGCGGGCCGATGGCCGGCTGACCGACAGGTTCGACGATCTGAAGAACTCCTGGACGTTCGGTATCCATATCGACGGCGTGCTGGCGAGCTCCATCCGCATCAGCGTGGCCACCCCGGACAATCCGGTGACGCCGGCGGTCGACGCCTTTCCCGACCTGCTGGAGCCGGAACTCGCGCGTGGCAAGATCATTGTCGACCCCAATCGTTTCGTCGCCGAGCCGGCCCGCGCCCGCCGGTTTCCCGAGCTGCCCTATGTGACCGTGCGGCTCGGCTACGTCGCATGTGCCTATTTCCAGGCCGACCTCGGCACCGCCACGGTGCGCAAGGAGCACCAGGCGTTCTACCGCCGCGTGTTCCTGCAGAATCCGCTGTGCGAGCCGCGGCCCTATCCGACGCTGACCAAGCCGCTCAGCCTGATGGCGGCGGAGTATGCCGTGGTCCGCGACAAGATCTTTGAGCGCTATCCTTACTTCCGCTCGACGTTCTTCGAGCGCCGCATGCTGTTCGAGCGCAGGCATGCCTCGCCCACGGATACGATTGTCAGTCTGCCCGAGCCGGCCATGAACGTGGCCTCGATCGTGCCCCGCGGCTAGGCGGGAGGGGACGGCTGGCGGCGCGTGCCGCCCGGGTCATGGCATAGGGCTTGCTTCGAACGGTCCACCGACCGAACCGAAGGGCTCCCGCATCATGACCACTGCCGAAGTTGCCGCCGCGCCGCTGCCCGCCAAGCCGACGCCGCTCTACAAGTCCCTGTTCGCCCAGGTGCTGGTGGCGCTGGTCGCCGGTATCATCATCGGCATGGCCTGGCCCGACGTCGCGATCGGGCTGAAGGTCCTCAGCGACGGCTTCCTCAAGCTGATCTCGATGATCGTCGCTCCGATCGTGTTCTGTGTCGTGGTGCATGGCATCGCGGGGGCGGGCGACCTGCGCAAGGTCGGCCGGGTCGGGGTCAAGGCTCTGGTGTATTTCGAGGTGATGACCACGCTGGCGCTCGCGCTCGGCATTGTGCTCGCCTATCTGTTCGGCCCCGGCCACGGCATGAACATCGACACCGCGGCGCTCGATCCCAAGGCGCTGGCGAGCTACGCCGACAACGCCCACAAGCTGCAGGGCGGCGGGATCGGCGCGTTCATCCTCAACATCATTCCCTCGACCTCGTTCGATGCGCTCGCCCGCAACGACGTGCTGCAGGTGCTGTTCTTCGCGGTGCTGTTCGGCGTCAGCCTGTCGCTGGTCGGCGACAAGGGCGCCCCGGTCGGCAAGGTGATCGAGGCCGCGGCGACGGTACTGTTCAAGGCGATGAGCCTGATCGTGAGGCTGGCACCGCTCGGTGTGCTCGGGGCGGTGGCCTATACGGTCGGCCGCTATGGCGTCGGGTCGCTGAAGCAACTGGTCTCGCTGGTGGTGCTGTTCTATGCCGCGGTCCTGGTGTTCGTGCTGGTCGTGCTCGGCGCGGTGATGCGGCTCGCGGGGCTCAGCATCTTCAAATTCCTCGCCTACCTGCGCGAAGAGCTGACCATCGTGCTGGCGACCGCGTCCTCGGACGCCGTGCTGCCCCAGGTGATGCGCAAGCTCGAGCGAATGGGCGTCAAGGAGTCGGTGGTCGGCCTCGTGGTGCCGACCGGCTATTCGTTCAACCTCGACGCCTTCTCGATCTACCTGACGCTTGCGGTGGTGTTCATCGCCCAGGCGACCAACACACCGTTGTCGGTCGGCGATCTCCTGCTGGTGCTGGCGATCTCGCTGGTGACATCGAAGGGCGCGCATGGCGTTCCCGGGTCGGCCATCGTCATTCTTGCGGCGACGCTGAGCGCGGTTCCCTCGATCCCGGCGATCGGGCTCGTCCTCGTGCTGTCGGTCGACTGGTTCATCGGCATGGCACGCGCGGTCGGCAACCTCATCGGCAACTGCGTCGCCACCGTCGTGATCGCCGCATGGGAGAACGACCTCGACCGCGACAAGGCGGTGCGGGTGCTCAACGGCGAGGCCGCTGTCGACCTCTGATCCCGCGCGATACGGTTCGCTGGCTTGAAAACACTGCAGTTCCCGGCGCGATGCGCCGGGGTGCGTCGTCGCGGTCACAGCCCGGCGCATTCCGCATTCCGGTGAGGTCGCTTCCCTCGCGCGCCATATTTACGACCCATTAACCATCGCAATTGCTTTACGCCGACCGGGGGCTTTTGAACGGGCTTGGCAAGGTCTCATCAAGGTTGACGGAACGTTCGTTTAACCATCGCCCTGTAGACCGGGTCCTGGATCGGTAAAACGTGAGCGTGGAGGCTCCGGAATGATGAATCAGATGCGTATCCTCCAGGGGCTGAAGCTGGCTGCTGTGCTGGTTGTCGCGCTGTCGATGGGTGCCTGCGCCAACAAGAACGGCCTCGATGGCGCCAATGGCGGACTCGCCAATGCGGCGACGCCGGGCAGCCAGCAGGATTTCGTCGTCAATGTCGGCGACCGCGTGTTCTTCGAGAGCGATCAGACCGACCTGTCGCCGCAGGCGACCGCGACGCTCGACAAGCAGGTGCAGTGGCTGCAGACCTACAGCCGCTACTCCTTCACCATCGAGGGCCATGCCGACGAGCGCGGCACCCGTGAGTACAACATCGCGCTCGGCGCCCGTCGCGCCCAGTCGGTGCGCTCGTACCTGGCGTCGCGCGGCATCGACCCGAGCCGTATGCGCACCATCTCCTACGGCAAGGAGCGCCCGGTCGCGGTCTGCAACGACATCTCCTGCTGGTCGCAGAACCGCCGCGCCGTCACGGTGCTGAACGCCAGCTCCTGACGTCGTCGGCGCAATCGATCGCGACACGAGAACGTGACCGGCGCCGCAGGGCGCCGGTTTTGCGTTGGCAGGGCGGTGCGAGCCGTCACGCCCTTTGTCAAAGCCACATTTTCGGCGTACTGCATGCCTCAATAAAGCGTCGTCGATCGACTCTCATTTTCATCAGGCATCCATGTCATCCAGATTTCATAAGTCGGCCTGCGCGGCGCTTGCCGTCGCGGCGGCCGTTGTGCTGCCCGTGCGCGCGATGGCGCAGATGGACGACGACAACGATCCGCAGCGGGTCGAGCGTCTCGAGAACCAGGTCCGTCAGCTGACCGGACAGAACGAGGAATTGCAGCACCGCAATCGGATGCTCGAAGAGCAGCTGCGCCAGTTGCAGGGGGCTCAGGGGGCGCCGCAGGCCCAGGCCGGGCGGCCCGGCGCGGGTGGTGGCATGGCGGCCAGCCCGTCCTATCCGCCGCAGCAGCAGACCTACCAGGATTCGCCGCCGCAGCAGGGCTATCCCCAGCAGCAGCCCTACCCCCAGCAGACCTATCAGCAGTCGGCGCCGATCCAGCAGGTGCCTCAGACGCGGCAGGCCGGCCGGCGCAATGACGCGTTCGACCCGAACCAGAATCCGAGCGCGCCGGGGGCGCCGCGAGCCCTCGGCGGCGGCCAGATGACGATCGATCCCAATGCCCAGGTTGCTGCGCCGCCGGTCGGCGCGCCGGGCGGGCGTGGTCCGGGCGAGCCGCTCGATCTCGCCAACGCTGGCCCCGGCGGGGCTCCCGGGCCAGCCGCGCCGGGCGGCCTGACCACGCTGCCGCCGGGCGCGACGCCGAAGGACGAGTTCGATCTCGGCATCGGCTACATCCAGCGCAAGGATTATGGGCTGGCCGAGGAGACCATGCGCAACTTCGTGCAGAAGTACCCGAGCGACCGCCTGGTCGGCGACGCGCAGTACTGGCTGGGCGAGAGCATGTTCCAGCGTCAGCGCTATCGTGATGCGGCGGAGACGTTCCTCAACGTCACCTCCAAGTACGACACCTCGGCCAAGGCGCCGGATGCCCTGCTGCGGCTCGGCCAGTCGCTGGCGGCGCTGAAGGAGCGCGAGGCGGCCTGCGCGGCGCTCAGTGAGGTCGCGCGCAAATATCCCCGGGCGTCGACCGGGGTGAAGCAGGCCGTCGAGCGCGAACAGAAGCGGGCCAAGTGCTAGGCCATGGCCGCGGCGCGGGATCCGCTGAAACGCGAGCGCGCCGCGCGGCATGATCCTGACGCGGCGCCGATCTCCGCCACCGAGGCGCGCGCGTTGTTCGCTGACCTGAAGGACGCGCCGGCGCTGGTGCTGGCCGTCTCCGGCGGCCCCGATTCCATGGCATTGATGGCGCTGGCGGCGCGCTGGCGGCGGGCGTTACGGCGCGGGCCGCGGCTGATCGCAGTTACCGTCGATCATGGCCTGCGCCGCGAGGCGGCGGCCGAGGCGCGCGCCGTCAAGGCGCTGGCGGCGACGCTCTCCGTCGAGCATCACACGCTGCGCTGGCGTGGGCCGAAGCCGCGAGCCGGCATCCCTGCCGCGGCGCGAACCGCACGTTATCGCCTGCTGGCCGATCTCGCGCGCGCCCATGGCACCGTGCACCTCCTCACCGCGCACACCCGGGACGACCAGGCCGAGACGGTGCTGATGCGGCTGTCGCGCGGCAGCGGTCTTGCCGGCCTCGCGGCGATGGCGCGGACCTCCGCGCGGGATGGCCTGATGCTGGTGCGGCCGCTGCTGGACATGCCGAAGGCGCGCCTCGTGGCGACACTGAAACGAGCACGCATCGCCTACGCAACCGATCCGAGCAATCAGGACCGTACCTTTACCAGGCCGCGCCTGCGGGCCTTGATGCCCGTGCTCGCCGAGGAGGGCTGCGATGCGCGCAACCTGGCCCGGCTTGCCGGGCGGCTCGCACGCGCCAACGCGGCGATCGAGGCGGTCGCCGACGCCGCGGAGCGCGCGCTGGTGCGAATCGATCGCGCCGGGCGCCACTCGGCGATTGATGCCGTGGGTTTTTTCGCGGCTCCCGAGGAAATCCGCCTGCGCCTGCTGGCCCGGGCGATCGACCGGGCAGGCGACGAGGGGCCGGCCGAGCTCAGCAAGACCGAAACCCTGCTGCGGGCGATGGATGCGGCCTGGGCCGGGCAGGGGCGGCTGAAGCAGACCCTCGCCGGAGCCGTGGTGGAGATGGCCGGGAACCTGAGCATCGCTCCGGCGCCGCCACGAAAATCGTCCCGTGTGCGCCCATCCCCGAACAAACTTTAACCACGGCAGGGGACAGCGCGAAACTTGCCCTGATTTCACCTGGAATAGCGGTAAAATGCGCTAAATAGTCCCAACAGGTTCCCTTGGCAGTAGCCGGGTGGGCACCTAAATTGTAACCCTGTGGCGGGGCCCCGAATCCGGGACTTCCAATTCATCGCGCGAGGCGGGAAACCGACAAGTCGACAGGCATCCTGGCATTCAGAACCGCCATCTGAGCCCTGGTCACCACGTCGACGCCCCGAGCATCTCGAAGGACGCACGGCTGCGGTCCGCGCAGCCACGAAGGAATCCGAATGAACGCCAATCTGCGCAACTTCGCCCTCTGGGTCATCATCGTCTTGCTGCTGTTGGCACTGTTCACGCTGTTCCAGAATCCGGGGCAACGCGCCTCCTCGCAAGACATCTCGTTCTCGCAGCTGCTGTCCGAGGTGGATCAGAACCATGTCCGCGACGTGGTGATCCAGGGTCAGGAGATCCACGGCACCTTTACCAACGGCGGCAGCTTCCAGACCTATGCGCCGCAGGATCCGTCCCTGGTGAAGCGGCTCTATGACGCCAAGGTCTCGATTACCGCGCGTCCGCCCGGCGACAACGTGCCGTGGTTCGTGTCGCTGCTGGTGTCATGGCTGCCGTTCATCGCCCTGATCGGCGTCTGGATCTTCCTCAGCCGCCAGATGCAGGGCGGCGCCGGCAAGGCGATGGGCTTCGGCAAGTCGCGCGCCAAGATGCTGACGGAGGCCCATGGCCGCGTCACCTTCGAGGACGTCGCCGGTGTCGATGAGGCCAAGCAGGACCTCCAGGAAATCGTCGAGTTCCTGCGTGATCCCGGCAAGTTCCAGCGCCTCGGCGGCCGCATTCCGCGCGGCCTGCTGCTGGTCGGCCCTCCGGGCACCGGCAAGACGCTGATCGCCCGCGCGGTCGCCGGCGAAGCCAACGTGCCGTTCTTCACCATCTCCGGTTCGGACTTCGTGGAAATGTTCGTCGGCGTCGGCGCCTCGCGCGTCCGCGACATGTTCGAGCAGGCCAAGAAGAATGCGCCGTGCATCATCTTCATCGACGAAATCGACGCGGTCGGCCGTCATCGCGGCGCCGGCCTCGGCGGCGGTAACGACGAGCGCGAGCAGACGCTGAACCAGCTGCTGGTCGAGATGGACGGCTTCGAGGCGAACGAGGGCGTGATCCTCATCGCCGCGACCAACCGTCCGGACGTGCTCGATCCGGCGCTGCTGCGTCCCGGCCGCTTCGACCGCCAGGTCATCGTCCCGAACCCGGACGTCGTCGGCCGCGAGCAGATCCTCAAGGTGCATGTCCGCAAGGTGCCGCTGGCGCCGGATATCAACCTCAAGACCATCGCGCGCGGCACCCCCGGCTTCTCGGGCGCCGACCTGATGAACCTCGTCAACGAAGCGGCGCTGATGGCGGCCCGGCGCAACAAGCGCATGGTCACCCAGAGCGAGTTCGAGGACGCCAAGGACAAGGTGATGATGGGCGCCGAGCGCAAGTCGCTCGTCATGACCGAGGAAGAGAAGATGTTGACCGCCTATCACGAAGGCGGCCATGCCATCGTCGCGCTCAACGTCAAGGCGACCGACCCGGTGCACAAGGCCACCATCATTCCGCGCGGCCGTGCGCTCGGCATGGTGATGCAGCTGCCCGAGCGCGACAAGCTGTCGATGTCGCTGGAGCAGATGACCTCGCGTCTCGCCATCATGATGGGCGGCCGCGTCGCCGAAGAGCTGATCTTCGGCAAGGAGAAGGTCACCTCGGGCGCCGCGTCCGACATCGAGCAGGCGACCCGTCTCGCCCGCATGATGGTGACGCGCTGGGGCCTGTCCGACGAGCTCGGCACCGTGTCCTATGGCGAGAACCAGGACGAGGTGTTCCTCGGCATGTCGGTGTCGCGCACCCAGAACGTGTCGGAAGCCACCGCCCAGAAGATCGACGTCGAGATCCGCCGTCTGGTCGAGGAAGGGTACAAGGAGGCGACCCACATCCTGACCACCAAGCGCGACGACCTCGAGACCCTGGCCAAGGGCCTGCTGGAGTTCGAGACGCTGACCGGCGACGAGATCGTCGACCTGCTCGGCGGCAAGAAGCCGAACCGCGAGTCGGTGCTCGAGCCGACCGGACCGCGCACCTCCGCGGTGCCGCCGGCCGGCAAGCCGCGGCCGCGTCCGGAGCCGGATATCGGCACCGAGCCGGCGCCGCAGGCCTGATCCGGCGCTTCAACGACGACCCAATAAAAAACGCCGCGGAAACGCGGCGTTTTCTTTTTGCGGATGGCTTGAGCGTCTCAGAGACTGATCGGAAATACCGCGCGTTACATCAGGCCATCGTGAGCAGACTGCGCGCTGTCTGTTTTCTCCGTCGTGGCCGCGCAGCGCGATCCGTCTTCGACGGATCGCTAGGACTAAGGTCTGCCGGCCACCTCGATCAGGGACGCAATGCCCGCCTTATCGGGGTCGCCGGGACAAGCCCGGCGACGACAAATATGCTGTTCGGTGGTTGCTGTTCCAGTCAGACTCTCAGGTGAAGCCGGGGGGCGCCGTGAAGCCGCCGAATGCCGCCTCCGCGAGCTCGGCAAAGCGCAGTGGCGTGCGGTCCTCGAGATAGGGGCCGACGATCTGCATCCCGACCGGCAGGCCGTTCGGCGCGCGGCCCATCGGCATGGCGGTTGCCGGCAGGCCGGTCAGGGTGGCGATGCCCGGCCACACCAGGATGTCCTGGTAGGGCACGCTCTTGCCATCGACGTCCAGCACCCGCGCGCGCTGGTCCGGCGAATGGTCATGCGGGAAGGCGGGGGTCGGCGTCACCGGGCACAGCACCACGTCGACGGTCCGGAACAGCTCGCGCCAGTTCGCGGCCAGCGCACTGCGCACCCGGTCCGCCTTGATCCAGTCGCGGTGCGACAGGACCAGCCCGCGGCCCCGCATGGCGTCGAGCGTGTCGACCGATGCCGGGACATTGGCGATCGCGGCCTGGGTGGCCCGGTAAGCATCTTCCGGGATATCGGCGCCGAACACCGAGGTCAGCAGCGTCATATACGTTTGCGCCAGCAGCACGAGATTGGGCATGGCATCGCTGCGCCGGACCACCTTGGCGCCCGCCTTCTCCAGCCCCTGCGCGATGCGGTCGAGCCCGCCGCGGACGGCGTCCGAGGTGGGTAGCAGCGGATGGCTGTCGAGCACCAGCACGCGAAAATCCCTCAGCGACTCCGCGCGCGACGGCGGCAGCACGAGCTTGTAGGCCACGGCCTCGTCGTCGTCGGGGCCGGCGAGCAGGGAGGTGGCGAGCGACAGATCGGCGGCGCTGCGCGTCATCGGGCCGACCACCGCAAGGTCGATGAAGGACGACAGCGGCGGCACGCCCGGTGGGGTGTGACCGCGCCGCGGCAGCAGCATCGCGGACGGCTTGTGGGCGAAGACGCCGCAGAAGTGCGCCGGGATCCGCAGCGAGCCACCGATGTCGGAGCCGAGCGCCAGCGACACGTAGCCGGCGGCGAGCGCCGCGGACGAGCCGCCCGAGGAGCCGCCGGGCGAGCGGCCGGTGTCCCACGGGTTGTTGGTGGTGCCGTAGATGTCGTTGTAGGACTGCCAGTCGGCGAGACTGATCGGCACGTTGGTCTTGCCGATCACCACGGCGCCTGCGGCCTTCAGCCGCGACACCAGCACGGCGTCCTCCTTCGCGATCCAGCCCTTGGCTGAAGGAAAGCCCCAGGTGGTGGGCAGGCCGGCGACATTGAAGGATTCCTTGATCGCCACGGGGACGCCGAGCAGGGCACCGGTCTCGCCGCGCGCCAGCGCCGCGTCGGCCTCGCGTGCCGCCGTGCGGGCACGGTCGAAGTCGCGCACCACCACGGCATTGATCTGGCCGTCGAACCGCGCGATGCGGGCGATGCTCTGATCGAGCAGCTCCACGGCCGAGATCGTCTTGGCGCGCAGCGCGGCCACCTGGTCGCGCAGTGTGGCGTAATCCAGTCCGCTCATGGGTTTCCTCGTCGGTGTTGTTGGCTGTGATGCGGGGGGCGGCTCGCCCGCCACCGGTCCTGCCAGTCCCGTGATGGTGGCAGCGCCGGCAGCGGCGATGATCTGCCGTCGGCTGGGGGTGATCGGCACGGCTGTTCTCCCGAAATCCGCGTCTGGGGCGCGGTGACCACGACGCCGGGGCGGCATTCGCGGCGGCACCCTAGCATCGCTCCGCGTCGGCGATTTGATCGCCGTTGCGCCGGACCGGAATTGTCGCGGACAGCGTTGCGATGGTCCGATCAATGCGAAATTGCAGGGCGGCCGGGCGCGCGGGCCCGGTTGACGGATCGGCAGGCGCGCTTCATGCACAGCGAGCACAGCATTTCTTGTCATGTCGCACGCACCCCACCTGCAGCCTCATCACGCCACGCGCGCCTATTGGGCGCGTGACGCCATCATCCCCGGCATCTACGCCATCGCGCCGATGCTGCCGGGCACGCTCGCCTTCGGCCTCGCGTTCGGCGCCCAGTGCGCCCAGAAGCAGTTCTCGCTTGCCGAGGTCGAGGTGATGATGGCCATCGTCTATGGCGGCCTGTCGCAATTCGTGGCGGTGCAATCCTGGCCCGACGTGCTCACCGCGTCGACCATCGCCACGCTGGCGCTGGTCACTACCACGGTCAACATCCGCTTTGCGCTGATGAGCGCCAGTCTGCAGCCGTGGTTCGGCACGCTGCCGCCCTGGCAGGCTTATCCATCCATGCTGCTGGTCACCGATGGCGGCTGGCTCGCGGCGATGCGCTATCGCGAACATGGCGGCGCCAACGCCTGGTTCTTCGTCGGCGGCGGCATCGTGCTCTATTTCGCCTGGCTGCTGTCCTCGATCCCCGGCTACCTGCTCGCCGAGCAGCTCACGGACCCGAAGAAGTACGGCGTCGACCTGGTGATGCCGGCGTTCTACGCGGCGATGCTGGTGCCGGCCTGGAAGGGCGCCCGCCGCGCCATTCCCTGGGGCATTGCAGGGATTGTCGCGCTCTTCGTGCACTGGCTGGTGCCGGGCTACTGGTTCATCATCAGCGGTGCGGTTGCCGGCAGCGTCAGCGCAGGAGTGATGGGCGATGACTGAGCTGCGCAGCGATGTGATGATCGCGTTCGCGGTCATGATGGTTGTCACCGTGCTGTCGCGTGTCGGCGGCTATTGGCTGATGAGCTACGTCACCATCACCCCGCGGGTACGCCGCATGCTCGAGGCGCTGCCAGGCTCGATCATCGTGGCGGCGTCGCTGCCGGTCGCGGTCAATGGCGGGCCGGTGGTGATGTTCGCGATCGCGGCCGCGATGATTGTCACCATCATCCGCCGCAACGACTTCATCGCGGTGTTCACTGGCATGGCGGTGGCGGCGCTCGCCCGCGCGCTTGGCTTCCACGGTTAATTGGCTTCCACGGTTAGGGTGTCTTCGCGTTCGGTGAAGACGTGCCGCGGCGGATGGCCGTGACCGTCGCCATGCGCGATCCGCCGGGATTTCCCGTCGATGCCGTGACGCGAGGGTGATCGCCTGCGTGATGACGATCTCTGATTCGCCCGGCCCGGCACTATGTTGCAGTGCGAACCGACCATCTTGTCACCCGTCCTGAATTGTTGTTCAGTTTTAGAAGGGACAAGACACTCAATGGTTTATCGTCGCACTCATCAGGTCGTGCGCCGCCTTGCGGCGCGCCGGCACGCGATCCTCAACGCAGCGCGTGAAGCGGCTTCCGAGGGCGGGATGGCGGCCGTCCAGATCGCACCAGTGGCGACCCGCGCCAATGTCGCGGCCGGCACGGTGTATCGCTATTTCCCGTCCAAGGCCGACCTGATCTCCGAGCTGATCGCTGACGTCTCCCATGACGAGCTGACCGCCATCCGTCGCGCGGCGGATGCGGCGCCGGGGCCGTCCTCGGCGCTGGCCGCGGCGGTCACCACCATCGCCGTCCATGTGGTGTCCCATCGCAAGCTCGCCTGGGGCATCCTGGCCGAGCCGGTGGATGTCGACGTCACCGAATCGCGGCTCGCCAGCCGCCGCGCCATTGCCGCCGAGATCAAGCTGCGGATCGATGCCGCGGTGCGCGCCGGCCACCTGCCGGCCCAGGATACGGAGCTCGCCGCCACGGCGCTGCTCGGCGCTCTGCATGAGGCTTTGATCGGCCCGTTGGCGCCAAACGATCTTGATGACCCGATCCGGCTGCGCGACGTGGTGCAGACCGTGACGCTGCTGGCGTTGCGCGCGGTGGGGGTGATGGACGCCCGGGCGCGGGGGCTCGTGGTGCAGGCCGCGCTGCCCGTGCAGGCACCGGCGCCGGCCAAGACCACGGTGCTGGCCGGCTGATCCGGTCACCTCGGTCCGCGGCGGCGTCCCAGGAGAGGGAGACGTGCCCGTGACCGATGCCAAGAGCGGAGCCGGCCGCACGGCCGAATCTCCGAACCGGCGAGCGAAACGCGCGTCACGCGGCGTGGCCGCCGACAGCATCGATCCGTTGCTGCTCGATCTCCTGGAGTGGGTCGCCCGCGAACCGCATACCTACACGGAACTCATGGAAGCCTGGCGCAGCTCCTGCCCGCGGCTGACGGTGTGGGAGGATGCGGTCGATCGCGGCCTGGTGACGCGCCGGCTGACGCGCGGCGAAGGCGCGCGGATCGAGCTGACCCCGCTCGGCCGGGTGGCCCTGATGCAGAGCGGGCGCTTGAAGCCGAACGGCGCAAGCCCTGATGGGGCGGTGCGCCGTTCCGAGGACTGAGCGAGGGGCGCGTCCGGCGCGCCCGGCGGATGGCGCGTTACTTCTTCTTTCCGTCCGCGCCGAACTGGGCGAGATAGGCCCACAGGTCGTTCACTTCCTTCTCGTTCTTGATGCCGGCGAACGCCATCTTGGTGCCGGGCACCTTGAGGCGCGGATCCTTGATGTAGTCCTTGAAGGTGGCTTCATCCCAGGTGATGCCCGAGTTCTTGTTGGCCTCCGAGTACGAATAGCCGTCCGCCGTGCCTGACTTGCGGCCGTTCAAACCGTTGAGCTCCGGTCCGACCTTGTTCTTGGCGCCTTCGCCGATGGCGTGGCAGGGCGTGCACTTGCGGAACGAGGCCTCGCCGGCGGCCACATCCTGGGCTTTCGCGCCTGTGGCGGCCATGACCGCAGCAAGCAGCGACGCCGACAGAACCAGAGCTTTCATTATGACGTCTCCCGAGAATCTTGGATTGCGATGCGAAGTGTGCCATCTCCGTCGTGTCCGGCACAAGCGCGTGGCGGCGTCTGCGGCGTTGAACCATCGCGGCGTTGCGCCGGTGTTGCGGACATGCTTGATTCGGCCGGATCAAAATCATGACAAGTGGCGCGTTCCGAGCGCCCGCGCGGGGAGATGCGATGTCGATCAGAATGCCCGAACCGGATCAGGCGGTGTTGGCGCGACGGGCGAGCATCGTCGCCGACCTCCGCCGCATCGTGCCCGGCGAGGGCGTGATCGACAGTGCCGCCGAGATGCGCCCCTATGAATCCGACGGCGTCACTGCCTATCGCCAGTTGCCGATGGTGGTGGTTCTGCCCGACACCACCGAGCAGGTGTCGCAAGTGCTGCGCTATTGCCATCAGCACGGCATCAAGGTGGTGCCGCGCGGCTCCGGCACGTCGCTGTCGGGCGGGGCGCTGCCGCTCGCCGACGGCGTACTGCTTGGGCTCGGTAAGTTCAAGCGCATCCGCGAGATCGATTTCGACAACCGCGCCGTGGTGACCGAGCCGGGCGTCACCAACCTTGCGATCAGCCAGGCGGTCGCCCATGCCGGCTTCTACTATGCGCCCGATCCGTCGTCGCAGATCGCCTGCAGCATCGGCGGCAATGTCGCGGAGAATTCCGGCGGCGTGCACTGCCTGAAGTACGGCATGACCACCAACAACATCCTCGGCTGCGAGATCGTGCTGATGAGCGGCGAGGTGCTGCGGATCGGCGGCAAGACCGCCGAGACCTGTGGTTATGATCTGATGGGCATCATCACCGGCTCGGAGGGACTGCTCGGCGTCATCACCGAGATCACCGTGCGCATCCTGCGCAAGCCCGAGACGGCGCGGGCGCTGATGGTCGGCTTCCACAGCGTCGAGGCGGCGGGCGAGTGCGTCGCGCGGATCATCGCTGCCGGCATCATTCCCGGCGGCATGGAGATGATGGATAAACCCGCGATCCATGCGGCGGAGGCCTTCGTTCACGCCGGCTATCCGCTGGATGTCGAGGCGCTGCTGATCATCGAGCTCGATGGCCCGGGCGTCGAGGTCGATGAGCTGATCCTGCGGGTCGAGACGATCGCCAAGGGGTGTGGCCAGGCGACGCTGCAGATCTCGACCTCCGAGCAGGAGCGGCTGCTGTTCTGGGCCGGCCGCAAGGCGGCGTTTCCCGCGGTCGGGCGGATCTCGCCGGACTATCTCTGCATGGATGGCACCATTCCCCGCGCCAGGCTGCCGGAGGTGCTGACGCGCATCCGCCAGTTGTCGGAAAAGTATGGCCTCGGCGTCGCCAACGTGTTCCACGCCGGCGACGGCAACCTGCATCCGCTGATCCTGTACGATGCCAACAAGCCCGGCGAGATGGACAAGGCGGAGGCGTTCGGCGCCGACATTCTGCGCTGCTGCGTCGAGCTCGGCGGCGTGCTGACCGGGGAGCACGGCGTCGGCGTCGAGAAGCGCGACCTGATGCCGGACATGTTCAGCGCGGTCGACCTCGCCCAGCAGCAGCGGCTGAAATGCGCCTTCGATGCGCAGGGCCTGCTCAACCCGGGCAAGGTGTTTCCCACCCTGCACCGCTGTGCCGAGCTCGGCCGCGTCCATGTCCACGGCGGCAAGCTCGCCTTCCCTGACATCCCCCGCTTCTGAGTGCCGATCGTGGAAACGCTGAAAGCCCGGGACGCCCGGGACGTGGAACAGGCGGTGCAGGCGGCCCTGGCCACCGAGCAGCCGCTCGAGATCATCGGTCATGGCACCAAGCGTGGCATCGGCCGGCCAATGGTGACCAATGCCGTGCTCGACCTGTCCGCGCTCAGCGCCGTGGTCGGCTATGAGCCGAGCGAGCTGATCTTGACGGTCCAGGCCGGCGCGCCGCTCGCCGACGTGCAGTCGCTGATCGATGCCAAGGGGCAGGAGTTCGCGTTCGAGCCGATGGATACCGCGACGCTGCTCGGCACCACTCCCGGCGCGGGCACCATCGGCGGCATGGTGGCGGCGGGGCTCGCCGGGCCACGGCGCATCAGGGCCGGCGGCGCGCGCGACCACCTGCTCGGCGCCGCCGCGGTGTCGGGGTTTGGTGAGGCCTTCAAGGCCGGCGGCAAGGTGGTGAAGAACGTCACCGGCTATGATCTCTGCAAGCTGATCGCCGGCTCCTGGGGCACGCTCGCCGTGGTTACCGAGGTCACCTTCAAGGTGATGCCGAAGGCCGAGAGCGAGACCACGCTGATGCTGCGCGGGCTCGACGAGACCACCGCCAACCGTGCCATGACCGCGGCGCTGGGATCGCCCTACGACGTCTCCGCTGCCGCCCATTTGCCGGCGGCGGCGCTGCAGGACAGCGGCGCGGCGCTGGGGGCGCTCGCTGCCGGTGCACAGGGGCTGACGCTGCTGCGGCTCGAGGGCATTGCGGCGTCGGTGGCCCATCGCACCGGTTCCCTCAGCGACGCGCTCGGCGCCTTTGGCAAGGTCGATACCGTGTCGGAGGAGGCATCCCGGCCGCTGTGGGCGGCGATCCGTGACGTGGCACCGTTCGCCGCCGCCGGTGCCCGCGGTGCCTGGCCGGTGTGGCGCATCGTGTGTCCGCCGGCCGCCGGCGGGACGCTCGGCCGCGCGCTTGCCGAAGAGACCGGCGGCGAGGTGCTCTATGACTGGGGCGGAGGCCTGATCTGGCTGGCGGTGCCACCGGCGCCGGACGCCTTTGCCGCGCGCGTGCGGGCCCGCACCGATGGCACTGGGGGGCACGCCACGCTGATTCGCGCCGGCGAGGCCGTGCGCGGCGCGATCGACGTCTTCCCTCCGCAGGAAGCCGGACTCGCTGCGCTCGGCCGGCGCGTCAAACAGAGCTTCGATCCGAAGCTCATCTTCAACCGCCACCGGATGGTCAGGGACGCCGGCTGATGAGAACCGAATTTTCGCTGGCGCAGCTCGCCGATCCCGACATTGCGGAGGCCGACAAGATCCTGCGGGCCTGCGTGCATTGCGGCTTCTGCACCGCGACGTGCCCGACCTATGTGCTGCTGGGCGACGAGCTCGATAGCCCGCGTGGCCGCATCTACCTGATCAAGGAGATGCTCGAGCAGGACAAGGCGCCGACGCAGGAGGTCGCCAAGCACATCGACCGCTGCCTGTCGTGCCTCGCCTGCATGACCACCTGTCCATCCGGGGTCCACTACATGCATCTCGTCGACCAGGCGCGGGTGCGGGTCGAGGAGCAGTATGCGCGGCCGTGGACCGAGCGGCTGTTGCGCGGCGTGCTGGCCTACGTGCTGCCGCGGCCGTCGTTGTTCCGGTTGAGCATGACGCTGGTGCGGCTCGGCCGGCCGTTCGCCGTGCTGCTCGGGCCTGCCGAGCCGGATCCCGCGCGACCGACTTTCCTTAACCGGATCAAAGCGATGCTGGCGCTGGCGCCGGCCTCCCTGCCGCCGCGCGGCGCGGCGGGCGGCACGGTGTTTCCGGCGCTCGGGACGAAGCGTGGACGTGTCGCACTGCTGCAGGGCTGCGCCCAGCAGGTGCTGTCACCGGGCATCAATGCCGCGGCGATCCGCATGCTGACCCGTCAAGGCATCGAGGTGGTGCTGGTGGCGGACGAGCAGTGCTGCGGCTCGCTGACACATCACATGGGGCGGGATCACGACGCCTTGCAGCGCGCGCGGCACAACGTCGACGTCTGGGATGCCGAGCGAGCGCGGTCCGGTCTCGACGCCATTCTTGTTACCACTTCGGGGTGCGGAACGACCATCAAGGACTACGGCTACATGCTGCGGGAGGACAAAGTCTACGCCGCCAAGGCCACGCGGGTCGCCGCGCTCGCGAAGGATGTCACCGAGTATATCGCAGGTCTCGACGTCGCCTGGCCGCGTGAGCGCAACGACCTTGTCGTCGCTTATCACTCCGCATGTTCGCTGCAGCACGGACAGAAAATCACGCAGCTTCCAAAAGAATTGCTTTCCAAGAGCGGATTCGTGGTGAAAGATATAGCTGAGAGCCATCTGTGTTGCGGCTCGGCGGGGACGTACAACATACTGCAGCCCGGCATTGCGAACCGACTGCGCGATCGCAAGGTCGCCAACATCGCAGCCGTGAAGCCTGATGTGATCGCCGCCGGCAATATCGGATGCATGGTGCAGATTGCCGGGGGTACATCGACGCCGGTCGTCCACACCATCGAGCTGCTCGATTGGGCGACGGGCGGTCCTCGTCCCCAGCTGAACTGACGGTGTGACGAATTGACTGCGTGAAGAACTGACTGTGTGAAGAACTGACGCGTGGAAAACTGGCGGTCGCGAGACCGGGGCTGGGCAGGTAAGTGGCGCAGCCGTGAACGAGCTGACGAGAGACCTGCGGGCGAATGACGGCAGGCAGACGCAGACCGATCGAGATCAGGCAGCCGGGCCATCGGCCGGGCGCGGCGCTGCGGTGCCGCATCGCGCACCGGCGACATTCCGGACATTCAGCCGATGTCCGATCAGATCGCCGGCATTCAAATCTCCCGAATCGTCGCTACTGGATTTCCGACTCTTTAAAACCTCTGACTTTTGAATTTCTGACTTTTGAATTTCTCACGTTTGGGGTTCTGACTTCGATCGCGGCAACAGGAGGACCATGATGGCGAAGGCGAAGAAGAAAAAGGCGAAGGCAAAGAAAGCAAAGAAGCTTGTGAAGAAGGCTGCCAAGAAGGCAGCGAAGAAGTCCGCCAAGAAGGCGGCGAAGAAGGCCAAGAAGGCGCCGGCCAAGAAGGCCGCAAAGAAGAGCGCCAAGAAGGCAACCAAGAAAGCAGCCAAGAAAACGGCGGCGAAAACCGCAAAGAAGGCGGCCCGGAAGGCGCCCGCCAAGCGCAAGGCTGCTCCCAAGGCAGCGCCTGCGCCGGTCGAGCATGCCGAGCCGGAAGCCGCGTTGACCCCGGTGCAGTCCGGTGGTTGGGGCGCCCCGCCGTCCGAGCATACCGCCGACGGAGGCGAGCACAGCTGACATATCCGCTCCGCCGCGCTGGGGGCGCCGCCGAACGGATACGAAGACAGCGTCGGACCTTTTCAGGTCTCAAGGCGAAGGCCGCGGTGGATGCACCGCGGCCTTTGCTGTTGATAGATCTGCGGCGACTCTTGTCTCGCCGGGAGACCTGTAGTTGCAGTCAAAGTGATTCGCTCCATTCCGACGATGTGCTGGAGAACAGCTGCGGACAGGCCAGGTCACTGCCCCTGCCAGAGGGATGTAGTCCTAGGAACTGTGTTGGAGATGCAACACTTGCCGACAACTTACCGTTGCGCGGCCAGATAGCCTAAAAAGTCGGCAGATGCTTGCCTTTTTTGCTTCGCGATTTGGCCTAGTTTCCCCGATTGTGACTGAGGAAAAAGTTTCCGTCAGCCGCCATGTCCCTAGCCCTTTCGGGCGCTCGGTAATGAGGCTGAAGTTTCAACGGTGATGGGGATCGTCATGAAGAAGTTGGGTTTGTCGGTCGCGGCGCTGCTCGCGTTGGGCATCGGAGCGGCCTCGGCTGCTGATCTGCCGGCCAAGGTGTACACCAAGGCTCCGCCCGCGGCGCCTGAGGTGTCGTCCTGGGATATCGCGTTCGGCTCGGCGATCATGAACGACTACGTGTTCCGCGGTGTCACCCAGTCGAACCACAAGCCGTCGGTGACGGCCTATTTCGAGCCGCGCTATAACATCAACCCCAACCTGCAGCTCTACGTCGGCACCTCGTTCGAGAGCATCTCGTTCGCCAACCGTGCCGCCGCCGAAGTCGATATCTACGGCGGTATCCGCCCGACCTTCGGCGCCTTCGCCTTCGACTTCGGTGTCTGGGGCTACCTGTATCCGGGTGGCAGCTGCATCGGCGCAGTGGTCTGCCCCGTCGGAGCCGCAGTGCTGCCGAACGGCAACGTGATGAAGAAGGACGTCAGCTTCTACGAGGGCTACGCCAAGGTCACCTGGACCATCAACGACAACTTCTCGCTCGGCGGCAACGTGTTCTACACCCCGTCGTTCCTGAACTCGGGCGCCGACGGCACCTACGCCTCGATCACCGGCAAGGCGATCGCGCCGACCACGTGGTTCGGTTCGAGCGGCATCGGCGCTTATGTGTCGGGTGAGTTCGGCCGCCAGTGGCTGGGCACCACCGACTCGTTCTACTCGCTCACCCCGCCGTTCGGCCCGGGAATCAAGTACGCCGACTACAACACCTGGAACATCGGCATCGGCTTCACCTACAAGGTGTTCACGCTCGATCTGCGGTACTCGGACAGCGACCTCAACAAGGGGAACTGCAACGCCTTCACCAGCGCGTTCAACGCCAGCGGCGCGACCAGCGTGACCGCGATCAACCCGGGTGGTGCGGGCACCAACTGGTGCGGCTCGACCTTCATCGCGAAGCTGTCGGCTGACCTGACGGCGATGACCAACCTGAAGTAAGCGGTTCGGGACTCCAACAGGACCCGAAGGGGGGCGGCAGAGCGATCTGCCGCCCCTTTTGTTTTGCTGGCGTCGCCGGCATATCGCCGAAGCAGTCGTGAAGCCGGAAGGATATCCAGGGCCGTTCCGCGCGTGGACCGGATCCTCAAAACGGCTCCCGGGAGGGACCGCGGCTGCGGTCCGATCCCGGGTTGGTGTTGCCGCCATGGCTTCAGGCGCCGGCGGTCTCCTCTGTTCGGCCCTGTAGCGTGAAGTGGTCGGCCTGCTTCGTCAGGCTGACCTTGCGGCCGTGGAAGGCATCGAGCGTGGCGCGATGGCCGATGGAGATGACGGTGGTCTCCGGCAGCCTGTCCTGCAGCAGACGATAGAGCGCCGCCTCCGACGGCTCATCCAGCGACGCGGTGGCCTCGTCGAGGAACAGGAAGTCGGGCTTCTCCAGCAGCGCCCGCGCGATGCCGAGCCGCTGTTGTTCGCCGAGCGACAGCATCCGGTTCCAGTGAGCCTCCTCGTCAAGCCGCGCGGCGAGGGTCGGCAGCCCGACCTCGGCCAACACTTCCTGCAGCCGCGCCGGCGAAAACGCGTCCCGCGGCGACGGATAGGCCAGCGCGGTTCGCAGCGAATCGACCGGAAAATAGGGACGCTGCGGCAGCATCATCAGCCGGGCGCCGGCCGGCACCGCGATGGTGCCGTTGCCGAACGGCCAGATGCCGGCGATGGCGCGGAACAGGGTCGACTTGCCCGCGCCGGACGGGCCGCTCACCAGCACGCGCTCGCCGGGGCGGATGCGGAAGGCGCTGGCGGCGACCAGCGGCTGCTCGTTGGGCAGCCGCACCAGCAGTTCGTCGAGGCCGATCGCATCGGTGTCGCCGGTGACGACGGCAATGCGCGCGTCGGTGAAAGCCGTGCGCTTGGCGGCGTCCACGGCGCGGATGAAGCCGTCGAGACGGTTGATCACCGCCTGCCATTCCGCCAGCGAGCGGTAGGTGGTGACGAAGAAGGACAGTGCGCCCTGCACGCTGCCGAAGGCCGAGGCCGCCTGCATCATGCCGCCAAGCTGGGTCCTGCCGGCGAAGTAGGCCGGCGCCACCAGCACGTAGGGAACGATCACGCTCGCCTGCGAGTAGCTCGCGGTGAGCGCCGTGATCTTCTTGGTGCGGCTCATGATGGCGAGCCAGTTGTCGACCACGCTGCCGAAGCGCGTCAGCAGCCGCTGCCGCTCGGCGGGCTCGCCCTTCAGCAGCGCGATCTGCTCGGCGTTCTCGCGCACCCGCACGAGATTGAAGCGGAAGTCGGCTTCATATTGCTGCTGACGGAAGTCGAGGCTGACCAGCGGCCAACCGACGAGATGGGTCAGCCAGGTGCCGATGACGGAGTAGACCAGCGCGAACCACACGAGGTAGCCGGGGATCGGCAGCTCGCTGCCGAACAGGTGCAGTGGCGCGGCTTCCGACAGGCCCCACAGGATCACCACGAAGGAGACCAGCGTGACCACGGAATTGAGCAGCCCGAGGCCGATCGCCAGCGTGCGGTCGACGAACAGCTTGACGTCGTCGGTGATGCGCTGGTCGGGGTTGTCGGCGGCATCGCCCTGCAGCTGCATGCGGTAGTGCGTGGAATCGGCCAGCCAGTCAGCGAGATAGTTCTCGGTCATCCATTTGCGCCAACGGATCTGCAGCCACTGGTTGAGATAGAGCTGGTACACCGCAATGGCGATGAACACCGTGACGACCACGCTGAAGTAGATGAGCTCGCTGACGAAGCTGTCCCAGTTGCGCTCCTGCAGCGCGTTGTAGAAGCGGTTGCGCCACTGGTTCAGCAGCACGTCGATGACCACGGTGCCGAGCTCGATCAGCACCACGGCGATGAGCAGCCCGCGGCCGGCCCATTTGTCCTCGGAGCGGAAGTAGGGACTGGAAATGCGCCAGATGGCCGCGAGCGTCGAGCGGATGCTGTTCACAGACAGGAATCTCCTCGGAGGAGGGCGTTAACACCCTGATATGGCGACGGAATCGCCGCGCCTAAGACTAAAGTCGCATATGACGTGGTATACAACAGCTTGTCCAAACCTTCATTCCGACCCTAGTGTGCTGAACACGAAGTTCCTGCGATTGCACGGCTGGCTCATCCGGGAACGTCGCGTTCATAAGGCACACTAGAAAAGTAAAGTTGCTAGTGTCCTGATCGGCTCGCAAGTTCGTACGAAGGTTGCTGTAAATGCAGCGAATTTGCGAACCGGGACACTAGCATGTGAGGACGGCTGGGGAGCGAGACATCAAGAACAAAGGGGCTTCGTTCTTGGCAAGAAGAACCTTCGGCTCGATTTGAAGGCCTGCCAGCGCCCGACTGCCTGATTCCCGCATCACCCCAAAGACGTTCGGCCAGCCGAGGCGACCGGGCGAATCAAAAATCCGTGGGGAGATACGACCATGTGGGACCAGATCTATGATCCGCTTCACAGCAAAGTGTTGTCGACCATCGCCGCCGCGATTCCGGTGGTCACGCTGCTCATCCTGATCGCGACCAACAAGGTCAAGGCGCATATCGCCGCGATCATCGCGCTGATCGTCGCCAACCTGGTGGCGATCCTGATCTTCACCATGCCGGCGGGCCTCTCGATTCGCGCCTCCATCCTCGGTGCGGTCACGGGCTTCTTCCCGATCGGCTGGATCGTGCTCAACGTCATTTTCATGTACCAGCTGACGCTGGCCACCGGCCGCTTCGAAGCGCTCAAGCGCGCGGTCGGCGGCGTCACGCCGGACCGGCGGCTGCAACTGCTGCTGATCTCGTTTTCGTTCGGTGCGTTCTTCGAGGGCGCGTCGGGTTTCGGCACGCCGGTGGCGATCACCGGCGCGATCCTGATCGGTCTCGGCTTCTCGCCGCTTGCGGCCTCCGGCCTGTCGCTGATCGCCAACACCGCGCCGGTCGCCTATGGCGCGCTGGGAACGCCGATCCAGGGCCTCGCATCGGTCACCGGCCTCGATCCCTATCTGCTCGGCGCCATGGTCGGCCGGCAACTGCCGGTGTTCTCGCTGATCGTGCCGTTCTGGGTGGTGTGGGCGTTCGCCGGCTGGAAGGGCATGAAGGAGGTGTGGCCGGCCATTCTGGTCACGGGCGTGTCGTTCGCGGTCCCGCAATTCCTGATCTCGAATTACGTCAATCCGTGGATCGTCGACATCGGCGCTTCGCTGATTTCGATGGCCTGTCTGATCGGCTTCCTCAAGATCTGGCAGCCGAAGGAGCTATGGCTGTCGCCGGCGCTGCGCGGCCGTGACGAGTCCGCCGGCACCGCGCCGCCGTCGAAAGCCCTCGACACCGCGCCGCTGACACAAGGCGAATTGTGGTCGGCCCTGACCCCCTGGATCATCCTGTGCGTCATCCTGCTGATCTGGGGCACGGGCTGGTTCAAGAATGCAGTGAATCCGATTTTCAGCTACAACTACGACATTCCGGGCCTCGACAAAGCGATCGCCAAGGTCGCGCCTGTCGTTCCCAAGCCGACACCTGAGCGAGCGCAGTTCCTGTTCCAGTACTTGTCGTTTACGGGAACGGGCATGCTGATCGCGGCGATCATCTCCGGCTTCGTCATGGGCCTGTCGCCGGGCAGGATGGTCGGCATCTATGGCCGCACCATCAAGCTGTGCGCCTACTCGCTGATCACGATCTCGGCGATGCTGGCGATCGGCACGCTGACGCGGCTGTCCGGCCTCGACGCCACGCTCGGCCTTGCGTTCGCGGCCACCGGCGTGCTGTATCCCTTCTTCGGCACGCTGCTCGGCTGGCTCGGCGTCGCGCTGACCGGGTCGGACACCTCGTCGAACATCCTGTTCGGCAACCTGCAGAAGATCACCTCGGAGCAGCTAGGGCTGCCGCCCGTGCTGATGGGGGCGGCGAACTCGTCCGGCGGGGTGATGGGCAAGATGATCGACGCGCAGTCGATCGTGGTGGCCTCCACCGCGACCAACTGGTTCGGACATGAAGGCACGATCCTGCGCTTCGTGTTCGGGCATTCGATCGTTTTGGCCTGCCTGGTCGGTGTGCTCGTGATGTTGCAGGCCTATGTGCATCCGTTCACCGCGATGGTGCTGCATTAAAGCGGTTTCGAGCGAAGCGTGCCCTCGGACTTGATCCGGGGACGGGTACCGGTTCGCGCGAAGAAAACGCGTCGAAGGATACCAGGTTCGCTCATGGGATTGCCGGTCCCCGCGGCCCGTGCCGCGGGGATTTCATTTGTGTCGTGCGGTGGCGGAGCGGGGATCGCCAGGCCCGTCGTCGTCGAAACGACGCAGTTCGCTGCTTCAAGATTCCGCGTGCCATGGTGCGCGTCCATATGAGAGTTGTTGGTGATGATCCCTTCGCAATCGATCCTGTTTTCGCTTGTTCCGGCAGCGCTGGCCGCGGCGTTGTCCGCGACGCCGGCACGCGCCCAGGCCGAGTTTCCGTTCGGGCTGGAAATGACGCTGGACAGCCGGCCGTTGCCCGGCTCCAAGCGCATTCCCTCGCTCGAGATCAGCGAGCGCGGCGAGGTCCGGCTCGAGCTGTGGTGCAAGGGCGGTCGCGGCCAGTTCTCGGTGGCGGGGGACAGCGTGATCTTCATGGCGCAGGCGATCGAGGATCGCGGTTGCCCGGCCGACAAGGCGCAGCTCGACGATGCGCTGGTGGCCTCGCTCGGCGAGGCGACCAGCTGGAAGCGTCAGGGCGACGTGATCTCGTTCGTCGGACCGCGGCCGCTGCGCTTTCGTCTCAACACCAATTAGAGCGTGCGTTCGCTGTTGAGGGAATCGTGAACGCGTTTTGCGGTCATTCGCTGCGCTCGGGATGCGGGGGATCGCCGAGGATCGCCTCGGCGCACGCTGCGGCGGTCGCGATCACGTCGGTGTAGCCGCCGAAGCCGGCATAGGCCGACGACAGGTAGAGCCCCGCGAGCGGTGTGCGCGGCGAACGCGGCGTGCGATGCGGCATCGGCGCGAAGCCATAGACCGCGCCGTCCGGTGCGCCGAGATACTGCCGCATCGACAGCGCGGTGTTGAACGAGCTTGCCACCACCGCGCCGGCGAGGCCGGCATAGACGCCGTCGAGGTGCTGCACGATCGCGGCCTGCCAGCGCGCCCGCCGCGCGCGGTAAGCTTCCACGTCGTGCTGCGGCCAGTTCGACGGCCGGTCCGGGCCGATCAGCGACAGCACGTAGGGCGGTGCCGGCACGCCCGAGGCGATCGCCGCATAGTCGGCGATTGCCAGCGGTGGCATCCGTCCGTCCGGCTCGTCGGCGAACAGCGAAGCCGCCGCGGGGTAGTCACCAAGGCGCCGCATCCAGCGTGGCCACAATTGCGTGGCGTAGCCGCTCACTCCGAATGTGCGCGGCGGGCGTGACAGCCCGAGCGTCAGCATGAACAGCGAGATCGACGGTGCTTCGTCCGCATAGTGCATGCGCAGCGCGTCAGCCTGCGATGCGGGCAGCAGCGCGGCAGTGGCGGCAGGCGCGGCGTTGCTCACCACGCGTGCCGTCACGACGGTCTGCCCGGCGCTGCCGTCCTTGGCGGTGTGGGTGACGCAGTAGCCGCCGTCCGGCCCGGGAGTGACGGCGCTGACGCTTCGCCGCAGCAGCACCTCGCCGCCGGCGCTGCGGATCGCGCGCGCTAGCGCGCTCGACAGCCGCTGCGAGCCGCCGTGAACGAAGGCGGTGCCGCTGGTCAGGAGGCGGCCTTGTGCGCGGGCGAAGAACGCCCAGGACAGCGTCGCCGGATTGTCGTGGTAGTCGATGAGATTGGCCGCGAGCGCGATCTTCAGCGCATCGTCGTTGCCGAAGGCGCGGTCGAGCCGTTGCTGCAGGCTGAGCGATGCATTCGCGGCGGGCAGCGGCGCTGTCGCTGCGGCCGCCATCTCGCGCAGGATGTCCGTGATGCCGTCGCGGGCATGCGGGAAGCGCTGGATCAGCGCCGCACGGGCATCCGTGAGATTGCCGGGCAGGGTGAACGGCGTGTCGAGCGGGCCGCCGCGCAGCTCGTAGAGAGCGCCGCCCGGCACCCAGGTCACGGCATCGCGGACCCCGGCGCGGACCAGCACGTCATGCTTGGGATCACTTGTGTCGTTCGGGTTGCTGGTCTTGTGCAGCGAGCCTTCGACGAACAGGTCGCCGACCTTGTAGCTCGACGCCGCGCCACCGACCGAATTGCTGCGCTCGATCACCACCACCTTGCAGCCGGCACGGGCGAGCAGCGCTGCGGCGGTCAGGCCGCCGAGGCCGGCACCGATCACCACCACGTCACGGTGTGGCATCGGACGGGCCTCGGAGCGGGCGTGCGCCTGTCACTTCCAGGAGTTGTTTTCGGAATCCCAGCGCTGGGCCTTGAGTTCGCGCGCCACGACGGTGAGCGTGTCGCCCTCGTCGACCGGCATCGATTCCTCGCCGCTGGAATCGGCCGCGTCGGCGAGCTTCAGCTTGTTGCCGGAGCTTTCGTCGATGGTGCTGATGCTGGGATAGCCGAGCCACAGCAGCAGCTTGTCGCTGCCGCCGGGCTTGTCGGGAGCGACCATCGCGCTGAAGGTGATGGTCTGCACGAGGCCAAGCCCCGGCAGCGCGGCATGAGGGCGCTTGAAGGTCAGCTTGAGCTCGCCATTGCTGTCGTTCCAGCTGGTCGGCAGTGCAGTCGCCGACAGCGCCTTGGCTATTACCGATGACAGCGTCGTGGCCAGCCGCTCGCGGTCGAGCCGGCCGCCATCACGCCAGTCGGTGGCCGCGAAACGCACGGTCCGCTCCATGTCGAGCTTGCCCGAGGTCCAGCCGGCGGCGGTGACCCCCGGGGCCGATTTCATGCTGGCGACAAACTCGGCGGCGCGCTCCGGATTGATGTTGAGATGCACCACCTGCTCGCCCTTGCGCAGCTCGGTGCATGACGGCAGCAGGCTGCTCAGCGACACCTCGACGTTCTGTCCGCGCAGGCCGTTGACGAAGTCGAGGACGCCTTCGGGCTTGAGGCGCACCGCCACAGCTTCGGGCGAGACACTGGTGAAGTCCGCCGGCGCCGGGGTGATCTGGTCGTCGGCGTCCTGCCCCTCCCTGAATTCCTTCTCGCTGATGTCGCCATTGTCGGCGGAGTTGACGTTGGAGACGCTGCTGCCGATGGTGACCTTGCCCTCGAAGCTGACGCCGTTCGCCGACGCCTTGCGGGTCAGGTTGACCGTCACCGGCTGCTTGCCGTCGCCGCTCTGCGTGGTTCCCGTCAGCTTGGCGCCGTCCACCGTGAGGGTCGCCACGAAGCGGTCCTTGCGGTCGGCGTTGCCGATCGCGGGAAAGCAGACGTCGAGCACCGCGCTCGTGACTTTGCCGCTGCTGCGGATCTCCTTCAGGATGGTGTCGGCCTGGTCGTCCATGATGCCGCCGATCGAGGTGAAATAGCGCACCTCGTTGCCGGCGGGCGGCACCTTCGCCTCTTTTTTCGCCTGGGCTAGCGCCGGGGCCGTGCTGACGGCAGTGGCGAGAACGAGGAACAGGGGAAAACCGGTCGCGCGCATATCGGGCCTCGAGGAAGATTCAGCGGAACGTGGTGCCGGACATTCTCAAAACCGCACGCAATAGGCGAGGAATTTCTTTTCGCACGCTGCTGCCGCCGATCGGAAGGTCCTGTGTCACCGACGCAGTGATCGTCATGAACGTGAAAAAAACAAGGCCGCCCGAAGGCGGCCTTGCAATCGTTCGAAGCGGGGCGAAAAGCGCCGGGCTCAGAAGCCCATGCCGCCCATGCCGCCCATTCCTCCGCCGGCCGGCATCGCCGGTGCCGCATCCTTCGGCAGCTCGGCGACCATGGCCTCGGTGGTCACCAGCAGGCCGGCGACCGAAGCGGCGTCCTGCAGCGCAGTGCGCACGACCTTGGCCGGGTCGATGATGCCCTTGGCGACGAGATCGACATATTCCTCGTTCTGAGCGTCGAAACCGAAGGTCTCGGTCTTGTTCTCGAGGATCTTGCCGACAACGATCGAGCCTTCGACACCGGCGTTCTCGGCGATCTGGCGGATCGGAGCTTCCAGCGCCTTCAACACGATGTTGATGCCGGCCTGGACGTCGGAGTTGTCGTTGGAGATCCGGCCGACAGCCTTCTTGGCGCGCAGCAGCGCGGTGCCGCCGCCCGGAACGATGCCTTCCTGCACGGCCGCGCGGGTCGCGTTGAGGGCGTCCTCGACGCGGTCCTTCTTCTCCTTGACCTCGATCTCGGTCGCGCCGCCGACGCGGATCACCGCGACGCCGCCCGCGAGCTTGGCCAGGCGCTCCTGCAGCTTCTCACGGTCGTAGTCCGAGGTGGTTTCCTCGATCTGGACCTTGATCTGGTTGACGCGGGCCTCGATCGCCGGCTTCTTGCCGGCGCCGTTGACGATGGTGGTGTTCTCCTTGTCGATCACCACCTTCTTGGCACGGCCCAGCATCTGCAGGTTGACGTTCTCGAGCTTCATGCCGAGGTCGTCGGAGATCAGCTGGCCGCCGGTCAGCACCGCGATGTCTTCCAGCATCGCCTTGCGGCGATCACCGAAGCCCGGCGCCTTGACGGCGGCGACTTTGAGGCCGCCGCGCAGACGGTTGACGACCAGCGTCGCCAGCGCCTCGCCCTCGACGTCCTCGGCGATGATCAGCAGCGGACGGCCCGACTGCACCACGGCCTCGAGCACCGGCAGCATGGCCTGCAGGCCCGACAGCTTCTTCTCGTGCAGCAGGACGTAGACGTCCTCGAGCTCGGCGGTCATCTTCTCCGGGTTGGTCACGAAGTACGGCGAGAGATAGCCGCGGTCGAACTTCATGCCCTCGACGATGTCGACCTCGGTGTCCAGGGACTTCGCTTCCTCGACGGTGATGACACCCTCGTTGCCGACCTTCTGCATCGCCTGGGCGATCATCTTGCCGATGGTGGCGTCGCCGTTGGCCGAGATGGTGCCGACCTGGGCAACCTCGGACGAGGCGGCGACCGGCTTGGCGCGCTTCTCGATGTCCTTGACCACGGCGGCGACCGCGATGTCGATGCCGCGCTTGAGGTCCATCGGGTTCATGCCGGCGGCAACCGCCTTGGCGCCCTCGCGCACGATGGCCTGGGCCAGCACGGTCGCGGTGGTGGTGCCGTCACCGGCGGTGTCGTTGGTCTTCGAGGCGACCTCGCGCACCATCTGCGCGCCCATGTTCTCGAACTTGTCCTCGAGCTCGATCTCCTTGGCGACGGTGACGCCGTCCTTGGTGATGCGCGGAGCGCCGAAGCTCTTGTCGATCACGACGTTGCGGCCCTTCGGGCCGAGCGTCACCTTGACCGCGTTGGCGAGGGTGTCGACGCCGCGCAGCATCCGCTCGCGCGCATCGCCGGAGAATTTGACGTCCTTGGCTGCCATGTAACCTTACTCCTGGTGTGGTTCCCGACCCTGTGCCGGACTTCGACGTCCGAGGCGCACCGGGCGGGCCAATGGGTGATTGACGGGAAGACGGTCCGCGCCCGTCGCGGCGGTGTCAGGCCGCGCGCGCCGGGCGAGGGGATCAGGTGCTCAGCCGAGCACGCCCATGATGTCGGACTCCTTCATGATCAGGAGATCCTCGCCATCGATCTTCACCTCGGTGCCCGACCACTTGCCGAACAGCACCTTGTCGCCGGCCTTGAGGTCGATCGGGATCAGCTTGCCGGTCTCGTCGCGGCCGCCCGGGCCCACGGCGACGATTTCGCCCTGCGAGGGCTTTTCCTTGGCGGTGTCGGGGATGATGATGCCGCCCTTGGTCTTCTCGTCGGCGTCGATGCGCTTGACGACCACACGGTCATGCAGCGGGCGGAATTTCGTTTTGGCCATGGGGAGTTCCTCTGGTCTGCGAGATGAACGAGGTGAGCGCCGGCGGATGGGCAGGCTGGCCCGCCAGATTTCGGGGCGCGGATGCGCCCGAACACATCCTTTAGCAATCAACCCTCGGGAGTGCTAAAAGTGCGTTCGGGAAATATGGCTTGGCGCCGATCCTGTCAAGCAAAGGGCCTTTCCGGCGGGCCGATTCGGCCTGCGGCAGCGCAAAAACCGGCGCGAAAGGGATTTAAGGCCTTGGTGATGTCATTATAAGATGATCTGGACACCATGTCGCGGCGGCGGTGGCGGGACGTCTGCCGGTCCGATGGCTTCATTGTGCTTGCCGTCGGAGCAGGCGTAACTGGGTTTTCTTCGTTCAGGGGATCAGATGGACATCTCACGTGTTGCGCGCCGCGCCGCGCATCTTGCAGCCGCATCGGCATTGCTCGCCTCGCTCGGTGCCTGCAACAGCTTTCAGGGTTTTGGCGGGTTCGGCGGGCCGCAGGCGCCGCCGATGCCTGAGGTGCCGGCCGTCGAGCCGGAGATTCCCGGCAGCATCCGCCCGGACGAGCTCGTCGGCCGCTGGGGCTTCGGCGCCTATCACAAGCCGGACGATCGGCTGCGGACCGAGGCCAATGCGCGCGGCCAGTGCAAGCAGCCCTACGTCATCAATCCCGGCACGTCGGGCGGCGTCATCATGCATCTCGCCGACGAGGCCACCCCGCAGGAGCTGCGCATCAAGGGTAGCCGTAGCGGCAAGAACTATATCGGCCCGCCCGGACCGGCCGGCGGCGAGAAGGACCGCGAGATCGTCTCGTTCGACGGCCGTGTGCTGATCACCCGCTTCCTCGACAAGGATGCCGACGGTCGCTACGGCACCATGATCTACGTCCGTTGCGCGCCGCGCGCGTAACGCCGCGATAGCTGGTCGACAGAAACGACGCCCCCGGGATCGGCTCCCGGGGGCGTTGACGTTTGGCGGATGGCCGCCTCGCGATGGAGGAATCCGGGCCGAAAAAAAGGGCGGCCGATGGCCGCCCCGAATTCGTGTGCAGCGGATCGGCGGGGATCAGCCGAACATGGCGTCGATGTCGTCCTGCGAGGCGTGGCCTTCGTCGTCCATCCCCTTCGGACCGTTGAGCAGGCGGGCATCACCGACGCGGTCGTCGATGATCGCCGGTGCGTGGGCCTTGATGGCGTCGACGCCGCCCCAGATCTCCATCATGACGTTGATGTGATGCTCGATGAACTTCATCGTGTTCATCACCTTGCTGATGCGCTGACCAGTGAGGTCCTGGAAGTTGCAGGCCTCGAAGATGGCGACGACGCGATCCTGGATCTCCTCGCTGAGCTGGACCTGCTGATCCGGCGAGGTGATCTTGGACATCGCGCTGGCGGCCTGGTCGATCGCTTCGGCCGCCTCGAGAATCTGCTGGGTGGCTTCCTCGGTGCCGCCGACCACCGCGCCGAGCTCGCCGGTCACCCTCGACATCTCGTCGCCGTTGAAGCTCTTGCCGTGCAGCACGGCGATTTCCTGCTTGGTGCGGTTGATCGCTTCGTGGATCAGGTCGAGCTCGATCTTGAGCTTCTCGCACTGCTCGATCTGCGCGCGGTAGGTCTGCAGCAGGGCCTGCGCTTCGGCGACGTCCGACGTCCCGGGGGCTGGCGTGTCGCTGTTGTGATGCGGCGCGGCCATCTGCGAGCGGATCGCCCGCAATTCGCTCATGATCTCATTGTGCATCGGGCTGATCTCTCCGGCCTGAACGGGCTCGGGCTCCGGCATGCTGCCGTACTGCACTTCCTCGATGCGAAAACGTTTACGAACAGCCATGACACTCCCCAGGCCCTTTGATGCAGCTGTTGTAATGCAGGGTGTTTTAACGTCAGGTTCACAGCGGAGCGGGCGTGGGGCGGTCCGCTGCGCCGCTGCACACCAGCGGTTAACCATGGTGCCGCCGCGTTCATCGAAAATAAACGCTGTCGGAAGATCGGGCGGCGATCGCGCGGCGTGGTGAATCCTGCGGCCACCGGCGTTTACCAAACCGATGCGATTTGCACCTCTAATCGTCCGCGTGACGGATCGGCGATGACGCGCCGGTGCCGTGCGCGCTGTCCCGACGAAACGTGCAGAGTACGTCGATGTTCAAAACCGTGTCCGTTGTCTTCGCCGGCGCCTGCGCGCTCGGCGCCGCTGCGTCTCCCGCGTGCGCCCAGAGCGCCGCGGAGCCGTATGTCGTCTACAACCGTTCGGCGCCGCCGGTGCGCGTCGCCTCCAATGACATGGGCGGTGGCTTCATTCAGTTCCTGTTCGGCGGTGGTGGCGCGGGGCCCGCGCCCGGGTACCCCGCGGGGACCTATGAGCCGGCGCCACGCTACGAGCTGACGCCGCGCGGTCGGCGGATGGCGCCGATGCCCGAGGAGGAGATGGAGCAGCAGGGTTATCTGCCGCGCCAGCAGGCGGTGGTGCCCGCCCAGCAGGGCTTCGATCCGAAGTACGAAAAGCAGATGGTGTCGTATGACGGCCGGGAGCGAGCCGGCACCATCGTGATCGATACGCCGAACAAATTCCTTTATCTGGTGCAAGCCGACGGCCGTGCACTGCGCTATGGCATTGGCGTCGGCAAGCCCGGCTTCACCTGGTCCGGCACCAAGACGATTTCGGCGAAGCGCGAGTGGCCGGACTGGACACCGCCCGCGGAGATGCTCAAGCGCCGTCCCGACCTGCCGCGCCATATGGCTGGTGGTCCCGAAAATCCGCTCGGCGCGCGCGCGATGTATCTGGGGTCGTCGCTCTATCGCATCCATGGCTCGAACGAGCCGTGGACCATCGGCACCAACGTGTCGTCGGGCTGCATCCGCATGCGCAACGAGGACGTCATCGACCTCTACAATCGCGTCAATGTCGGCGCCCGGGTGATCGTGATCTGACGCGCTGGATTGGGAGCGAAGCGTTCGGCTCCGGCGAAGGAACACAACGGCCGCTCGTGAGGGCGGCCGTTGTCGTGTGAGCCGTCAAAGGCAACGCGTCAGCTGCGCGCGGTCAGGCGTAGTCGCTGCCGCCGCCGTCGTCGGAATCGAAACCGTCGTCGTCGCTGTCGTCATTCGACGCGTAGTTGTCGCTGCCGCCGAAGCCGCGGTCGTCGGAGCCGCGTTCGCTCGGAGCCTGGTCGAACAGGCCCTGCCGCGCATCTCCACCACTGCGGCCGATGTCGTCGACGCCGGCATCGCGTGCCAGGCTGCCGCCCGACTGGTCGCCGCCACCCCACGGATTGAGGCTGGAGCCGCCGCCGAACGGCCCGGCGTCGGCGAACGACTGGTGAGTGCCGCCGCCCATCAGGCCGCGCATGCTGTTCATCAGCAGCGAGCCGCCGATCACGCCGGCCGCGGCCGCCGCCGCGGTGCCGAGGAACGAGCTGCCACCGCCGCCGGCAGGGGCCGCGCCATAGCCGGGCGCGGCGCCATAGCCCGCAGGCGGCGCATACCCGGCCGCGGCCCGCGGGTCGGCATAGCCGCCGGTCGGCGCATTGTTCAGGACCTGGCCGCTATTCCAGACCGGGCGCGGCGCCGGATCGGCCGGGCGCACATTGGGAACCGAGCCGCGTGAGCCGCCCTGGCCGAACACCGCATCGCGCATCGAATCCAGGAAGCTGCCGGAGGCCGGCGCCGGCTGCGCTGCACGGCTCTCCAGTTCCTCGATATGGGCACTGGCGCGCTTGAGCGCCTCGTCCTGCACCAGCACGGTCTGCACCAGCGCGTAGGCGGCGTTCGGCGCGCGGCGCAGGCCCTCGATGATGGCCTTCTCCGCCTCGGGATCGCGCGGGGTGTTCTCCAGACCGGCGAGCCGGTTGAACAGGTCGTCGATCAGTTGGCGTTCTTGCGGGGTCATAGGTGTCCTCCTCCGGCGTCGATGCGTCGGCGTCCGGAATCTAGGTGCCGTTTGTGACGCAAAAAGAAGTTCCGCAGATTAATTTTTGGTATGCGACAAAGTGGCGGAAGCGGCGGGCGCCTGCAGCGTTATAACATTCGCCTGCAGCAGCTGCGGGAACGCGTCGCTGGCGAGAAACGCGTATTCGCGCTCGCGCTGATCGGTCAGCGGATCGAGGCTGACCAGCACCTCGTCGACATGGCCGGGATGGCACATCACAAGGCCGCCGTCGGGCAGACCCTGCAGGAAGGATGGCATCACGGTGCCGAAGTCCACCGGGTGCGAGAAATCATAGGCACCGGCAAATCCAGGATTGCAGCCGAGCCCGGTGCGGGCGCAGAGGCTGCGAAACCGTGCACTCAGGGTGTCGAGCAGCAGCGCCTTGGGATTGGCGAGGCGCTCGGCGAGCGGCAGCGCCCGTCCGCACTGGCGTACCCAGGCGCGGGGTGCCGCGGCCTTCACTGCCCTGACAAAGGCGTCGCGCACCTGCGGGAAGATCTGGACATGCTGATGACCGTCGACATAATCCGGCGGGCGGCCGAACAGCTCGGCGAACGCGGCGAGCTGCGCCGTGATCTCGCCCGCGACGATGTCGGGATCGAGCCGGCGCAACAGGCTCGCGCGCAGCATTGCGCCGAGCGGCAGGAATGCGCCGCCCCGCAGCGGGCTGAAATGCAGGGTCAGCGGATTGAACGGCGCGGTGAGCGTGGTGTGCAGGCCGATGGCGCAGGCGCCGTCGGCCGTCACCTGCCTGAGTGCCTCGACCTCGTCGCGGCCGATCGCGGGGCCGACCACCATCACCGAGGTGGCATTGAGGCGGCGCTGCGCGATCAGTTCACGGATGGCGCGGTTGACGCCGGGACTGAGGCCATAGTCGTCGGCGCACAGCCAGATGCGGCGCTCGGCGGGCGCGCTCATCCGGCGGCGGTTCCGACCGGGGTGTCGGCGGCGGCCTTGTCGGGCTCGGCCGGCTTCACCGTGTGCTCGGCGATGAAGTAGACGGGACGCGCCTTCAGCTCGGACAGGATCTTGCCGATATACTCGCCGACGATGCCGATCATCAGCAGTTGCACGCCGCCAAGGGTCATCAGGCCGACCACCAGCGACGGATAGCCGGGCACCGACTTGCCGCTGACCACGGTCTCCCACAGGATCGACAGCCCGAACAGGAACGCTGCGGTCGCCAGCAGCAGGCCGAGCAGGCTCGCCACCCGCAGCGGCGCCACCGAGAACGAGGTCAGGCCTTCGATCGACAGGCCGATCAGCCGCGCGGCGTTGAACGAGGTGCGGCCATGGGCGCGCGCCTCGGGCTCGTAGTCGACGCGGATCTGGCGGAAGCCGATCCAGCTCGCGAGGCCCTTGAAGAAGCGGTTGCGCTCGGGCAGCTGGCGCAGGGCCTGCGTCGCCCGCGGCGACAGCAGGCGGAAGTCGCCGGCATCCTCGGGAATCTTCTGCCGCGCGCCCCAGTTGATCAGCAGGTAGAAGCCCTGCACCGACAGCCGCCGCAGGAATGATTCGTTGTCGCGGTGCGCTTTGGCCGTATACACGACGTCGTAGCCGTCCTCGATCCAGTGCGTGACGAGCTTGTGCACGAGGTCCGGCGAGTGCTGGCCGTCGCCGTCCATGAACAGCGTCGCGCCGCGCCGCGCGTAGTCGAGGCCGGCCATCAGCGCAGCCTCCTTGCCGAAATTGCGCGACAACGACACCACCTGGACATCGAGCGCGGTGGCGGGCAGGGCGCGGGCGATCTTCAGCGTGTCGTCGGCGCTGCCGTCGTCGACATAGACCACCTCGATCGCAAGGCCGTGGCGCTGCTTCAGCGAGCGCGCGAGCTCAATCAGCCGCTGGTGCAGCCGTTCGAGGCCGGCGGCCTCGTTATAGACCGGCACCACGATCGACAGCCCTTGGGCCGCCGCCGTGCGGGCGTCGCCGGACAGGTTGGAAACGTCAGCGCCGAGCATCATCGATCATCTTCCGGGACGCCGCGGAGGTGCGGACGTCGCTCGCCATGATGGTAGTGACTGCCGGACGGTCTGCAAGTGGCGATCACGTCGCACGAGGGGCGATCACGTCGCAAGGAATGCGTCCAGCTTGGTGTACAGCGGGTTGTCGCGGTCGAGCACGTATTCGAGCGAAGCCACCGACACCGTGTCGGCGCCGTGCACGCGCAGGAAGGTGGCAAGTGCATAGATCTGCGCCGGCGGGCAGTGCAGCGTCAGCATGCCCGACGAGGTCGGCCCGCCGAACGGCGCCACCACGCCGAACCGAGTGCGGGCTTCGTCCAGCAGCGCTGCGTCGCAGCCCTTGAAGCGGGTGCGCACTTCCTTGAAGACGTTGGCACGGGCGCGCGAGGCGATGTGATCGAGAATGATCCGCGCGGTTTCGCGCGCCTGCGGCGACCAGTCGGCGTCGCGCGAGGCGACGAGGTTGGCCTGGCTGCGCAGCATCACGCCATCGTCGAGCACCTTGAGGCCGTTGGCGGCGAGCGTCGCGCCGGTGGTGGTGATGTCGACGATCAGCTCAGCGGTGCCGACGGCGGGCGCACCTTCGGTCGCGCCGGCGCTCTCGACGATGCGGTAGTCGACGACGCCATGGCCGGCGAAGAAGTTGCGCGTCAGGTTGATGTACTTGGTCGCCACCCGCATGCGGCGATTGTGGCGGGCGCGAAATGCCGTGCTGACGTCGTCGAGGTCCGCCATCGTGCGGACGTCGATCCAGGCCTGCGGCACTGCGACCACGACATTGGCGTAGCCGAAGCCGAGCGGCTCGATCAGCGCGACACGGCGGTCGGCATCGACGATGTTCTCGCGGATCAGGTCCTCGCCGGTGATGCCGAGGTGCACCGCGCCGCGGGCGAGATTGGCGGCGATCTCGCTCGCCGACAGGTAGGCGATCTCGACATTGTCGAGGCCGTTGATGGTGCCGCGATAGTCGCGCGCGCCGCCGGACTTGGCGAGCGTCAGGCCGGCGCGGGCGAAGAACGCGTCGGCGTTTTCCTGCAGCCGGCCCTTGGACGGCACGGCGAGAACGAAAGGCTCGGTCATCGCGGGCTCCCTGCGGGGGCGGCGGCGAACCGGGTCAGCGCCTCCATCCAGATCGAAAAGCCGACCGCCGGGATCGGCGTCGATGCGCCGAGGCGGCTCATCAGGTTGTCGTAGCGGCCGCCGGCGACCAGCGGCTCGACGCCGTTGCCCCTGCGGTGCAGCTCGAACTCGAAGCCGGTGTAGTAATCGACGCCGCGGCCGAACGAGGTGGCGAAGCGGGTGCGCGACAGCTCAATGCCGCGCGCGGCCATGAAGCCGATGCGGCTCTCGAACTGGTCGATCGCCGCGTTGAGGTCGAGCTTGGCGTCGGCGGCGAGGGTGCGCAGCTCGGCCAGCGCTTCGTCGGGCTCGCCGGTGATGGTGAGGAAGCGCTCGATCAGGACGCGGATGTCCTTGGGCAGCGTGCCGGAGGTCAGCGTCGACTGCTCGAGGAAGCGGTCGGCGATCTCGGCGACCGAGCGGCCGCCGACCTGGGTGGCGCCGGCGATCGACATCAGGTCGGTGACCAGCGCATGGGCCGCCTTGCGGTCGGAGCCGGCGAGCGCGGCGAGCACGCCTTCATAGTCCTTGCGGGCGGTGTCGGTGGACAGCGTCAGGCGCTCGAGATCCTGCGCCAGCGAGGTCTTGCGGTTGAAGTCCTTCACCAGGCGGCGTTTCCACGACGGCGCCAGCGCCAGCGCGTCGATCAGCGCCGCAAACAGCGCGACGTCGCCGGTGCGGACATCGATTTCGCTGACACCGAACGCCGCCAGGGCCTCGAGGCCGAGCGCCAGCATTTCCGCGTCGGCGGCGGCACGGTCGGTGCGGCCGAACGATTCGACGCCGGCCTGAAGGAACTCGTTCGGGCGCTGGCCGCGATAGCGGAACACCGGGCCGAGGTAGCAGAAGCCGGCCGGCTTTCCGGCAATCGGTGAGGCCAGATAGTCGCGGGCCACGGGGATGGTCAGGTCGGGCCGCAGGCACAGTTCCTCGCCGCCGGCATCGGTGGTGAGGTAGAGGCTCTTGCGGATGTCCTCGCCGGACAGGTCGAGGAACGGCTCAGCTGGCTGCAGGATCGCCGGTTCCGCCTTGGCGTAGCCGGCCTGCGCGAACGACGCCAGCAGCGTCTCCGCCGGGGCGGCGGGGCTGGCCGCGCGAGGGGCGGTCTGGCTCATGCGGTTGGTTCTCCGTCGGACGTCGGGTCCGATCTCGTCGGAACGTGTGGTCCGGCGAAGGGCCGGGCCGCGGGAAATCGATTACGGGGCCGCCCTTTAACATGCCCTCCGCACGGTTTCGACCTCGATTCGCCGAAGTCGCTTAACGGGAAATGGCGATGCAACTATAGCGTGTTTTCTTTGGTGAAATCACCCAGAACTGCCTGGACGAGGCCGAGGGCGGCGACCGCTGCGGTGTCTGCCCGCAGGATGCGGGGGCCGAGCGACAGGGTGACGACGCGGGGCTGGCGCCGCAGCGCCGCGCGCTCCTCCTCGGCAAAGCCACCCTCCGGGCCGATCAGCACGTCGATGCCCCCGGTGGGCGGCCGGTGCGTCGCCAGCGCCGCCAGCGGATCAGCCACCTCGGCGTCCTCGTCGCAGAACACCAGCAGGCGCGCCGGATCGCGGCCGTCGAGGTAGCGGGGCAGCGGCAGCGGCTCATCGACGCCGGCAAGGCTGAGAATGCCGCACTGTTCGGCCGCCTCGACCACATTGGCGCGCAGCCGCTCGGTGTTGACGCGGCTGGTCTGGGTGAAGCGGGTGACCACCGGCGTCAGCCGCGCGGCGCCCATTTCCACGGCCTTCTGCGCCATGTAGTCGAGCCGGGCGTGCTTGAGCGGCGCGAACACGTAATGAATGTCGGGCAGGTGGTCCTGTGGCCGGGTCTGGGTGTCGACGATGAGATGCTCGGGGCGCTTGCGCCCGGCGATCGTGGTGCGCCACTCGCCGTCCCGGCCGTTGAACGCCAGCACGCCGTCGCCGGCCGACAGGCGCAGGACGTTGCCGAGATAGTTGCTCTGGTCCTTGTCGAGCACGACCATTGCGCCGGGCGCCAGGGTGGCGTCGGTGAACAGGCGGGGGCTGCGGAAATCGGTCTTTGGCATCTCAGTGAATCCAGCGAGGTTCCGTGTTCTAGCCGAAGAACGCCGGCTTGCCAGCCGCCGGGGCGCCCTGCGCCGTGCTGTCGCCCCATTCGACGGGTTGTTAAGGGGCTTGGGGAATCGTAGAAGGCCAGCAAACCAATCCCGCCGGCCCGGCCCGATCGTTCGCGTAGCCGCGGTGGCCAGAGGATGCCGAGCGTCGGGGGACCAGGACTCTTGCCGGAGGATCATTCGTGACCGTCCAACATCCGTATAAGCCGCGCGCGATCACATGGATTGCGCCGCTCGCCCTGGCGGGCCTTCTGGTGTCGGCCGCCGAGGTATGCGCCCAGGGCGCATTTCCGGCGCCGCTGCCGGGGCAGCAGAGCCAGGCTTCGCCCTTTCCGCCGGTCAACGGCGCTTCACAGAGCTCGCAGCCATCGCCGTTTCCGCCGGCCGGTGCCGCCCCGGTGATGGGCGGGGCCGGCGCTTTCGGTGGTGCGCCGCCGCCCCAGGCCGGCGGTCCGCCGCCCGGCGGCGAGGAGTGCATGAAGCAGTTCCTGCCCCTGCGTCAGGACGCCGAGAAGAAGGCGGGCCTGATCAAGGCCGCCAGCGAGCACAAGGCGCCGCCGGCCGAAGCCTGCGCGCTGATCAAGAATTTCTCCGGCGCCGAGGTCAAGATGATCAAATTCATCGAGACCAACGCCAAGCGCTGCGGCATTCCGGCCGAAATCGGCCAGCAGATGAAGAACGGCCACGCCAATACCGAGAAGATGAAGGCCACGGTGTGCAATGTCGCGGCCCAGCAGGCCGCCGGTCCGGCCGGACCGAGCCTCTCCGACGTGCTCGGCACCAGCTCCGCCATTCCCGAGGCACGGGAGGCCACCAAGCGCGGCGGCGCCACCTTCGAAACCCTGAACGGCAACGCGCTGACGCGATAGGCGTGTCGGATGCGCCTGCCCCGATCTGAAGTCCCTCTCGTCCCAGGGACTTTGGATCGAAGGGCGGCGCTCGAAACGTATCTGCTCGTGTCCTTTGCTTTTCGAAGCGCGTGAAAGAGATGGCCGCGATGTACAGCGAACTTCGAAAAGCGGACACGAGCGCTCGCGTCGCCGACTCGACCCACAACTGGGTCGACACCCGCGCGCCGCTGTGGTCGCGGCCTTACCTGCGCCTGTCGCGGTTCGATCGCCCGATCGGCTCGTGGCTGCTGCTGATGCCGTGCTGGTGGTCGGCGGCGCTGGCCTGCGGCGTTGCCGGCAATCTGCGCCTGCTGCCGTCGACGGTGGTGCTGTTCTTCATCGGCGCCTTCGTGATGCGCGGCGCCGGCTGCACCTGGAACGACATCACCGACCGCAACCTCGACGGCAAGGTCGAGCGCACGCGCTCGCGGCCGATTCCATCGGGCCAGGTCACGGTGACCCAGGCCGCGCTGTTCATGGTGCTGCAGGCTCTGATCGGACTGGTGGTGCTGCTGCAGTTCAACCGCTTTGCCATCGCCACCGGCATCGCTTCGCTGCTGGTGGTCGCGATCTATCCGTTCATGAAGCGCATCACCTACTGGCCGCAGGTGGTGCTCGGTCTCGCCTTCTCGTGGGGCGCCTTGATGGGCTTCGCGGTGATCCTGGCGCGGCTCGACGTCGCGGCGTTCGTGCTCTACGCCGGCTCGATTTCCTGGGTGATCGGCTACGATACCATCTACGCCCACCAGGATCGCGAGGACGATGCGCTGATCGGCATCAAGTCGACGGCGCGGCTGTTCGGCGAGCACACCGGGCCCGCGCTCGTCTTCTTCTACAGCCTCGCGGTGGTGCTGATCGGCACCGCGTTCTGGCTCGCGGGCGCCGGTGCTCTGGCCTTCCTCGGCCTTGCGGTGTTCGCCGTGCACCTTGCCTGGCAGATCCGCCGTCTCGACATCGGCGATCCGGCGTTGTGCCTCAAGCTGTTCAAGTCGAACCGCGATGCGGGCCTGCTGCTGTTCGCGGGTCTCGTTGCCGATGCGGTGATGCGCGCGGCCGCCTGATCGGTATTCAGCGCGTAGCCCGGATGAGCGCAGCGATATCCGGGATGTTCATCGTGTGATATTTCCCCGGGTGTCGCTTCGCTCACCCGGGCTACGTCCGACAGATCAGGCTGAACTCAGGCCACGCCCGCCCGCAGCACGTCGTGGACGTGGACGATGCCGACCGGCTTCTTGCCTTCGGCGACGATCAGCACGGTGACCGCGGGCTTCGACGAGTTCAGCATTTCCAGCATTTCGCTGGCGAGCGTGTCCGGCGAGATCGTCTTGGGCTGACGCGTCATCACCTCGTCGACCGTCGCAGTCATCAAGTCGGCGCGCATATGGCGGCGCAGGTCGCCGTCGGTGATGATGCCGGCGAGCTCGCCCTTGCCATCGACGATGCCGACGCAGCCGAAGCCTTTCGATGTCATCTCCACCAGCGCGTCCGACATCTTGGTGCCGAGCGGCTTCAGCGGGATCGCGGCGCCGGTGTGCATCAGGTCGCGGACGAATTTCAGCATCGCGCCGAGCTTGCCGCCCGGGTGCAGCACGCCGAAATCGACCGCGGTGAAGCCGCGGCTCTCCAGCAGCGCCACTGCCAGCGCGTCGCCGAGCGCGAGCTGCATCAGCGACGAGGTGGTGGGCGCGAGGTTGTGCGGGCAGGCCTCGCGTGCCTTCGGCAGCGTCAGGCAGATGTCGGCTTCCTTGCCCAGCGTCGATTCGGCCTCGGCGGTGAGCGCGATCAGGCCGATGCGGAAGCGGCGGGAGTAGTTGATCAGGTTCTTCAGCTCGACGGTCTCGCCGGACCACGACAGCGCGATGATGACGTCGTCGGCGGTGATCATGCCGAGGTCGCCATGGCTCGCCTCCGCCGCATGGACGAAGAACGCCGGCGTGCCGGTGGAGGCGAAGGTCGCGGCGATCTTGCGGCCGATGTGGCCGGATTTGCCGAGGCCGGAGACGATCACCCGGCCGCGTGCGTTGCGAATCAGCTCCACGGCCGCCGCGAACGGCGCGCCGAGGCCGTTCTGCAGGGCGGCGGCGAGGGCGGTGATGCCGCTCGCCTCGGCATCCAGCGTGCGCAGGGCGGATGCGATGGCGGGGGGATGCTCGGTCACAAGCTCGGCGGCTCGTGGTTTTCGTTGGGTCATGAAAGGCCTGACACCCTTGATGCAGGGAAATTGTGGCGGCGGGCGATCGGCCCGCGCTCGGTTGGCGGTGTCTAGCACGGACCGCCGCGCAAGGCGACGCGGCTGGGCGCAACACCCTAACCGGCCGTTAACCATCTTTGTTTTAACTCCATTAACGACGTTTGGGCTGCCGGCCGGCAGTCTGATTTTCGTTAAGTGTATGATTTATAGAGGTATATTGTGGTTGGAGGCTGGCGGCTGAAGGCCCTCCGGACGGGCCGCCCCCTGGGCGCGCACCCGTGGCGCGCCCTGCCGCTATGCCTCGCCGCCGCCCTGGTGGCCTTGTCGACACCTGCCGGGGCGCAGGCGCTGACCGGGGATCTGTTCAATCCACAAGCAGGCGGCTTCGCCCCGAAGAACCCCAACCTGCGGCAGGTCGCCCAGGGGGCTCAGGGCAACGCCGGCAAGCCCGCGGATGATACGGCCGCTCCGCCGCCGCCCGCCCCCTCCCGCCTCGGGGCGATCCCGACCTACGGCAATCCCGCCGGGTTCGGCGCCGCGGTGACCGGCTACGATTCGTTCGGCCGCAAGAAAAAGCCGAAGGCCAGGCCGATGGCCCGGCCGCTGCCGGGCGGGCCGCTGCGCGGTCCGCTGACCAACAATGCCGCGCTGCCGCCGGTACCGGCCGGCCCGGTGGCCGGCGGACCGCCCAAGCTTGCCGCGCCGCCATCGGCCTCGGCCGCGGGTGTGCCGGTGCCGGCCTCGGCGGCCGGCAACATTCCGGGCCAGCCGCCGCGCCGCCGCCTGCCGATCGACACGGATCCGTTCGGTGCCCCAGGCATCTACTACGGCTCGTTCCTGTCGCACGCCGCGGTCGAGCTGACCGGCGGCTATGACACCAACCCGAGCCGGCTGTCGCCGGCGCGCGGCTCGGCATTCTGGATGATCGCGCCGGAACTGGTGGTCACCTCGAACTGGACGCGTCATGCGCTGAGCGCCGACCTGCGCGGCTCCTTCACCGGCTATGGCATGACGCTGCCGCCGGACGTCGCCGCGAACAACGGCGCGCCGATGAATATCGACCGCCCCGATTTCACCGGCCGCGTCGACGGCCGCATCGACGTCACCCGCGACACCCGGATCAACGGCGAGCTGCGGCTGCGCGTTGCAACCGACAATCCGGGCAGCCCGAACATCCAGACCGGTCTTGCGAAATACCCGGTGTACGCCACCACCGGCGGCACGCTCGGCGTCGATCACGATTTCAATCGCCTCAACGTCGCGGTCAGCGGCACCATCGATCACACCTCGTACCAGTGGTCGAAGCTGACCGACGGCTCGTCCACCTCGAACGACGATCGCGACTTCACCCAGTATGGCGGCATCGCGCGTGTCGCTTACGATCTGCGCCCGGGCGTCAAGCCGTTCGTCGAGGTCGAGGGCGACACCCGCATCCATGACCAGGCCGTCGATCGCTATGGCTACCTTCGCGATTCCGATGGCGGCTACATCAAGGGCGGTTCGAGCTTCGAGCTGACCCGCCTCATCACCGGCGAGGCCGCGGTCGGCTGGCTGATGCGCAACTATCGCGATGCGCGTCTCAGCCAGATCAGCGGCCTTCTGACCAGCGCGTCGCTGGTCTGGACGGTGACGCCGCTGACCACCGCGAAGTTCATCGCCGCCTCGTCGATCGACGAGAGCCCGCTGCCCGGCGTGCCCGGCGTGGTGACGCGCGACTACACCTGGCAGGTCGAGCATGCCCTGCGCCGCTGGCTGGTCGCCACCGCGCGGTTCGGCTACGGCACCTCGGACTATCGCGGGCTCGGTCGTTTCGACAACCGTTTCACCGTATCAGCCGACCTCGTCTACAAGCTCAACCGCACCTTCCAGATCAAGGGGCAGATCCGGCACGACTGGCTGGACAGCAACCAGCCCGGCTTCAACTCCAACGCCACCGTGATCACGCTCGGCGTGCGCGCGCAGCAGTAGGCGGCTGCGTCTGCCGCGCGTCGCCTCGCGCCACGCTGACCGTGCTGGCGTTCTCCACGGTGCATGTGATGACGGCGCAGGAGTTCGTCGGGCGCATCGCCGAGGGCAGGGCCGCAGTCGAGGCGGTGGCCTGATCGCGCGTCCGGCGCCCGTCAGGCCATCAGTTTCGGCAGCGCTGCCGCCAGCGTGTCGACGGCGAGGCGGACCTTGCGCGGCAGCTGCGGGGTCTGCAGCCACAGTGCGTGGCTGTCATAGGGAAACTCGGTTTCATCCGGCAGCAGCCGCACCAGCGTGCCGGCGGCGAGGCGTTCGCGCACCAGCCAGCTCGGCAGCCAGGCAAGCCCTAGGCCTGCGGCTGCCGCGTCCGCGATCGCCTCGAGGTCGTCGAGCCGCAGCCGGCTCGGCGGCACGATCTGCTGCTCGGGCCCGTCGGGGCGCGGAAATCGCCACGGCGCTGTGCGGCCGGTGCGGCCATAGATGATCGCCTGGTGTTGCTGCAGCTCGGCGACGCGTTCCGGCGTGCCCTGGGCCGCGAGGTAGGACGGCGCGGCGCACACGATCATGCGCTGGCGCGCCAGCCGGCGGGTGATCACCCCGGACATGTCCTGCAGATCTCCGGTGCGAACAGCAAGATCGCAACCGCTCTCGGCGAGGTCCGACAGCGGATCGCTGAACGATAGCTCCAGCTCCAGCGCCGGATGCTGCCGCGCCAGATCCAGCAGGATCGGGGCGACGCAGCGCCGGCCGAACAGCACCGGCATGGTGACGCGCAGCCGGCCGCGCGGCTCGGCGAGCTGGTCGGCGGCCAGCGCATCCGCGGCATCGACCTCCGCGAGCACCGCGCGACAGCGCTCGTAATAGGCGCGGCCGAACTCGGTCAGGCTCTGCCGCCGGGTGGTGCGGTTGAGCAGCCGCACGCCGAGGTGTTCCTCCAGGAACCGGACGTGCTTGCCGACCATCGGTCCGGACAGGTCGAGAGCGGCCGCCGCAGCGGCGAAGGAGCCGAGGTCGACGGCCCGCACGAACACGGCCATGCTGGTGAGGCGATCCATGATTAGAAACTGTTAGTTTTGATTGATCTTCACGAGAGGGAATTTATCGCGGATTCCAGCGCTGTCATAGCTCATTCAGTTCAAAAGATTTGGAGTTGTGACGTCATGGCGCGGATCATTCGTTTTCATGAGCATGGCGGGCCGGAGGTGCTGCGGATCGAGACGGTCGAGCTGTCGGCCCCGGGTCCCGGCGAGGCCCGGATCCGGGTCAAGGCGCTGGGCTTGAACCGGGCTGAGGCGCTGCTCCGGGCCGGGACGTATATCGAGACGCCGACGCTGCCCTCGGGGCTCGGCCTCGAGGCCGCCGGCGTGGTCGAGGCGGTCGGCGCCGGCGTCACTGAAGTGGCGCCCGGCGATGCTGTCAGCGTAATCCCGCCGATCTCGATGGTGCGCTGGCCGGCCTACGGCGATCTCATCACCTTTCCCGCCGCGCAGGTGGTCCGGCATCCGTCGTCACTCAGCTGGGAGGCCGCGGCCGCCGTGTGGATGGCCTATCTCACCGCCTATGGCGCGCTGATCGACATCGCTGGGCTGCGCAAGGGCGATGTGGTGGTGATCACGGCGGCGTCGAGCAGCGTCGGCCTCGCCGCGATCCAGATCGCCAACACCGTCGGCGCGACAGTGATCGCGGTGACCCGCACGTCGCGCAAGGCGCAGGACCTGCGCGCCGCTGGCGCGGCCCATGTGGTCGCCACGGCGGAGGAGGATCTGGAGGCCCGCCTCAACGAGATCGCGGGACGAGATGGCGTGCGCGTCGTGCTCGATGCGATCGGCGGGCCGATCTTCGCGCCGCTGACCGCGGCGATGGCGCGGGGCGGCATCCTGATCGAGTATGGCGGCCTGAGCCCGGAGCCGACACCGTTTCCGCCGTTCGCGGTGCTCAGCAAGACGCTGACGCTGCGCGGCTATCTCGTCCACGAGATCATCGGTGATCCGGCGCGGCTCGCCGCCGCCAAGGCGTTCATCCTCGACGGGCTGGCATCAGGGGCGTTGAAGCCCGTCATCGCCAGGACCTTCCCGTTCGAGGAGATCGTCGAGGCGCATCGTTTCCTGGAAAGCAACGAGCAGTTCGGCAAGATCGTGGTCAAGGTCTGACCTCGGCCATCGATCCGGCCGTCACTTGAAGCGGCGGCGCAGTCCGGCCCGGCGAAAACGCACGCCGGAGCCGTCGCTGAGGCGGGTCGCATTGAACCCACCGTCAAGGCAGGCGACGCGCTGCGGCGCCCCGACCTGCGGGCTGCGCTCGGTCTCCCACCATGACGCCCGGTGCGAGGCGCGCGACAGCGCAAAGCCGAGGATGTCCTCGATCTGCTCATTGGTCAGCACGAATTCGTCGCGGGTCTGCGCCTTCAGGTAGTCGCGCAGCGGGTCATAGGGGCTCACGGCAGGTCCTCGATCGCGGGACACTATTGCAGAGCCGGAGCGTCCCCCGTCAAGGGGCGCGCCGGCGGATCAGAACAGGCCCCGCCGCTGCCGGTTCAGCCTTGCCGCCGCGGTGATCGCGTTGGCCGCGAGGATCATCAGCAGAATGCCGGCGATGCTGACGGCGGCCTGCATGGCGAGGGCGCCGGACAGCCGCGTGAGCACAATGTGGCCTGCGAGCGCAAGCAGCACGCCGAGGCAATAGATCGGTAGCGAGTTCTCGCCGCAGCGGATCGCCGCGACGAGCGGCGGTGTCAGCAGGCCATCCCGGCGGCGCGGCACGATCGAGGCCGCAACCATGGCGAGCGCCAGGAAATGCAGCAGCCGCAGCGGATCGAGATCGGGCTTGTCGATCGGATAGATCGCGCGCGCGAGGGCATCGGGGACCAGGGCCGTGAGCGGGGTGAGCGTCCAGCTCATCACCACGACGAGGCTGAAAGCGAGATAGCCGGCGGCGAGCCACAGCGCCGTGCGTGAGGCGATCTGCTTGCGCAGCCGCTTCCTGCCACGGAGTGCCCACCACGCGCCGAGCACGAACAGCAACTGCCAGGCGAGCGGATTGAAATACCAGCCATTGGCCGGCCACGCCGGAATGTTCCAGCCGAAGTGCTGCACCAGGACGTAGAGGCCGAACGAGGTTGCGAGCGTCATGTTCGGCGCACGCTGCAGCGCCAGCAGCAGCGGCGCGAACAGCAGGTGAAACAGCACGAAGGTCGGCAGCACGTCGGTGTTCACCGGGCGGTATTGCAGCAGCGCGGCATGCAGCAGCGTGGGGCCGGGCTGCTCGAACAGGATGCGGGTGTTGCTGTCGTCGGCGAGACGGCCGCCCCCCGCTGTGAACACCACGATGGCGCAGGCCAAAATCAGCAGCAGGAAACCGGCATAGATGTCCCAGCCGCGGCGCAGCGTGTGCGCCACCACGCCGCGCCAGCCCTGGCGGCGCCGTGTCCGGCCATAGGCGACGGCACAGGTGACGCCGGAGACGAACATGAACACCTCGGTGGCGTCGCTGAAGCCGTAGTTGCGCAGCGTGAACCAGCTGCCGATGTTGTTGGGGATGTGGTCGAGAAAGATGAACCACAACGCGATGCCGCGGCAGGCGTCGAGCTGCAGGTCGCGGCCGAGCGGCCGCATCGCCGGCAGCGGGTCCTTTGGCGGGCTTGCGGCGGCGGTCGGGTCACGCATGATCATGAAATGACGGAACCAGCCATCCTCTGCCAAATCCCATGCATCGGCGCAACGCCTTGTTAACCCCCGTGGGTATGATCGCAATCATCTAAAGGTTGCAGCAATCAATTGGGCGCATCAGTGCGCAGGCCCAACGATGGTATTGTGATGCAGCGCAACGATACGGATGTCAGATCGGACATCAAGCCCCGGCGGATCTCGCCCGCGGTGCTGATGCTGTTCTGCGTCCTGACTCTGCTGGCCTTTTCGGCGGTGTGCGGCAGCGTACTGCTGGACATGCGGCGCGGCGAGGAGGCGCTGGCGCGCCGCACGATGGAAAACCTGGCGTCGACCATCGATGCCGACATCAGCCGCAACATCGAGCTTTACGACCTGTCGTTGCGCAATGTCGCGACCAATTTCGTCGAGCCCGAGGTGAAGACCGTCAGCAAGCCGCTGCTCAGCCTGATCCTGTTCGATCATGCCGCCACCGCGCAGCATTTCGGCGTGATCCAGGTGTTCGATGCGCAGGGCGATCTGGTGCTGGATTCCTCGACCCTGACGCCGAAGCCGGAAAACCATGCCGGCGAAGACTATTTCGAAGTGCATCGCACCGATCCGGACCGCGGCCTCTACATCAGCCGCCCGGGGCTGCATCACAGCACCTACTCGCTGGTGCTGAGCCGCCGCATCACCGCCAAGGACGGCGCGTTCGTCGGCGTTGTGGTCGGCTCGCTGCGCTTTAGCTATTTCCACGACCTGTTCGACCGCCTGCAGCTGCAGCCCGACGACACCATCACCGTGTTCCGCCGCGATGGCGTCGTGATCATGCGTACGCCGTTCGATCTCGACATCATCGGCAAGGACATGAGCGGGGCGCCGGGCATGCACCAGACGCTGACGCAGCCGAGCGGCGCGGCATCGCGGGCGAGTGCCGTCGACGGCATCGTCCGCCTGTTCGTGTGGCGTGACAGCGGCCACGCGCTGCTGGTGGTCGCCGGCAAATCATGGGACACCATCTTCAGTCTGTGGCGCCGCGAGGCGCAGCGCATCGGCGCCATCATGCTGGGGCTGATCGTGCTGGTGGTGGCCGCGACGTTGTTCCTGGCACGTGAGATCAATCGCCGTGGACTTGCCGAGGACCGCCTCGAACAGCTCGCCACCACCGATGCGCTGACCCAGTTGCGGAACCGGCGCAAGTTCGACACCGTGATCGCCCAGGAATGGCGCCGTACCATGCGCCAGGGCGATACGCTGGCGCTGCTGATGATCGACGCCGATCACTTCAAGGCGTTCAACGACATGTTCGGCCATCAGGCCGGCGATCAGGTGCTGGTGCGGATCGCCGCCACCATCCGGGCCTGCGTGCGCCGCTCCGCCGACTGCGCCGCGCGTTATGGCGGCGAGGAATTCGCCGTGCTGCTGCCGGGCTTGTCGATCGAGACCGCGTCGCTGGTCGCTGAGAAGATCCGCGGCGATGTCGAGCAGTTGTCCGCCGAAAAATGGGCCACGACGGTCAGCATCGGGGTCGCGGCCATGGTCCCGAGCCAGGGCGGCTCGCCATCGCTGCTGATCGAGGCCGCGGACAAGGCCCTCTATGAGGCGAAGTCACGCGGCCGCAACCAGTCCTTCGTCGCGGGCGTCGGGTACCTGTCGCTGGTGGCGTAGGCGCCCGTCGCCGGCGTGTTCGTTCAGAAGTACTTCCTCATTTCCTCGCGCAGCCCCTCGCGCAGGTCGTCGCGGTCCATCGCATAGGCGATGTTGGCGGCGAGGAAGCCGGACTTCGAGCCGCAGTCGTAGCTCTTGCCCTTGAACTTGAAACCGTAGAACGGCTGCGTCCGGGCGAGGCCGAGCATCGCGTCGGTGAGCTGGATCTCGCCGCCGGCGCCGCGCTCCTGGGTTTCCAGGATCTTGAAGATCTCCGGCTGCAGGATGTAGCGCCCGGTGATCGAGAGGTTGGAGGGGGCCTGCTCGCGCTTGGGCTTCTCCACCATGCCGGCGAGCTCGAACAGGTCGCCGCGCTGCTGGCCGACGCCGACGACGCCGTACATGTGCACGCTCTCCATCGGCACTTCCTCGACGGCGACAATGTTGGCTTTCTCGGCGCCGACGGCGTTGGCAGCGTCGATCATCTGCTTCAGCCCGCTCGGCTTATGCTTCACCAGCACGTCCGGCAGCAGCACGGCGAACGGCTCGTTGCCGACGATCTCGCGGGCGCACCACACCGCATGGCCAAGGCCGAGCGGCTGCTGCTGGCGCGTGAACGAGGTCGAGCCGGCTTCCGGCTGGTCACGCTCCAGCAACTCCATCTCCTTGGTCTTGGCGCGCTCCTTCAGCGTGTCCTCGAGCTCGTAGGGCCGGTCGAAATGGTCCTCGATGACGCCCTTGTTGCGGCCGGTGACGAACACCAGGTGCTCGATGCCAGCCTCAAGCGCCTCATCCACCACGTGCTGGATCAGCGGCCGGTCGACGACCGTGAGCATTTCCTTGGGCATCGCCTTGGTGGCGGGCAGGAAACGGGTACCGAGACCGGCGACGGGAAACACGGCTTTGCGAATTTTCATGTTGTCTCTATCGAAGGTGGACAGGGTTCAGGCGGCGGACCGTGGACGGCGGCCCGTCACCTTGATGTCGTAGCAGATTCCGGAGCTTTTGCGGCGTCCCCGCGGCGGCTTTCGAGCGGTCCTGGGTCGAACCGGCGTCGGCCGTCATGGCGCGGCCTTGAACCGATGCGACATAACGGCCCAGGCTGCGGGATGCCGGGGGCGCCAAAAAGTCGCCGGCTCGTTAAGCTGATGGAAACCCTGTCGGCGCCTTTTAGGACCCGGGCAGGGCTTTTACGGATCAGGAATGACCCCACGATGACGGCAAGCGCGCTGAAGCGGATCGGTGTGGCGGCTCTGGCCTTCGCGACCCTCGTCGGACCGGCGCAGGCGCAGACTTCGAACGGCGGCGGCCCGGTGATGCTCGATACCACCGGCTCGGTTGCCCGGCCGGTCCGGCCGGCGGCGCCGGCGGGCGGCGTCCAGCGCACCACCGCCCAGGCCACCTTGCCATTCTCGTTGCCGTCGATCTTCGCGCCGCAGAGCCAGCCGGCGCCGGGCGGCTCCGGCGGGACTAAGGAGTGGAGCGGCGAGGACGGCGCGTCCGGCCATCCGCAGATGACGGCGCAGGCGATCCGTGACGCCGCCGCCAATTTCGACAACTGCATCGCCAGCCTGTGGCCCGAGGCGGCACGGCGCGGCATTTCGCTGGAGAGCTACCGGCGCTTCACCGACGGCCTGACGCCGGACCTGCGCATCATGGACCTGATGGATTCGCAGCCCGAATTCACCAAGGCGCTCTGGGACTATCTCGATGTCCTCGTCAGCGACGCGCGCATGCAGCGTGGCCGCGAGGTGCTGGCGCAGTACAAGACCACCTTCGACGCGGTTGAGAAGGCCTATGGCGTCGATCGCTATGTCATCGCCTCGATCTGGGGCGTCGAATCGAATTACTCGACCCAGGGCGGCGACCGCAGCGTGCTGCGCTCCACCGCGACGCTGTCGTGCATCGGCCGTCGCCAGGCCTATTTCCGTAACGAATTCCTGTCGGCGTTGGAAATCCTGCATCACGGCGACCTGCGCCCCGAGCAGATGAAGGGCTCATGGGCCGGCGCGTTCGGCCCGACCCAGTTCATGCCGACGGCGTTCAAGCGCTATGCGGTCGATTTCGACGGCGACGGCCGCAAGGACGTCGTCGACAACGTCGCCGACCTGATCGCCTCAACCGCCAACAACCTCAAGAAGGACGGCTGGCAGAGCGGCCAGACCTGGGGCTATGAGGTCGAGGTGCCCCGCGGCTTCAACTACATGCTGGCCGACCGCGCCAAGCAGATGACGGTGGCGCAGTGGGAGCAGCTCGGCATCCGCCGCGCCGGCGGCAAGCCGTTCCCGCGCACCTCCGACAAGGCCTTCCTGCTGGCCCCGGCCGGCAGCGAAGGGCCGGGCTTCCTGATGCTGCAGAACTTCCGCAGCATCCTGCGCTACAACCCGGCGGAGGCTTATGCCCTCGCGATCGGCCATTTCGCCGACCGCCTGCGTGGCGGCGGCCCGTTCGTGCAGGCGTGGCCGCGGCAGGAGCGGGTGCTCAGCCGCGCCGAGCGGCTTGAATTGCAGCAACTGCTGGTGCAGCGCGGCTTCTACCGCGGCGAGCCGGACGGCCAGCTCGGCGGCGAGACCCGCAAGGCGCTGCGTGAGTTCCAGGCGTCCATCGGCGCCGCCGCCGACGGCTTCGCCACCGCCGAGATGCTGGAACGGCTGCGCGGCCGCTGAGCGCCGCAGGCGACGTCAGGCCTTGCCGAACAGTTCGGTCATGAACGCGGTGGCCTTCAGGCCGCTGCCGGTCAGCAGCACCACGGTGCGCTGGTCCGGCGTGATCGTGCCCGACGCCAGCAGCTTCTCGGCGGCCGCGGCCGCGACCGCCGAGGTCGGCTCGGCGTAGAGCCCCATCCGGGCCAGCACGCCGACCGTCGTCGTGATCTCCTGCTCGGACACCGCGACCGTGCCGCCACCGGAGCGGCGGACGGCCTGCAGCACCTCCGTGAAGCGGACCGGGCGTTTGATCGCGGTCCCTTCCGCGATGGTCGGCGCGGTGGTGACGTCGACCGGGGTCTCGGAGCCGGCGACGAAGGCGGCGTGCAAGGGGGCGCAGTTCTGCGGCTGCGCACAGAACAGCCGCGGTAGCCTGGTGATTTCCCCGGCGCGCAGCAGCTCGCGAAAACCGATGTCGCAGCCGAGCACGTTGCTGCCGGCGCCGACGGGGATCACGATGTTGTCGGGGGGCGCAAAGCCGTGTTCCTCCCACAGCTCGTAGGCGAGGAGCTTGGTGCCCTGCAGGAAGAAGGCCTGCCAGTTGTGGCTGGCGTAGAAGGTCTCTGCCGACTGGCGGATCGCCTCCGTCTCCGAATTCTCCCGTGGTCCAGCCACCAGCTGTACCTCGGCGCCGAAGGCACGCATCTGCGCGATCTTCGCCGGCTGGGTGGTGGCGGGGGTGAGGATGCGCACCCGCACGCCGGCAGCCGCGCCATAGGCGGCGATCGCGGCGCCGCCATTGCCGGAGCTGTCCTCCAGGATCGCGGGGACGCCGGCCTGGCGCAGATAGGACAGCATCACCGAAGCGCCACGATCCTTGAAGCTGCCGGTGGGGGCGAACCATTCCAGCTTGAAGTGCACCGGCCCCGACGGCAGGCGGCCCTCCACCAGCGGGGTGATGCCCTCGCCAAGGCTGACCGGCCGGGTGATCGCGAGGGGCAGGGCGGCGCGGTAGCGCCAGATCGAGCGGGTCGTGGTGTCGATGGCGTCGCGCCCGATCCCGGGCAGCTCCGAGATCATCAGGGGGTGGCCGGCGGGCGAGCGCCACAGCGGCGTCGCCAGCGGAAACGTCTGGCCAGTCACAGGGTCGAGATAGGTGGCGTCAGCGGGCATGGCAGGACCTGATGATGGTTGGGGCGCGGCACGAACGCGAAAGGCAGGGGAACCGCCCGGAATTTAAGCACGTTTCTGCCATCGGGCGTGAAAGATGGTGTTTTCGGTCCTGGTTCCATGTATGGGAGAGCGGTTGAAACGGGCCCGCCGGGCTGCCCGTTTGCGGCCTGAATCGGCTATTATTTTGCCCGGATACCAGAGCTCCACCGGGTCGCTGTCACGTTGATGCCGAGACGATCGCCACTGCGACGCATCCTGTCCGAAGCCGGCCCGCTGATTGCGGCGGCCACGGCGGCGGTGATGCTGTTTGGCATCGTGGCGCCGGCCTCCGCGCAGTTCTTCGATTTTGGTTTCGGCCGGCCGCCGCCGCGGCAGGCGCCGCAGCGTGGCGGCGGTGGCTTCGGCGGTTTCTTTTCGCCGTTTCGCGAGATCTTTCCCGGACCGGCGCCCGCGCCGCAGCAGCAGCGTGCGGTCGACTACTCGCATGCACCGCCGGCAGAGAAGCGTGAGACGCCGGCCGAGCGTAACGTGCTGGTGCTCGGCGACGCGATGGCCGACTGGCTCGCCTACGGCCTCGAGGACGCGTTCTCCGAACAGCCCGACATGGGCGTCGTCCGCAAGCACAAGACGGTTTCGGGCCTGATTCGTTATCAGCCGAAGGGCGAGCCGGCCGACTGGGCCGCTGCCGCCAGGGGCATCCTCGCTGCCGAGAAAGCGGATGCAATCGTGGTCATGCTTGGCCTCAACGACCGCGTGTCGATTCGCGAGATGGCCGATCCCAAGGCGCCGGCGGACAAGAAGGCCGACAAGGACAAGAAGGACGCGCGTGCCAAGGTGGACGGCGACAAGCCGGCCGGCACGGAGCCGCCCGCCGACGATGCCGACAGCGAGACGCCGTCGATCGCAGCGCCTGAGAAGAGCGCGCGCGCCGCCGGCGGCAGTGCCGAATTCCGTGACGACCGCTGGGCCGAGCTCTACGCCAGGAAGATCGAGGACCTGATCGCCGTGCTCAAGAGCAAGGGCGTCCCGGTGGTGTGGGTCGGCTTGCCCGCGGTGCGCGGCCAGAAGGCCACGGCGGACATGCTCTATCTCGATGCGCTCTACCGTGACGGTGCCGGCAAGGCCGGCATCACCTATGTCGACGTGTGGGACGGCTTCGTCGACGAAGCCGGCCGCTTCATGCCGCAGGGCCCCGACTTCGAAGGCCAGATTCGCCGGCTGCGCACGGCGGACGGCGTGTTCTTCACCAAGGCCGGCGCACGCAAGCTCGCGCACTATGTCGAGCGTGAGATTTCGCGCCTGCTGGCGCGGGCGACGCCAGTGGCGCTGCCGAACGAGCCGGCCGTGCCGGACACGAGCGTGCGGCCGGGGGGCCCACCGCCGCGGCCGCTGGCTGGGCCGGTGGTGCCGCTGGTGGCATCCTCGATCGGCTCGGACGAGCTGCTCGGCGGACCCGGCACACGGCCGACGGCGGTCGATGCGCTGGCGGCCCGCACCCTGGTCAAGGGTGAGGCGCTGTCACCGCCCGCGGGCCGTGCCGACGATGCGGCGTGGCCGCGCCGCGAGGTCGGACGGCTCGAGCCGGGCAATACGCCGGTGGTGGCTGCGCCATCGGCCAAGCCGGACGGCAAGGCTGATAACAAGGCCGACGCGGCGCCGGTGGCATCTGCCGGCCCGGAGCCGGCCGGCGCGCCGACGGCTCCGCCAGCGGCGCCGAAAAAGAGGCGGGCTGCGCCGCCGTCCGCCGCAGAACAGCCGTCAGGCTTCTTCGGCTTCGACAGCCGGCCTTCTCCGCCGCCGCAGCAGAGCCGCCCGCGACCGCGAGACGGCGCGCCGCGTCCGCCAGGCAGCATCGGTCGCTCGGCATCGGCACCGGACGACGGCATCTTCGCCTTCACCCGTTGAGATTTTCGGAGCGGCGGTCGGCGTCGCCGCGAGACAGGCTCTTGCGCTTATTGCGTGACGCTGGTGCGGCACGCCAAAAGCAAAAGCCCCGCGCGCGGCGCGGGGCTTTCGAAGTCTGAAGTCCGTGCGGATGGATCAGCGCGGCAGCGTGGTCGATCCCATCAGGAACTGGTCGATCGAGGCGGCGCACTGCCGGCCTTCGCGGATCGCCCACACCACCAGCGACTGGCCGCGGCGCATGTCGCCGGAGGTGAACACCTTGGCGACCGAGGTGCGGTAGTCGTTGGTCGAGGCGCGAACGTTGCCGCGCGGGTCGAGGTCGACACCAAGGGTCTTGAGCAGGCCGTCGTGCACCGGATGGACGAAGCCCATCGCCAGCAGCACGAGGTCGGCCTCGATCTCGAACTCCGAGCCGGCGATCGGCTGCAGCCGCTCGTCGACGCGCACGCAGTGCAGCTTGGTGACCTTGCCGTTCTCGCCGCTGAACTTCTGGGTCAGCACCGCGAAGTCACGGGCGGCGCCTTCCTGGTGGCTCGACGAGGTCCGCATCTTGAGCGGCCAGTTCGGCCAGGTCAGGGCCTTGTTCTCGCGTTCCGGCGGCTGCGGCATGATCTCGAGCTGGGTCACGGACTTGGCGCCGTGGCGGTTCGAAGTGCCGATGCAGTCCGAGCCGGTGTCGCCGCCGCCGATCACGACGACATTCTTGCCGGTGGCGAGGATTTCCCTGACGTCGCCGAGCGGCTCGTGGCCGACGCGGCGGTTCTGCTGCGGCAGGAAGTCCATGGCGAAGTGAACGCCGTCGAGGTCGCGGCCCGGCACCGGCAGATCGCGCGGGGCCTCGGCGCCGCCGGTCAGCGCGACCGCGTCGTACAGCCGCAGCAGTTCGGCGGGATCAATGCCGTCCTTGCCGCCGACCGCTTTGCCATAGTGGAAGGTGACACCTTCGCCTTCCATCTGCTGGACGCGGCGGTCGATGATGCCCTTCTCCATCTTGAAGTCGGGAATGCCATAGCGCAGCAGACCGCCGGCCTTGGCATGCTTCTCGTAGACATGAACGTCATGGCCGGCGCGCGCGAGCTGCTGGGCGCAGGCGAGGCCCGCGGGGCCCGAGCCGACCACGGCGACCTTCTTGCCGGTCTTCTCCGCGGCGACTTCCGGCTTCAGCCAGCCATTGTCCCAGGCACGGTCGACGATCGCGCATTCGATGGTCTTGATGGTGACCGGGTTGTCGTCGATGTTCAGCGTGCACGACGCCTCGCACGGCGCCGGGCAGATGCGGCCCGTGAACTCCGGGAAGTTGTTGGTGGAGTGCAGCGTGCGCGAGGCGTCTTCCCAGTTGCCGTTGTAGACGAGGTCGTTCCAGTCCGGGATCTGGTTGTTGACCGGGCAGCCCGGCGTGCCCGGCGCGACCGAGCCGGTGCCGTGGCAATAGGGGATGCCGCAGTTCATGCAGCGTGCCGCCTGGTCCCGCAGGCCTTTTTCATCCAGCGGAACGACGAATTCGCGATAGTTCTTCAGCCGGTCGGCGACAGGCGCATAGACGCGATCGCTGCGGTCGATTTCAAGAAAACCGGTAATCTTGCCCATAGAAACGTATGCCTCGAATGACTACGCGCCGATCGCGATCTTGGGTTCTTCGGATTCGCGCTTCTTCATCTCGTTCAGCGCGCGGCGGAATTCCACTGGCATGACCTTGCGGAACTTGGGAAGGAACGTCTTCCAGTTCGCCAGGATCTCTGCGGCGCGGGCGGAGCCCGTCAGCTTGCCGTGGCGGGTGATCAGCACATGCAGGCGCTCGACGTCGTCGCCGGTCAGGTTGGCGAGCACGTCGACCTTGCCATGGGCTTCGAGGTCGCCGTTCTGGTGGAAGGCGTTCTCGGCGATCATCTCCTCGGACAGCACCGGTTCGAGCTCGACCATCGCGAGGTTGCAGCGCTTCTCGAAGCTGCCGTCTTCATCCAGCACGTAGGCGACACCGCCCGACATGCCGGCCGCGAAGTTGCGTCCGGTGCGGCCGAGCACGACGACCACGCCGCCGGTCATGTATTCGCAGCAGTGATCGCCAGCGCCCTCGACGACCGCGATCGCGCCGGAATTGCGCACGGCGAAACGCTCGCCGGCAATGCCACGGAAGTAGCAGTCGCCCTCGATGGCGCCGTACATCACGGTGTTGCCGACGATGATCGATTCCTCGGGGACGACGCCGGAATGGGCCGGCGGCTTGACGATGATACGGCCGCCCGACAGGCCCTTGCCGACATAGTCGTTGCCTTCGCCTTCGAGCTCGAAGGTGACGCCGCGGGCGAGCCAGGCGCCGAACGCCTGGCCGGCGGTGCCTTGCAGTTTCACATGGATGGTGTCGAGCGGCAGGCCGTCATGGCCGAAGCGCTTCGCCACCATGCCCGACAGCATGGCGCCGGCGCTGCGGTCGGTGTTGTTGATCTCGGCCGAGATCTTCACCGGGGCGCCTCGGTCGAGCGCGGCCTGGGCGTCCGCGATCAGCTTGCGGTCCAGCACCTTGTCGAGGTGATGGTTCTGCAGCTCGGAGTGATGGATCTTGGTGCCCGGCGCGGCCTGCTGCTTGAAGAACAGCTTCGAGAAGTCGAGGCCCTTGGCCTTCCAGTGCGCCACGAGGGCGTTCTGGTCGAGCAACTGGCTCTGGCCGATCATCTCGTTGAAGGTGCGGAAGCCGAGCGAGGCCATGATCTCGCGGACTTCCTCGGCGACGAAGAAGAAGTAGTTGATGACGTGCTCGGGCTGGCCGGTGAAGCGCTTGCGTAGCACCGGGTCCTGCGTCGCCACGCCCACCGGACAGGTGTTGAGGTGGCACTTGCGCATCATGATGCAGCCGGCCGCGATCAGCGGCGCGGTGGCGAAGCCGAACTCGTCGGCGCCGAGCAGGGCGCCGATCACGACGTCACGGCCGGTGCGGAAGCCGCCGTCGACCTGCACCACGATGCGGCTGCGCAGCCGCTCGCGCACCAGCGTCTGGTGGGTCTCGGCAAGGCCGATTTCCCACGGGCTGCCGGCGTGCTTGATCGAGGTCAGCGGGCTCGCGCCGGTGCCGCCTTCGAAGCCGGAGATGGTGACATGGTCGGCGCGCGCCTTGGCGACGCCCGCCGCGACGGTACCGACGCCGATCTCGGACACCAGCTTGACCGACACCTGACCGTCCGGATTGACGTTCTTGAGGTCGTAGATCAGCTGGGCGAGGTCTTCGATCGAGTAGATGTCATGGTGCGGCGGCGGCGAGATCAGGCCGACGCCCGGGGTCGAGTGGCGCACCTTTGCGATGGTGGCGTCGACCTTGTGACCCGGCAGCTGGCCGCCCTCGCCGGGCTTGGCGCCCTGGGCCATCTTGATCTGCATCATGTCGGAGTTGACGAGGTATTCCGTCGTCACGCCGAAGCGGCCGGAAGCGACCTGCTTGATCGCCGAGCGCATCGAATCGCCGTTCGGCAGCGGCTTGAAGCGGTCGGCTTCCTCGCCGCCCTCGCCGGTGTTCGACTTGCCGCCGATCCGGTTCATGGCGATCGCGAGCGTGGTGTGCGCCTCGCGGGAGATCGAGCCGAACGACATCGCGCCGGTCGCAAAACGCCTGACGATGTCCTTGGCCGACTCGACTTCGGCGAGCGGCACCGGCTTGCGCTTCTCTTCCTCGGCGCTCTTGATGCGGAACAGGCCGCGGATGGTCAGCAGCCGCTCGCTCTGCTCGTTGAGGATCTTGGCGAACGCCTTGTAACGCTCCAGCGAGTTGCCGCGCGCGGCGTGCTGCAGCGCCGCCACCGATTCCGCGGTCCAGGCATGGTCCTCGCCACGGGTACGGAAGGCGTATTCGCCGCCGACGTCGAGGGCGTTCTTGAACACCGGCGAGTCGCCGAACGCCTCGGTGTGGCGGCGCGCGGTTTCCTCGGCGATCTCGGCAAGGCCGACGCCTTCGATGCGGGTGTGGGTGCCGGCGAAGTACTTGGCGACGAAATCAGCCTTGAGGCCGACGGCGTCGAAGATCTGCGCGCCGCAATAGGACTGGTAGGTCGAGATGCCCATCTTGGACATCACCTTCATCAGGCCCTTGCCGATCGCCTTGATGTAGCGCTTGACGATTTCCTTGTCGTCGAGCTTGGCAGGCAGCTTGTCCTTCATCGCGATCAGGGTCTCGAACGCGAGATAGGGGTTGATCGCTTCCGCGCCGTAGCCCGCGAGGCAGGCGAAGTGATGCACTTCACGCGGCTCACCGGACTCGACGACGAGGCCGACCGAGGTGCGCAGACCGGTGCGGATCAGGTGGTGATGCACGGCGGCGCAGGCGAGCAGCGACGGGATCGGGATCCGGTCGGTGCCGGCCATGCGGTCCGACAGGATGATGATGTTGACGCCCTCGCGCACCGCCGCTTCCGCGCGGCCGCACAGCTCGTCGAGCACCTGCTCCATGCCCGCCGCGCCGAAGCCCGCGTGGAAGGTGGTGTCGAGCGTGCGCGACTTGAAGTGCGATTCGGCGATCTCGGAGATCGAGCGGATCTTCTCGAGGTCGGCGTCGGTCAGGATCGGCTGGCGCACCTCGAGGCGCTTGGAGCGCGACATGCCCTCGAGGTCGAACAGGTTCGGCCGCGGGCCGATGAACGACACGAGGCTCATCACGATCTCCTCGCGGATCGGGTCGATCGGCGGGTTCGTGACCTGGGCGAAGTTCTGCTTGAAGTAGGTGAACAGCTGCTTGGGACGGTCCGACAGCGCCGAGATCGGGGTGTCGGTGCCCATCGAGCCGGTGGCTTCCTCGCCGAGCGAGGCCATCGGGCTCAGCAGGATGTTGATGTCTTCCTGGGTGTAGCCGAACGCCTGCTGGCGATCGAGCAGCGGCAGGTTGGAGCGCGCGCCCTTGCCCGGCGCGTCCTGCAGCTCTTCCAGCACGATCTGGGTGCGGTCCAGCCAGGCGCGGTAGGGATGGCTCTGTGCCAGCGACGCCTTGATCTCGTCGTCCGGGATCAGGCGGCCCTTCTCGAGGTCGACCAGCAGCATCTTGCCCGGCTGCAGCCGCCACTTGGTGACGATCTGGTCCTCGGGGATCTTGAGCACGCCCATTTCGGACGCCATCAGGATGCGGTCGTCCTTGGTGACGAGGTAGCGCGCCGGCCGCAGGCCGTTGCGGTCGAGCGTGGCGCCGATCTGCAGGCCGTTGGTGAAGGCAATCGCCGCCGGGCCGTCCCACGGCTCCATCAGCGCGGCATGGTATTCGTAGAAGGCGCGGCGGTGCTCGTCCATCAGCGGGTTGCCGGCCCACGCCTCCGGGATCATCATCATCACCGCGTGCGGCAGCGAGTAGCCGCCCTGCACCAGGAATTCGAGCGCGTTGTCGAAGCAGGCGGTGTCCGACTGGCCTTCATAGGAGATCGGCCACAGCTTCTCGATGTCCTCGCCGAACCGCTCGGACGACACCGAAGCCTGCCGCGCCGCCATCCAGTTGACGTTGCCGCGCAGGGTGTTGATCTCGCCGTTATGGGCGATCATCCGGTAGGGATGCGCCAGCGACCAGGTCGGGAAGGTGTTGGTCGAGAAGCGCTGGTGCACGAGGGCGAGGGCGCTCTCGAAGTCCGCCTCGTGGAGGTCGGGGTAGTACTTGCCGAGCTGGTCGGCGAGGAACATGCCCTTGTAGACCACCGTGCGGCACGACATCGACACCGGGTAATAGCCGGCCAGCGAGCGCTCGCGGCGCTGGTAGATGGCGTTGGAGATCGCCTTGCGCAGGATATAGAGGCGGCGCTCGAAGTCGTCCTGGTCGGCGCAGTCGTCGCAGCCGATGAACACCTGCATGTGGTGGGGTTCGGTCGGCTTGACCGTCTCGCCGAGCGAGGAATTGTCGGTCGGCACATCGCGCCAGCCGAGCAGGGTGAGCCCCTCGGACTTGATCCGCTCGCTGACGATGCTCTGGATCACCTCACGCCAGGGCTTCTCCCGCGGCATGAACACCGCGCCGACGGCGTACTGGCCGGGCGCGGGCAGGGTGAAGCCGAGCTCCTTGGCTTTGCGAGCGAAGAAGGCGTGCGGGATCTGCACCAGGATGCCGGCGCCGTCACCGGCGCGCGGGTCGGCGCCGACGGCGCCACGGTGCTCGAGGTTGCACAGGATCGACAGCGCATCGGAGACGATCTGATGCGACTTCTTGCCCTTGATGTTGGCGATGAAGCCGACGCCGCAGGAGTCCTTCTCCAGGCTGAGGTCGTAGAGGCCCTCGGCCGGCGGACGCCAGGTGTGCTCGCGAGTGTGCTCGCGGGCGGCGGCGTCAGCCGCGGTCGGTTTGGCCATTTTCGGATTGCAGTCCGCCGACAGCGCATGGGCACCGATTTCGTCGCGCTCGAACTTTGATCCGCTCATGTCCAACCCTCTCACCCCCGATAGTTCCCTCGTTTTCAGCGCGCCATGATGACGCCCAAAAGACGTTGAAGTGGTCGTTACGTCGGCGCAGCTTCGGCGCGGCGGCATCAGGTGAATGCCGCATCGCACCGGGCGAGCCATTTCAGGAGACGCTGTTTTTTAAATGTTGGCCGTTTCCGGCCGGACATCTGCCATCCAGGTCGCCTGCCCATCCAGGTTGCCGCCGCGTCGTCAGCTTCCTGCCGGTTTCCCGGAAAAATGGGACAGGCGTACTGTCCTAGCTCAGAGACTGCCAAATTTTTTCTTATCACACAAGCGCGTGAGAGTCCTCGCCCCCATGCGTTCGTTTCGGCGCCTGCATGCCGGAATTCGAGGCACGACACATGCCCATTTTGCGCCCCGGTTTGGGGCGGTCACGCCGCGATCCGGCCCAAGGACCGCCGAATTTCCTGAAGAATCTCTGTTCCCGATCGCACCAGGGGCACCGGGAGGCATTTTCAGGAGCAGCATGCGATGAGCCGTATCATATCGGGGAGGTTGGCTGCGGCGGCCGGGCTTGCGTGGGCAGCGGTTCTGGCCGCCACCGCCGTCCAGGCGCAGACGCGGGTGGCGGACGAAATCCGCACGCCCTATCCGGACGGCGGCGCGATCCTTCGGCGCGGGCCTGACCGGCCACCGCCAGCCGGGGTCGGCCTCGACGAGGAGGCGGTGCCGCCGTACGAGGTGGTGCGGATCATCCAGTCGCGCGGCTTCGAGCCGCTGGGGCCGCCGCTGCGGCGGCGCTTGGTCTACACCATCGCCGCCCTCAATCCGGACGGCGACGATGGCCGTGTGGTGCTGGATGCCCGCACCGGGCGGATCATGCGGTTCCTGCCCGCCGAAATCAGCGAGGCGGAACTGCGCGGTGCCTATGGTCCGCCGGGCCTGCCGACGCGGCTGCAGCCCCAGAAGGCCGATGTCCGCACCCTGCGCCCGCCGCTGCCGGTGCCGAAGGTCGCCAGCCGCACCCCGCAGGCGCCGCCGGCCGCGGCCAAGCCGGAACCCGGGCCGGCTGCCGCATCCGAGCCACGGGCCGCCGAGCCGCGCACGGTCGGCACGGCGCCGCCCACCCAGCAGGCCGCCGCGCAGCCCAAACCCGCAGATCCCAAGCCGGCCGCGGCCAAGCCCGCGGTCCAGCTGCTGCCGACCCAGGACATGCCTCCGGTCCAGGGCTTCGAATGAGCCAGGGCTTCGAGTGAGCCGGATTGCATGAAAAAAGCGCCCCGGGGCACCGGGGCGCTTTCACATATACTTGGAGCCAATCTGGAGGTCGAAGTCGCCGTTACGCGGCGGCCTGGGTCACCTGGGCGCTGATGGTCTGGCTGCTGCCGCTCGTGATCGCGATCGACCGCGGCTTCTTGGCCTCGGGAATCTCGCGGACGAGGTCGACATGGAGCAGGCCGTGCTCGAGCGAGGCGCCCTTGACCTGGACATAGTCGGCGAGCTGGAAGACGCGCTCGAAGGCGCGGGCGGCGATGCCGCGGTACAGCACTTCGGACTTGTCCTTGTTGTCGGAGACGGATTTCTCACCCTTGATCGTCAGCGTGTTTTCCTTCGCGACGATGGACAGTTCGTCCTGGGAGAATCCGGAGACCGCGACGCTGATGCGATAGGCGTTATCGCCGGTGCGCTCGATGTTGTAGGGCGGATATCCGGGGGCGGTTTCGGCGGCGGACTGGTCGAGCAGGTTGAACAGACGGTCGAAGCCGATGGTGGAACGATAGAACGGGGTCAGGTCGAACGTACGCATGGTCTGATCTCCTCATAAGAGCGAGTTGTCGTTTCGCCCGCCGCATGGCCGGGCATTCAAGACGTCGTTTGTGCAGCCTGTTGATCCGGACCGGTTGGCATCCGAACCACTGTAGTGGCCTGCACGAAGATGATATGGGAGGGGCCTTGCGGCGTTCAAGGGGGATGCCGCGCCCGCCAGCGCTGTTTCCAGCCGTCAAGAAATCCCAGCGTTTCCACCACCTTTTCGGTTTCCGGTCGACCGCATGACGCTCCTTTCGATTCCTGCCAATCCCGTGCCCGAGGACGTCGTCAGCGGCACCATCAGGACCCCCGACGGGGTCGAGCTGCGCTTCGCGCGCTGGGCACCACCCGCCAACCGCAAGGGCACGGTCTGCCTGTTCACCGGACGCGGCGAATGCATCGAGAAATATTTCGAGACGGTGCGCGACCTGCGCGACCGCGGCTTCGCGGTGGCGATGATCGACTGGCGCGGGCAGGGCCATTCCGCGCGGGGCCTGCGCAACGGTCGCAAGGGCTATGTGCGGCGGTTCTCCGACTATGAGATCGATGTCGAGACCTTCGTGCAGCAGATCGTGCTGCCGGATTGTCCGCCGCCCTATTTCGCGCTCGCCCATTCCATGGGCGGCGCGGTGATGCTGCGGCTCGCCTATGCCGGCAAGCGCTGGTTCGACCGCATCGTGATGACGGCGCCGATGATCGACCTGCCCGGCCGCGTCACGGCGTGGCCGGCGCGCGCCCTGCTGCGCACCCTGCGCTTCGCCGGGCTGGGAGGCGCCTATGTGCCGCGCGGCGAGGACGTCATTGTCGGCACCGGGCCGTTCGTCGGCAATCCGGTGACCAGCGATCCCGTGCGCTATGCCCGCAACGCCGCGATCCTGGAAGAGGACCCGACACTCGGCATCGCCGCGCCGACCATCGCCTGGGCCGACACCGCGTTCCGCACCATGCATGGTTTCCGCGCGCTCGATTATCCCTCGAAGATCCGCCAGCCGATCCTGATGCTGGCGGCGAGCAACGACACCATCGTGTCGACCGCCGCGATCGAGGAATTCGCCTATCACCTGCGGGCCGGCTCGCATCTCGTGATCGCCGGCGCCAAGCATGAGATCCTGCAGGAGCAGGAGCGTTACCGTTCGCAGTTCTGGGCAGCGTTCGACGCCTTCGTGCCGGGCACGCCGCTGTTCAAGTGAAGCCTGATCCCGCCGCCGCGTCAGTCGGCGTGTGGCGGCGAGGTTTTGGGGGAGCGGGAGATCGATCGAGATTCCGGGTCTGGCCCTTCGGGCCATCCCGGAATGATCAAAAGAGGCGCCGTAGGCGCGAACCCGGAACCTCTGCGGAGCCGCGAGCTCCAACATTTGTGGGGATACGCATGTTCGGCATCCATGATTTCTGGCTGTTCGTCGCCGCGGGCGTGCTGCTCAACGTTACGCCCGGTCCCGACACCGCTTATGTGGTCGGCCGCAGCGTGCAGCTGGGGTGGCTCGGCGGCGCGGCCGGCGCGCTCGGCATCGGTCTCGGCTGCTTCGTCCATATCGTTGCCGCCGCCGTCGGGCTGTCGGCGCTGCTGGCGGCATCGTCGACAGCGTTCACGGTGATCAAGCTGATCGGCGCCGCATACCTCTGCTACATCGGTGTGCGCATGGTGCTGACCCGTGCGAGTGGCGAAGCATCACCGACGCCGGCCGCGGCCCCGGTGCGGACGCTGCGCCAGATCTTCTGGCAGGGCGCGCTGACCAATGTGCTGAACCCGAAGGTCGCGCTGTTCTTCCTCGCCTTCCTGCCGCAATTCGTCGATGCGGCGTCGCCGTCGAAGGCGCTCGCGTTCCTCGTTCTGGGCGTGATCTTCAACGTCACCGGCACGGCGTGGAATCTGTCGGTCGCCGTGGCCGCGGCGCGCACCGCCGGACGGGTGCAGCGCTCGCCGCGCCTTCTGGCCTGGATCAACCGCGCGCTCGGCGGGGTGTTCGTCTATCTCGGCGTTCGCGTCGCGCTGCTCGACGCGCGCGGCTAAGCCCGCACGCCTGTTCGGCATCGGCGACGGCCCACGCCGTCGATCACGCCAGCCAGGGACTGGCGGCGAAATGCGCGGCCTCGAACGACCGGATCGCGTCGGCGTCACGTAGCGTGGCGCCGACGGCGTCGGTGCCGCCCAGCAGCGCGTCCTTCAGCAGGGCATCGATGGCGAACGGAATGCGGGTGCCCGTCGCTGTGAGCGTGAGGGTCTGCGCCGGCAGGTCGATGACCATCATATTGGCAGCGGCATCGCCGGCGGCAGCGAACACCTGCGCGAGGGCATCGTCGCCGAGCGACACGGTAAGGATGCCGTTGCGCGCGCAGTTGTCGTTGAAGATGCCGGCGAAGCTGCTGCCGACCAGGGCGCGGATGCCGAACTGCGCAAGGCCCCACACCGCGTGCTCGCGGCTCGAGCCGCAGCCGAAGTTCGGGCCGACCGCGAGGAACCGGGCGTCCGTGAATCCCGCGCGGTTGAGCACGAAGCAGGGATCGCGGCGCAGGTCGAAGAACAGGCCATCGCGCAGGCCGCGGCGGTCGATGCCCTTGAGGAACTGCTTGGGCATGATGACGTCGGTGTCGATGTTGGCGGCTGGCAGCGGCGCGATATGGCCGGATACGGTGGTGAAGGGCTGCATGGTCAGCGTCCTCCCTCGAACGTGCGCGGGTCGGCGAGATGGCCGCGGATCGCGGCGGCGGCGACCAGCGCCGGGCTCATCAGGTGGGTGCGGCCGTGCGCGCCCTGGCGGCCTTCGAAATTGCGGTTGGTGCTGGAGGCGCAGCGCTCGCCGGGCGCCAGCACGTCGTCATTCATGGCGAGGCACATCGAACAGCCGGACTGCCGCCACTCGAAACCGGCGTCGATGAAGATGCGGTCGAGCCCTTCCGCCTCGGCCGCGCGTCGCACCGCGCTCGAGCCCGGCACCACCATGGCGCGCACGCCGTCCGCGACGCGGCGGCCGGCGACCACGCGCGCGGCCTGGCGCAGGTCGTCCATGCGCGCGTTGGTGCAGGAGCCGATGAAGGCGCGGTCGATGCGGATGGCCTGCATCGGCGTGCCGGCCGCAAGGCCCATGTAGGCGAGTGCGCGTTGCGCGCCGCGCTGTTGCTCGGGCGTCGCCGCTGCGCTGGGATCGGGCACGCAGCTGTCGATCGGCACCGCCTGGTCCGGGCTCGTTCCCCATGTCACCATCGGCGCGATGTCGCCGGCCGCGAGCGCGACCTCGCGGTCGAAGACTGCGTCGCGATCGCTGGCGAGCTGTCGCCAGCTGGCGCAGGCCGCGTCCCACAGCGCGCCCTGCGGCGCGCGCGGGCGGTCCTTGAGGTAGGCGAACACGGCGTCGTCGGGCGCCATCACCGCGCCGCGGGCGCTGGCCTCGACGATCATGTTGCAGATGGTCATGCGGCCCTCGACGCCGAGCGCGCGCATCGTCGATCCCGCGAACTCGACTGCGAAGCCGGTGGCGCCGTCGGCGCCGATGCGGCGGATGACGGCCATGACGATGTCCTTGGCGACGACGCCCGCCGGCAGCACGCCGTCGACGGTGACGCGCATCGTCTTCAGCCGGCGGTACACCAGCGTCTGGGTCGCGAGATAGTGCTCGATATCGGAGGTGCCGATGCCGAAGCCGAGCGCGCCGAGGGCGCCGTAGGTGGTGGTGTGGCTGTCGCCGGCCGCGACCACCATGCCCGGCAGCACGAAGCCCTGCTCGGGCGCCACCACATGCTCGATGCCCTGCCGCGGGTCGAGCACGTCGAACAGCTCGATGCCGAAGTCGCGGCAGTTGCGGGCGAGGTAGTCGACCTGCTGGGTCGCGCCGGCATCCGGCATCGCCGCCGTGCGCCGCGCCGCGGTCGGGTTGACATGATCGACCACCGCGAGCGCGGCGGCCGGTCGCCACGGCTTGCGCCCGGCTTCCCGCAAGGCGCTGAAGGCCTGGGGGCTGGTGTATTCGTTGAGCACCGTGCGATCGACATAGAGCAGCATCCGGCCGGCGTCGTCGAGCCGGCGCACGCTGTGCGCATCGCAAATCTTGTCATACAGTGTGCGTGGGGAAGCCATTGGAAATCCACCGGAAAAAGATAGCTCTGCAACCTGCCGCGGGTGCTGGTGGCGGGCCAATGCCAAAACCCGATCAATTGATGCACACAAGGCATGCGCGATGGACCTGAGCTGGCTGGAAGATTTTCTGGCGATCGTCGACTGCGGCGGGTTCTCGCGTGCCGCGGAGAAACGCAATATTTCCCAGCCGGCGTTCAGCCGCCGGGTGCGTGCGCTGGAGGACTGGGTCGGCGCGGCGCTGTTCGATCGCAGCACCCACAATGTTGTGCTGACGGCGGCGGGCGAGCGCTTTCGCCCGGTGGCCGAGGAGACGCTGCGGCGGCTTTATCTTGGCCGCGAGGAGGCGATGGAAGCGTCGCGGGCGTCCGCCGGGACGCTGCGCTTCGCCGCAACCAACGCGCTGTCGCTGACGTTCTTTCCCGCATGGCTGCGCGGGGTCGAGCAGCGCGCCGCGCTCAGTGAGGGCGTGCGGCTCGTCGCCGACACCATGGCGGCATGCGAGCGCATCATGCTGCAGGGCCAGGCCCAGTTCCTGCTGTGCCATCATCATCCCGCGGCGCAGACGTTGCTCGACGCGCATCAGTTCCGTTCGACGCATCTCGGCGACGACATGCTGGTGCCGGTGTGCGCGCCCGATCCCGCACGGCCCGGCCAGCCGCGCTATCCGCTGCCGGGCGAGGCGGCGCGGCCGCTGCCGCATCTTGCCTACAGTGCAGAATCAGGCATGGGACGCATCGTCGAGGCGGTGCGCGGCGTCGACGGCCCGCCTGCGTTCCTGCATGCGAGCTTCACCTCCCATGTCGCGACCGTGCTGGTCGCGATGGCACGGGAGGGGCGTGGTGTGGCGTGGTCGCCGCTCAGTCTCGTCGCCGACGATTTTGCGGCGGGCCGCCTGGTGCGGGCGGGCGACGCGGCATGGGACATTCCGATCGAGATCCGCCTGTTCCGGGCGCGGGCGCGCCAGAGCGCGGCTGCCGAAAGGTTCTGGGCGCTGCTCGACCCGGTGGATGGGTGAGCGCGATCGGGCGCCGGCTCAGCCGGCGTGAATCGTGATCAGCGTGTTGACGGCGAGATAGAGGCCGAGCAGGCCCATGCCCACCAGGAACCAGCGGCGGAAAGTGACGGCGTCCATCCGCACCCGCACGATCTGGCCGATATACATGCCGAGGAAGGCGGCGAGCAGCGCCAGCGCGCCGGGCAGCGCCGTGGACGTGGTGAGCAGCCCGGCGCTGGTCAGGTTGAACGACAGCGCGATGGTCGCGGTGGTGAAGAATACGCCGAGCGCCTGCACCAGTTCGTCCTTCTCCATGCCGATCGCCTGCATGAACGGCATCGAGGGGATGACCTGCACGCCGGTCGCCGCCGAGACGAGGCCGGTGAGCACCCCGACAATGCCGCCGACCCATTTTTCGTGTGGCCGGGCCACGCTGAAATGGACATTGCCGAGCCCGATCACCGCATAGATCACCAGCAGCGTGCCGAGCACGACGGTGCCGAAGCGGGCATAGGGGCCGGTCATCAGGCCGGCGCCGGACCAGATGCCGAGGCAGGTGCCGATCATCAGCGGCCACAGCCGGCGCACGATGTCGCGCAGGTAGGGGCCGACGAAGGTCTGCCAGATGTTGGTGACGATCGCCGGCACGATGACGATGGCGAGCGCCTGGGATGGCGGCATCCGTGTCGCGAGCAGCCCGATCGCCACTGTCGGCAAGCCGAGGCCGAGCACGCCCTTGACGAAGCCGGCGAGCATGAAGACGGCGGCAATGGCGACGAGCAGCGAAGGCGAGGCAGTGAGCATGCTGAGGTAACCGGCTGGGCGGGAAAGACGGCGCGTAGATTGACCCAGCGCGGCCGCCGGCACAATCTCGAGGTTCAGTTTTATCCCTTCGGAAGATCCGAAGGCAGGCGCGGGCCGGAACCCGGCGCCGATCCAGGAGGCGCCGGTGCGTTTCGATCTCGTCGATCTCAGATTGTTCGTCGCGGTGGCGGAGGCGCGCAGCATCACTCACGGCGCGTCGCGCTCGGCGCTGGCGCTGGCGTCCGCCAGCGCGCGGATCAAGGGCATGGAGGAGGCGCTGGGGGTGCCGTTGCTGCAGCGCGAACGCCGCGGCGTCGAGCTGACCGCCGCCGGCCAGAGCCTGCTCGATCATGCGCGTATCGTGCTGCATGACGTCGAGGCGCTGCAGGGGGATCTTGCGTCCTATGCGCGCGGCGCCAAGGCGACCATTCACATGCTGGCCAACACCGCCGGCATGTCCGAGCACCTGCCCAAGGTGCTGGCGGCGTATCTGGTGCGCAATCCGCAGATCAGCATCCATGTCGAGGAGCGCGAGAGCCCGCATATCGGACCGGCGCTGGCCTCGGGCGTCGCCGATCTTGGCCTTGCCGCCGCCCATGTGGTGCCGGACACGCTGGAGATGTTTCCGTTCTGCGACGATCGCCTGGTGCTGGTGACGTCGCCGCACGACGAGTTCACCGGCCGCCGCCAGATCGATTTCCGCGAGGTGCTGGAGCGCGATTTCGTCGGCCTGTCGGAGGGCAGCGCACTGCAGGACCATATCGCGAGCCACGCCGCGCGGCTCGGCCGCCGGTTGCGGCTGCGCGCCCGTTTCCGCACCTTCGACGCGGTATGTCAGGTGATCGAGGCCGGTGTCGGGGTCGCGATGATGCCGGAGGTCGCGGCGCGGCGCGCCAGCAAGACCATGAAGGTCTCGGTGGTGCGCATTCGCGACGCCTGGACCCAGCGGCGCCTCGTGGTGTGCATGCGCAGCTTCAAGGCGCTGCCGAAGCCCGCACAGCAGCTGGTGCTGCACCTGCGCGCCAGCGCGACGATCCGAGAGCCCGACTCAAGAAGAAGCCAATGAAACAGGGGACTTGGAAACAGGGGACTTGGAAACAGGGCGCTTGTCGCCGAACGCGTCATGACCGGCGTTTGTCCCGGCCGATCTCGTTTCGGGACGCACGTGGCCCCTCGCGCGTGGCGTCAGCCGTTGAGAATCTTCAGCGCGGCTTCGTGCACCCGCGGGTCGCCGGCGGCGACGATGCGGCCGCCGTTCTGCGCCGGCCCGCCGTCCCAAGTGGTGACGATACCGCCGGCCCCGGTGATGATCGGCACCAGCGCGGCGATGTCATAGGGCTTGAGCTCGGTCTCGATGACAAGGTCGACATGGCCGGCCGCGAGCATGCAGTAGGCATAACAGTCGCCGCCATAGCGCGACAGCCGCGTGGTGGTCTCCACCCGGCCGAAGGTGGCGCGGTCGGTCTCGTTCATCAGGCGCGGGCTGGTGGTGAACAGCGTGGCGTCCGCGAGGGTGGCGCAGCGGCGCACCGCCAGCTTGCGCTTGCCCGACGGGCCGGAGTAGGTCGCCGCCCCGCCGTCGCCGGTGAAGCGCTCGCCGATATAAGGCTGGTGCATCATGCCGAACGCCGGCACGCCATGGCGCATCAGGGCGATCAGCGTGCCCCAGATCGGCAGGCCGGAGATGAAGGACTTGGTGCCGTCGATCGGGTCGAGCACCCAGACGTACTCGGCGTCGGCGCGCTCGTCGCCGAACTCCTCGCCGACGATGCCATGCTGGGGAAAGTTGGCCTTGATCAGCCGCCGCATTACCGCTTCCGCGGCGCGGTCCGCCTCGGTGACCGGATCAAGGTCCTTGCCGAGGCTCTTGTTCTCCACCCCCAGCGAGGTGCGGAAGAACGGCAGGATGGTCTCGCCGGAGGCGGAGGCGAGGCGGTCGAGAAAGGCGGAAAAATCGACGAGCGTCACAGGGGCTCCTCCGGCAGGGCCGTCGGGGAAGGCTGATTCCAACCCACACTAGAATCATAAACATCGTGTGTCGTCACCGCGCGTGAGGCGGACAACGACCCGACGGGGGCGGGAGGCCAGGAGGGACCTCAGGAGGGACCTCAGGAAGAACCTGGCCATGTTCGCCCCGGGAGACGGCGCCCCTGAAGTTGCGGGACGGGGTTGAATAGTGGAATCGGGAAGGCTGGCGGGGGAGAGCAACCGTTCACATCTTTAGCGGATGGAGGCTCAAGGATAGAATTATTAATTCATAACTTGGGCTTGGTTTAGCCATTTTGGCATGGCTCAGGCGACGGTTGTTTTTATTCAAGCCATTGAATTCGCTTTGAAATAATTGTGACATTGGTTGCTTACGCAACAGATCAGTTATGCGCTGGCCGCATGCGAAAGGTTTCGATTCCCCTTGCATTTTGTGCGTCGCGGCTGCATATTGTTGCGGTGCGGTAGCGCTTTGCGTTACCGCTGCCCTCCTTGGGCGTTTCCTCCCTAGACTTGGGCCGCTTGCCATCGCAAGCGGCCCTTTTTTCTTTCTTGTCGGCTTTTCTTGTCGACGATCGTTCCAGCCGCGCGGCTTGCCAGAAGCTTGGCGGGTCGAGGAGGGGGAGGGGGGACGAGCCGGCGCTGTCGGCTACTCCGCGGCGGCCTCGAACGGGCCGAGATTGCCGAGCGGCAGCGCGACCAGGGTGCGGGCGAGGGCGGCGAAGTCAGTCGCGACCTCGGCAAAGCGCTCGCTGCGTTCCCGCTTGCGCTCGTCCATGTAGATCGCCCGGTTCAGCTCGATCTGGATGGTGTGCAGCCCGCCGGCGGGGTTGCCATAGTGCTCGGTGATGAAGCCGCCCGCATAGGGCTTGTTGCGGCCCACCGTGTAGCCCAGCGCCGCGAGGGTTTCCTCGACCAGTGTGGTCAGCAGCGGTGCGCAACTCGTGCCATAGCGGTCGCCGATCACGACGTCAGGCCGGCGCGGCTCGTCGCGCGAGATGCCAACCGACGGCATCGAGTGGCAGTCCACCAGGATGGCGGTGCCGTACATCTCATGGACCTTGCCGATCAGCCGGCGCAGTGCCCGGTGGTAGGGCTTGTACAGCGCTTCGATCCGGCTGAGGCCGTCCTCGACGCTCAAACGCTCGCGATAGATTTCCTGGCCGTCGCCGACCACCCGCGGGATGGTGCCGAGGCCGCCGGCGACCCGCATCGAGCGGGTGTTGGCGAAGCTCGGCAGGCGGCCATTGAACATGCGCGGGTCGAGCTCATAGGGCTCACGGTTCACGTCGACATAGGAGCGGGGGAAATTGACGCGGACCACCGCGATGCCGTCGGCGCTCAGCCCCTCGATCATGTCGTCCATGAAGGAGTCTTCCGAGCGGCGCAGGGCCGGCAGGTCGATCCGCGACGCCTCGATGAACTCAGGCGGATAAACCGCCCCCGAATGTGGGGAATTGAAGATGATCGGCGCCCGCCAGGTGAGAGGCTCGACGATCTCGAAGGGGGACGACAGGCCGTCGTCAAACCGGGTCATGCAGGGCGCTGCCTTCCGTCGTGGTCCTGTCTCGAACGGTCTGGACGCCGATGACAGCATATTTTGGCCGGCGAAGTGTATGTTTTATTCGTCATCTTGCCGGATTGTTCGCGGCCTGGCCGGCGAGCCCTGTTCCCTTTCACCCGAAATTTACCCTCTGTCTGGCTAATAAGGGCAAACCGTTCCCTCCTGAATCGAACCGGACGCCATGCACAAGATTCTCCTCGCCGAAGACGACAACGACATGCGCCGGTTCCTGGTCAAGGCGCTGGAAAACGCCGGCTACCAGGTCTCGTCCTATGACAACGGGCTCTCGGCCTATCAGCGGCTGCGGGAAGAGCCGTTCGAGATGCTGCTGACCGATATCGTGATGCCCGAAATGGACGGCATCGAGCTGGCGCGCCGCGCCTCCGAGCTCGATCCCGACATCAAGATCATGTTCATTACGGGTTTCGCCGCGGTGGCCCTGAACTCCGATTCGGAAGCCCCCAAGAACGCCAAGGTGCTGGCGAAACCGGTCCACCTGCGGGAACTGGTCAGCGAAGTGAACAAGATGCTGGCGGCCTGAGGCCGCTCGGGGGGTAAAAAAACCGCCCCGAACCGCAAAAGACCCCCAAAGAACCCGCTCCCAGGTCCTTGCCTGGGACGATCTGAGCCGATATAGGGACGCCACCCTTATTCACGGTTTCGGGCGCGTAGCTCAGCGGGAGAGCACTACGTTGACATCGTAGGGGTCACAGGTTCGATCCCTGTCGCGCCCACCATTCCGAACCGCTGCCGTTTCAGCGCTTGGGGTTCTCAGAGCTTGGGGTTCTCAGAGCCTGGGATTCTCAGCGCCTGGGGTTCGCCAAAAATCCAGCATCGTCCGTGTGGCCTGCGCTTCTGTTCTGCGTGGGGGTTTGCTCGTGTCTCCGGGGACCGGTTGGCGCGCTCGATCCGGGGCGGCGAGGTGCAGGCCGGATGGCCTGTGGCTCCTTGATGCCCCTCCTGCTGTGGGCCGCAGCGGCGCCGGATACGGCGCATCGTCGAAGCGGCATGCGGATCTGCGCGGACGATGTGACGCAAAGCCGGTGTTCGCAAATACGAAGCTTCCGCGTCGTTGCTCCCGCGCGTCTGCGACATTTTGTCCGTTAAAGATGCCCGCCCACGGGCATCGTCGTCACCGGGCCCGTCCGCAGCGCCACGATCGTCGCACGGCTTCATCTGCCGCGCTTTCATCTTGGAGCGATTCAAGCGAGCTTAGAGCGATTCAAACCCGCGCGAGGTTCTCTGCATGCGCGTCGGCTGCTAGGGGCAGCCGCGAATGTGGTGTTCTGACCTGGAAGTGAATGGTGGTGCGGATCAATGCTGATCGCCGGATCGTCGGCGATCGTCGGAAGCGTGCGGACAAGTGCCGTGCGGGTTATGTGATTGGTGCGGCGGTCCTGCTGGCTGATGCTTTTTCCCCGTCGACCAGCGCCAGCGCACAAACGGGCGTACCTCTGCCGGCGGTGACGGTCGACGCGCCGACGCAGAGACCGAAGGCGACACGAGCGCCGCGGGCGCCCGCAAGCGGAGGCGGGGCGGTCGCCGCGCGCCAAACAAGCCGCAGCGCCGCGCCTGCCGCGCCGACGCCGCAGGAACGTGCCGCGGCTGCCGCGGCGGCGAAGGAAATCGCGAGGCTCGGCTATCGCGCGATGCCGAGCGCGACCACGCTGCGCAGCACTGCATCGCCGCTCGACACAGCTCAGGTCGTCAATGTCGTGCCCGCGCAAGTGTTGAAGGACCAGCTGCCGCGCAATCTCGACGACGCGCTGATCAATATCAGCGGCATCACCCAGACCAATACGCTGGCCGGCACCCAGGACGCGGTTATCCGGCGCGGCTTCGGCGACAACCGCGACGGTTCGATCATGCGCAACGGCATGCCGCTGGTGCAGGGCCGCAGCTTCAACGCCGAGGTCGACAGCGTCGAGGTGCTGAAAGGCCCGGCATCGCTGCTGTACGGCATCATGGACCCCGGCGGTGTCGTCAACACCATCAGCAAGCGCCCCGAACGTGATCAGTATGGTTCGGTCACGCTGCTCGGGTCGACCTTCGGCGGCGGCAAGAACGGCTTCAACGGCACCTTCGACCTCACCGGCCCGATCGGCGCGAACGGTCTTGCCTATCGCTTCATCGTCGACAATGTGAACGAGGACTACTGGCGCAATTTTGGCCAGCGCCGGGAAACGCTGATCGCGCCGTCGCTGGCGTGGTATGGCGACAACACCACGATCCAGCTCAATTACGAGCACCGTGATTTCATCTACCCGTTCGACCGCGGCACCGCGCTCGATTCCCGCACCATGCGGCCGCTGGCGATCCCGGCGACGCGCCGGCTCGACGAGCCCTACAACAGCATGTGGGGAACGTCCGACCTGATCCAGGCCTCGATCGAGCATCGGTTCAGCCAGGACTGGAAGCTCTACGCCGGCTACAGCTACAACACCGAGTCCTCCAGCGCGAACCAGTTGCGCATCACTGCCGTCAATCCCGTCACCGGCATCGTCACGCGCAGCAACGACGGCACGCAGGGGGCGCTGAGCAATGTCAGCTACGGCACCTCCTATCTGCAGGGCACGGTCTGGCTCGGCGACCTGCGCAACGAGGTGCTGATCGGCGGCGACGCGCAATATCGCACGATCTACCGCAAGGACATGATCCGGCAGTCGACGCCGAATGTCTTCAATCTTTACAATCCGGTCTATGGCCTGCTGCGGCCGGGCACCGCGGTGTCGGCGACCGACAGCGACCAGACCGACAAGCTCGGCACGCGCGCGCTGTTCTTCCAGGACACGCTCCATCTCACCGACCGTTTCGCGCTGGTCGGCGGCGTGCGCTACATGGAGTACGAGCAGCTGGCCGGCCGCGGCCGGCCGTTCAAGGCCAACACCGATCTGTCCGGCGACAAGGCGCTGCCGCTCGCGGGCGCGATCCTCAAGCTCAACGAACAGGTATCGCTGTATGCGAGCTATACCCAGTCGCTGAAGCCGACGTCGTCGATCGCGCCGCTCGCCGGCGGGGTCGTGATCGGCTCCAATCTCGCGCCGGAAGAAGGCGTGTCGTGGGAGACCGGTGTCAAGTTCGACATCAACAGCCGCATCTCCGGCACGCTCGCGCTCTACGACATCGACAAGAAGAACGTGCTGGTGTCGCAGCTCAACCCTGCGACCAGCATTGTCGAATATCGCACCGCGGGCCGCGTCCGCTCGCGCGGCGTCGAGCTCGATGTCACGGGCCGGCTGACCGACAGCTGGGCCATGATCGGCAGCTATGCCTATACCGATGCCCGGGTCACCGAGGATCCGACGCTGACCGGCAAGGCGCTGCAGAATGTCGCGCTGAATACGGCCTCGCTCTATCTCGTCTACGATTTCGGCGACGCGCTGCCGGGCCGGCTGCGTATCGGCGGCGGCGCGCATTATGTCGGCGACCGGCCCGGCGATTCCGTGAACAGCTTCACGCTGCCGTCGTATGTCGTCGCCGATGCCTTCGCGACCTATGAGACCAGGCACCAGAACCTGCCGGTGCTCTATCAGCTCAACGTCAAGAACCTGTTCGACAAGGTCTATTACCCCTCGGCGGTGAGCCAGTATTTCGTGGCGATGGGCGACGCGCGGCGCGTGTCGCTGTCGGCGACGGTGAAGTTCTAGTGCCGGGCGGCTTCGTTCATCGCAGGGCGTGTCCGCCGGCGCGGCGGGATGGCCGTGTGTGGACCGCCCTCGGGAGCGCGGTCGTGTTGGCCTGTGCGGTCGCCGGAGAGGCGGCGCCCGCGCGCGCGGACGAGATCACCGTCTATTCGATCCGGGACGCGGATCTCATTGCGCCGGTGGTTGCCGCCTTCACGGCGGCAAGCGGCGACACGGTTCGCGTCGAATTCGTCGCGGACAATCTCGTCAAGCGGCTGACCGCGGAAGGCGCGACGTCGCCCGCCGACGTGCTGTTGACCATCGGGCTCGACAAGACGACCCAGCTCGTCCGCTACGGCCTGACACAGCCGCTGACATCCGCGGCGCTCGATGCCGCCGTGCCGGCGAACCTGCGCGGTGGCGATGGCCAGTGGATCGCGCTCGCGGTCCGTCCCCGCGTCGTCATGGTGCGCAAGGACAGCGCGGTCGGCCCTGTCGACTATGAGGATCTCGCCGCGCCGGCATGGCGCGGCAGGCTGTGCATGCGCTCGCCGCTGCACCAGAACAACATCGCCCTGATCGCCGCATTTCTGGCCCATCACGGCGCGGAGGCGACCGAAGCCTGGCTTCGCGGCCTCAGGGCGAACCTCGCCCGCAAGCCGGCCGGCAAGGACAACGACGTCATTCGCGCCATCGCCGAAGGCGCCTGCGACATCGGTCTCGGCAACACGGTGGCGCTGGCGCAGCTGCGTGACGGGCGGGACGGCGACGATTGGCGCCGATGGGCGCAGCAGGTCCGGGCTGTGCCGACGGCGTTCAAAGGCGGCGATACGCATGTCAACCTGACCGGTATCGCGATCGCCAGACACGCGCCTCACCGGGCTGCAGCGCAACGCTTCATCGCATTCCTGGTCACGCCGGAGGCCCAGAAGCTCTTTGCCGCCGCCGAGCTGGAATATCCTGTGGTCGCGGCGGCGGAGCGCGCGGCGCTCGTCCGCGACATCGGCGCCTTCACCGCCGACACCCTGCCGATCGATGCGATCGCCGCGCAGCAGCAGGCCGCGGTCGCTCTCGCGAAGAAGGCCGGCTTCGATGACTAGGCGGTGGCCATCGGTCAAGACGGCCCTGCTGCGCATCCACTCGGTGATCGGGCTGTTGCTCGGGCTGATCATGGCCCTGGTCGGGATCACCGGCGCGATCATGTCGTTCGAGGAGGAGATCGTCGCTGCCCTGAACGCCGGACTGGAGAGGGTCGAGCCGCGCGAGGTGCCGGCGCTGACGCCCGACCAGTTGGTCGCGCGCCTGCCGGCACCCTACAATCTCGACAAGGTCTCCGCTGTGACGATGTCCAGCGATCATGCGGCCGCGGTGCACCTGCGCTTCGTGCGTTCCGGCGGCGCGCGGCCGTCGTCGCTCTATGTCGATCCCTCTGACGGACGCGTGCTCGGTGTGCCGCGCGGCGAGGAGTTTTTCGCCACCGTGCGCAAGCTGCATCGCTGGCTGCTGCTGCCCGGCGACGGCAACGGCTACGGCCGGACGATTACGGGCACGACCGTGCTCGGCCTGATCGTGATGCTGATCTCCGGCATGGTGCTGCGCTGGCCGCGCCGCGTGCGCAGCCTGCGGGCATGGCTGAAGCCGGAGCTCGCGCTGCGCGGTCGGGGCTTGCACCGCTCGCTGCATTCGGTGGTCGCCACCTGGGTGCTGCCGGTCTATCTCGTCATCGCGCTCACCGCGCTATGGTATTCCTTCGAATGGTACAAGGACGGTGCGAAATGGCTGCTGGCGCGCCCGCCGGCGACAGCGGCGCCGATGCAGAAGAAGCCGCCGCGTGGCGCTGCGCCCGAAGTCGCCGCCGTCGGCTTCGATCGGGCATGGTCGACCTTCCTGCACGAGCAGGGTTCGCGCTTCGCCACCGCGCAACTGACGCTGCAGGCCGGGGCGGTAGTGCGGGTGCGGTCGTGGGCGCCCGACTCCACGCTCGAGAGCGTGCGTGACGAATTCCGCATCGACGCCGCATCCGGCCGGCTGATCACGTCGGACATCTACGCCGACAAGACCTTTGGCGAGCGCATGCTCGCGGCGGTGCTCGACATCCATCGCGGCGCCGTGCTGGGTTGGCCCGGCCGGCTGGCGTTCATGATCGCCGCGGCGCTGATGCCGCTGTTCGTGGTGACGGGCGTCCTGCTCTATCTGTCGCGCCGCCGGCTACGTCGCATGGCGCAGCTACCACACGGCCGCCTCGCTCCCGGCGAGTGAGGCGGCTGCCGCGCGCCGTCAGCCTTTGCAGGATTGCACGAAGTTGCCGATGGTGTCCGGACTGTCGACCGGAAGGGAATCGAAGCCCGCGAACATTCCGGCTTGAGGCGTCGGCAGACTCACCACGCCGAGCGTCTTCGCCTGGGCGATGGCCGCAATCTGTGCATCCGTCAATCGGTAGCCCGCATTGATCCAGCCGTTGACGACCTGGCGGTTCAGGCGGGACTTGTCAATTTGCGTCTTCTTGCCGTCGATGAAGAGGTAGTCGACGTTGTAGGCCATGTATTCATCCTCACGGCCCTGCGGGTCGAAGATGACGAGGAGCTGCAGCTTTTTCTTGATGCACTGGAGGATGAATTTGTTGATGCCCTGCGTCGTGTCGCGCTGTCCCTTGAGATAGGTGACGTCGACATCTCCAGGGCTGTCGGCCTTGAGCGTGTGCACGGTCCAGGTGGTGCGGGTCTTGCCGTTGTTTGTGACGTCGAATTGATTCAGCTGAGCCAATGTCGGTTCAATGAAGTTCGGGTCGCTGGCCGAACCGGGGATGCTCAGGGCTCCGCTGTTGATCTCCATCTCCTGGAGATACCGGGCGACGGTAGGATCCTGAGCAATGGCGCGGCGGAAACCGTAGCGCGACTTGTCGGGTGCGTACCGGAATTTACCCCCCATGAAAGCAAGAGCGCAGGCATCGAGGCACTGTCCGGGCGCTGAATTTCGCTTGCCGGCAGCCTTTTGTGTCCCGACATAAGTGGAGAGGTCGTTATCACGAATGACCTTGCCGAGCGCAATGGCTGCAGGCGTATCGCCGTCGGTCGCGTTGAGAAAGATCTGAGATCCCTGGGGAATGTCGTTCGACTTGATGTAGGCGCTCAGCCGCGCGGCTGCATCCTTGTCGATCGTTCCACTGGCGAAGACGGACCAGGCGTTGCCGGACAGGAAAATCGCGTCTTGCCGTGGCGGGACGCCTGTCAACGTCATCTTGGCGGGCGTCTGCGCCAGAGCCGGCGCGCCGCCAAGAAAACCAAGTGCCAGGGTCGCGAGGGCAAAATATCGCTTCATGAAGCTCACTCCAGAGCGGTGCAATCGAAAAGAAGAAGGAAGGTCGGTTAGGCAGATTCTGAGAAGAGGTATTCGAGTGGGGCTTCGCGACGGCTGAGTGTGCGCCGGTCACAAGGAAGGAGGGCGAGCTTCAAATATCCTCGCTGGAGCGCTGAAGAGTGGTAGTGGCCATTATGGGGAGCGGGATGTGTTGATGGCCATGAAATGCACAGCTCGCGAATTCTGACGCGTCTCGCATTCAATAGCATCATCGAAAGTCGATCAGCAATCCTCAGCGTTGTCTTCACCGCTCCGGCCGCACCGTCTCCTCCTGATGCTGCTGGGGCGGGCGGGGCGCATGATCTGCGGTGGCGGCAGGCCGACGATCGCGAGCGCCGCGAACAGCGGCAGCGCGCAGTCAGACAAGGCGCCTGAGACGACCCATGCGGAGCCGTTATGCGGTGGCGACCTGCGCCGCAGGCGCCGGGCCGGCAGCCTCGACGGCCGGGAAGATCAGCCGCAGGCAGGCGCCGCCGGAGCGGCTGGCGTCGGCCTCGATGCGGCCGCCGTGCAGGTGCATGATCTTCTGCACCAGGTCGAGGCCGAGGCCCGCGCCCTGGCCGCCCTCCTGCAGGCGATAGAACGGTTCGAAGATGTGGTCGCGCTCCTCGGGGGGGATGCCGTCGCCCTCGTCGGACACCTCGATCCGGCCAGCGGTGGTCACAATGATGGCGATGGTGCCGCGGCGGCCGCCATGGTCAATGGCGTTCTGCACGAGGTTGGTCAGCGCGCGCTCGATCGACATCTGGTCGCCCTTGACCATCACCGCGTCAGTCTGCGGCTCGAACGCCATCTCGTAGCCGGCGTTGAAGGCGAGCGGCGCGAGATCCAGCACCACGCGTTGCGACAGCGCGACAAGGTCGACCGGGCCGAACGCGTCGGCCTTCTGGTCGAGGCGCTGCAGGTCGAGCAGCTGGCCGGTCATCACCGTCAGCCGCGTGGCGTCCTCGAGCAGCCGCGCCTTTTCGGGGCCGGGCGGCAGCGACGACACGCGGGTGGACAGAATGGCGATCGGCGTGCGCAGCTCGTGGGCGGCATCGCTGAGGAAGCGCCGGTGCCGTTCATAACCCTTGTCGAGCCGCGTCAGCGCGCCGTTGATCGCCCGCACCAGCGGCACGATCTCGGCGGGCACGGTGTCGAGCGGCAGCTGCAGGCCACGCCGGTCGATATCGATGTGCTCGGCCTGCGCGGCGGTCTGGCGCAGGCCGGTGATGGCGCGGCGCACCACCAGTGGTGTCGCCACCAGCGTCGCCAGCGCCATCAGCGCCACCAGCGGCAGGATGACGTTGAGGAACAGCAGCTGCGTCACCGAGAAGATCTTGCGCACCGACATGCGCCCGCGCGTGCCGGTGAGGATCTGCACCTTGCCGGCTTCGGTCTCCACCCACTTCACGACACCGGCCGGCGGCAAGCCCTCGCCGAAGCCGAGACGGGCGTCGCTGACATGGTCGAGCGCGCGGGCGATCGGCTCGAAGTCGGGCGGCACCGTGCCTTCCGAGATCTGCTGTCCCTGCGCGTCGCGCGCCACGAACCACAGGTCCGAGACCTCGGCCTTGAGGGTCGCGAGATCCGGCGTGGTGTGCACCACCAGCCGGCCGGAAGCGTCGCGGGCGATCGCGTCTTTCAGGATATCGAGGGTGCTGCCCTCATAGCTGTCGAGCAGGCCGCTGCGCCACAGCACCGCGGTGACCGGCAGGATCAGCATCACCAGCAACGTCAGCATCACGGTCTGCATCGCCACCAGGCGCCCGACCAGGCGCCATTTCAGCGAGCGCGGCCGCAGCACGCTCACGGTGTCTCACGCAGCAGATAGCCGACGCCGCGCACGCCGTTGATGGTGACGCCGGCGCCGGAGTCCGTCAGCTTGCGACGCAGGCGCGAGATGTGGGTGTCGAGCGCATTGGGCTGGACGTCGTCGTCGAGGCCGAACACCGCCTCCATCAGCGAGCCGCGCTGCACCATGCGGCCCATCCTGCGCACCAACGTCTCCAGCACCAGCAGCTCGCGCCGCGGCAGCTCGAGGGCGTTGCCATCGACGTTGGCCTCGCGATGGGTGAGGTCGAACGCGAGGCGGCCGACACGGACGACATCGGAGCGCATGTTGACGGGGCGGCGCAGCAGCGCCCGCAGCCGTGCCAGCAGCTCCTCGAGTGCGAACGGCTTGGCAAGATAGTCATCCGCGCCCTTGTCAAGGCCGGCGATGCGGTCGGCGAGATCGGCGCGTGCGGTCAGCACCAGCACCGGTACGGCGTTGCCGTTCGCACGCAGCTTGGGCACGAGCGACAGGCCGTCGCCGTCCGGCAGCCGGCGATCCAGCACCACGGCATCATGATTACCGTCGGCGGCGAAGATCTCGGCCTCGGACAGGTTGAGTGCGTGGTCGATCACCATGTCGTGGCGCGTCAGGGCGACACGCAACGCGGAGGCCATTTCCGGCTGGTCCTCCACCAAGAGAATTCGCATCGATGTTGTCTTTCGGTCCCCGCGCCCGAATGTGCGCGCCGCATTTATCGGCACCGCATTAAGGCAACCTTGCGGCAGCCGTCCCGCCGGGCGGCACCTTTCATTCCCGAAGCACGCCGCATCACGACAGATTAGCGCAATCCAGCCATGGGATACGGCGCATGCCGATCGATCGGGTGAGTCGAACTCCGGCGCTCGATGCCGCCAAGGCGCTGTTCAGCGTAAAGGCTCTGTTCAGCGCAGCGGATGCGGATCGGTGGAAGACGCGCGCCGGCCGGCCAGCCCCTCGCTGGCCGGCGCAGCGTTCACGTAGCATGGAATGATCGCAATGCAATTCGCCGACGTTTTGCCGTTCCTGTCCGCCTGGGTCCGCAATCCCATCCGCGTCGCCGCGGTTGCGCCATCGGGGCCCGCGGTGGCTGCGTTGATGACGCAGGAGATCGATGCACAGACCGGTCGGGTGCTCGAGCTTGGCCCGGGCACCGGCCCCTTCACCTATGCGCTGCTCGAACGCGGCGTGCGCGAGCAGGACCTGACGCTGATCGAGTACGGCTCGGATTTCGTGCGGCTGCTGCTGGAGCGGTTTCCGCAGGCGCGCATCCTCTGGATGGATGCGTCATGGATCGAGAAGTATCAGCTGTTCGAACCGGGAACGGTCGGCGCCGTGGTCAGTGGCCTCGGACTTCTGACCATGCCGCCGCGCAAGGTCACGGCGATCATGAGCGGCGCGTTTCACTATCTGCGTCCGGGCGGCGCGTTCTACCAGATTACCTACGGGCCGCGCTGCCCGGTGCCGGACGCGATCCTGCGCGCGCTCGATCTCGAGGCGGTGCGCATCGGGCAGACCATGCGCAATGTGCCGCCGGCGTCGGTCTATCGCATCGCACGGCGGCAGCCGGCGGCCACATGACAGCGAGGCTGTGATGGACGCCGCGGCACTGTTCTCGACATGGCTCGGTTTCGGCCTCGCCGGAGTCGGCGCACTGGCCTTCGCCGAAAAATTCGTGCCGATCGTGCCGTCCTATGTGCTGCTGATGCTGCTCGGCACGACGGCGATGGACGGCACCGCGCTGGCGCTGCTCGTCATCGTCACGGTCGCCGGCTCGGTCGGCGGCGCGCTCGCCTGGTATGGCTTTGGCCGCGCCGTGGGCGGCGCGCGCGTCGCCCGGCTGGTCGCGCGCTTCGGCAAATATGTGTTTCTGCGGCCCGAGCTCTATCAGCGGCTCACCGATGCCTATCGCAACAACCATTTCTGGGTGACGCTGTTCGGCCAGACCGTGCCGGTGGCGCGGGTCTATCTCGCCCTGCCGGCAGGCGTGCTGCGGCTCGATCTGCTGGCTTTCACCGTTGCAACGGCGCTCGGCGCGCTGATCTGGAACATGCCGTTTCTCAGCCTCGGCTACATGCTGCGCAGCAGTGGTCATGATGTCACTGTGGTCGGCTTCTGGACGGCCATCGCGCTGATTGCCGCCGAAACGTTGATTCTCGTCGTGGTGCGCGTGTGCCGGTCGCGCGTCATGCAGCGCCGCGCGCTGGTGGCGGATCGCGGCTGACGGTGCATGCCGACTTGAAGCGGACTTGTGGAAGCAGAGCTGGAAGCTGATGTGGAGGTGGACATGAAGCTGTCGTTGTCGCGTTCCGCTGTGCCCGGTGCCGTGGTGGTGGCGGCGATCCTGCTCTCCGGCCATCAGCTCGCCAGCACGATGGTGGCCGGGCGCTACTGGGGCGCGGCGCTGGCGCTGCTGGCGTTCGCGGCCGGGATCGGCTGGCAGCGTGCCACCGTGCGCAAGACCGTCGCCCGCGACGCCTCCCAGGCGATGGCGGGCCTTGCGAGCGTGATGGCGACATTGCTGCGTGAGGCCGCCGCGCCGCCCCCGGCCCCTGACATGTCGCCACCGCCTCGGGAGACCGTGCGTGTCCGGACCCTGTTTGTCTCTGACGCCCATCTCGGCACCCGCGGCAGCCAGGCGGAGCTGCTGCTGGCGTGCCTGCGCCGCTACGATGCCGAGACCGTGTTCATGGTCGGCGACATGCTCGACGGCTGGCGCCTCAATGCTGACTGCTACTGGCCGCAGGCCCATCAGGACGTGGTGCAGGAACTGCTGGACCAGGCGCGCCGTGGGGTCCGGCTGGTGTATCTGCCGGGCAACCACGACGATTTCCTGCGCGCCCATGCCGGTACGATGTTCGGCAGCATCGCACTCGTCGATCATGCCATCCATCACGGCGCCGACGGGCGCGATTATCTGGTGATCCATGGTGATCAGTTCGATGTCGTGATGCGCCGCGCCCGCTGGCTGGCGCTGGTCGGCGACTGGGCCTACCGCACCGCGCTGGTGCTGAACGCCGGCCTCAACCGGATCCGTGCGCGCTGCGGGCTGCCCTACTGGTCGTTCTCGGCCTGGGCCAAGGCGAGCGTGAAGAAGGCGGTCAGCCATATCGGCCATTTCGAGCAGGAACTGTGTGCGGCGGCCCGGCGCCATGATGTGCAGGGTGTGATCTGCGGCCACATCCACCATCCGGTCATGCACGACAGCTTCGGCGTGCGTTACATCAACACCGGCGACTGGGTGGAATCCTGCTCGGCGGTCGTCGAGCATGCCGACGGGCGGTTCGAGATCGTCCACTGGCCACGGCCGCAGCATCAGCATGCCGCGGCGGCGGCGGCCGAGCCGCTGGCGAAGGCGGCGTGATGCGCATCCTGGTCGTCACCGATGCCTGGCGGCCGCAGGTCAATGGCGTGGTGCGCTCGCTCGAGCACCTCGCCCGCGAAGCGCCGGCATTCGGCGCCGCGGTGCATTTCCTCACGCCCGACGATTTTCCGACGCTGCCGTTGCCTGGCTATCGCGAGATCCGTCTGGCGTGGCCGCGGCCGGACGCGGTGCGCCGTGCCATCGCCGCTTCGCGCGCCGACGCCGTGCACATCGCCACCGAAGGCCCGATCGGCTGGGTGGCGCGGCATGTCTGCCGCAAGGACGGCCACGCCTTCACCACCAGCTATCACACCCGCTTTCCCGAATATCTCGCGGCAAGGCTGCCGGTGCCGCTGGCGCTGAGCTACGCGGCGCTGCGCCGCTTTCACAACAGCGGCGATGGCACCATGGTGGGTTCGCCGTCGCTGGCGCGCGATCTCGCGGCGCACGGCTTTGCCAAGCTGATGCCGTGGTCGCGCGGTGTCGATGCCGAGCTGTTCCGGCCCCGGCCGCGGCCCTCCCGGCGCTTTCCGCGTCCGGTGTTCCTGTTTGTCGGGCGGCTGGCTGTGGAGAAGAACGTCGAGGCGTTTCTCGGCCTCGACCTGCCGGGCTCGAAGGTGGTGGTGGGCGATGGGCCGCTGCGCGACCGCCTGCCGGCGCAGTTTCCGGACGTGCATTTCCTCGGTCAGCGCACCGGCGAGGCACTGGCGGAGGTCTATGCCGCCGCCGACGTGTTCGTGTTCCCGAGCCGCACGGATACCTTCGGCATCGTCCTGCTCGAGGCGCTCGCCAGTGGCCTGCCGGTGGCGGCGTTCCCGGTGATGGGGCCGCTCGACGTGCTCGGCGAGTCCGGCTGCGGCTGCCTCGACCCCGACCTGCGGCGCGCCGCCCTGCAGGCGCTCGACATTCCCGGGGACAAGTGTCGCAATCACGCCCTCGGCTTCACTTGGCGGCACAGCGTCGGCCAATTCCTGGACAATGTCCGGCGGGCCCACGGCCTGCTCGTCGGCGCCGGGTAGCCGTTCTCGCGTCGGCGGACGATTGCGGAGGCATCGCGCGGGACTTAAGGTGGGGCGGTCCCGCCTACAGTCTTCCCGATCCGCAGGGAATGTGGCCTCCACGGCCCCTCGGTGATGCCTTCGCGTGAATGCCCATGACTGCCTCGACGGTTTCCTCGACGCTGCGGCCGTTTGGCCCCGCGGGCCATCCCGTTTCGATCATCGGGCAAGGCACCTGGTACATCGATCACGGTGACCGCAAGGCGGCGATCGAGAGCCTGCAGCGCGGGCTCGACCTCGGCATCAGCCACATCGACACGGCAGAGATGTATGGCGATGCCGAGCTGGTGGTGGCCGAGGCCATCGCCGGGCGGCGCGACGACTGCTTCCTGGTGTCGAAGGTGCTACCGAGCAATGCCTCGCGGCGCGGCACCGTCACCGCCTGCGAACGCTCGCTGGCGCGGCTGAAGACCGACCGGCTGGATTGCTACCTGCTGCACTGGCGCGGCAACCATCCGCTGGAAGATACCGTCGCGGCGCTGGAGCACCTGGTCGCCGCCGGCAAGATCCGCTCCTGGGGCGTCAGCAATTTCGATGTCGAGGATCTCGATGAACTGCTGGCGGTCGCAGGTCCCGGCCGCATCGCCTGCAACCAGGTGCTCTATCATCTCAACGAGCGGGCGATCGAGCATGGCGTGATGCCGTGGTGCGAGCGCCATGGTGTCGCCGTGGTGGCGTATTCGCCGTTCGGCCACAACGACTTCCCGCACGCCCGCTCCGCCGGCGGCAAGGCGCTGGCGGCGGTGGCCGTGCGCCATCAGGCGACGGCGCGCCAGGTGGCGCTGGCGTTCCTGGCGCGGCGGCCCGCGGTGTTTCCGATCCCGAAAGCCGCCTCCGCCGCCCATGCCGCCGACAATGCCGGCGCGCTGCGGCTTGTGCTCAGCGCCGATGACATCGCCGCCCTCGATGCTGCCTTTCCTCGTGGTCCGGCGCCACGCCATTTGCCGATGCTCTGAGCGCGGCCAGCAGACGGGAGACGCCATGCGTGATTTCATGACTCCGGGCCGGTCGCTGGCGGTCGGCGACCGCGGCATGGCCGCGACCTCGCATCCGCAGGCGACCCAGGCGGCGCTCGCCGTCCTGCAGGCCGGCGGCAATGCCATGGATGCCGCGATCGCCGCGGTCGCCGTGCAATGCGTGGTCGAGCCGGCGATGACCGGCATCGGCGGCGACTGCTTCGTGCTCTATGCCCGCAGCGGCGGCGTGCCGGTGGCCTATAACGGGTCGGGGCGGACACCCGCCGCCACCGATCTCGCGCGGCTCCAGCACGCCGGGCTGACCCAGATCGCGCCGACGTCGGCCGACGCGGTCACGGTGCCCGGCGCGGTCGATGCCTGGTGTCATCTCCATGCCGCCCATGGCGCGCTGCCGCTCGAGCGCATCCTGCAGCCGGCGATCGACGCGGCCGAGAATGGCTTTCGCATCACGCCGCGCGTCGCCTTCGACTGGCAGCGCTTCCGCGCCAAGCTTCAGGGCAATGCCGCCGCGGCAGCTCAATTCCTGCCCGCGGGACGGACACCGGAGGTTGGCGAGCGGCGCAGCCAGCCGGCGCTCGGCCGGACGTTGCGGCGCATCGCGCGCGAAGGCCGGGCGGCGTTCTACGAAGGCGAGGTCGCGGGTGAACTCACCGCTGTGCTGCAGCAGCTCGGCGGCTGCCACACGGCCGCGGACTTCGCCGCCCATCGCGGCGAGGCGGTGGCGCCGATCACCGCACGCTATCGCGGCCATGACGTCTACGAGTGCCCGCCGAACGGACAGGGGCTGGCGGCGCTGATGATCCTGCGCATGCTCGATGGCGACGAACTGGCATCCCTCGGTGAGGCCGACCGGGTGCATCTGCTGGCGGAGGCGACCAAGGCGGCCTACCGCGCCCGCGATGCCTATTTCTGCGATCCGGCATTCGGGCCGCTGGACGCGGCGCATTTCACTGGCGATGCCACGATCGGCCGCCTGCGCCGCGCCATCTCGCCGGCCCGCGCTTCCGCCGCGGTCGACTGGGACGAGGTCGTCCATCGCGACACCGTCTACATCAGCGTGGTCGACCGCGACCTCAACGCGGTGTCGTTCATCAATTCGCTGTTCGCCGCCTTCGGCAGCGCCATCTATGCGCCGCAGTCCGGCGTGCTGCTGCACAACCGCGGCTGGGGCTTTCGTCTCGACGCGGCGCATCCCAATGCGCTGGCGCCGCGCAAGCGGCCGATGCACACCATCATTCCCGGCATGGTGGTCAGGGACGGCCGCGCGGTGATGCCGTTCGGTGTGATGGGCGGCCACTATCAGGCCACCGGCCACGCCCAGTTCCTGTCCAATGTGTTCGATCTGGGGATGGACATCCAGTCGGCGTCCGACGCGCCGCGCTCGTTCGCCATCGACGGTGTGCTGCAGCTCGAGCCGACCATCGCCCGTGCCGTGGGGGACGATCTCGCGGAGCGTGGCCACAGGCTGCAATGGGTCGATGCTCCGCTCGGCGGCTGCCAGGCGATCTACATCGATCACGCGCGCGGCGTGCTGCTCGGCGCCAGCGACCATCGCAAGGATGGCATGGCGCTCGGCTACTGAGCCGTCATGCGGCCTGCGCAGCTGCGCTACATGGTACCGTAACCCATGAAGAAGCAGCGCCGCTCGCCGCTGAGCGAATGACAGCGCCAGATCTTGCCGTCTTCGCTCGGCGTTGCCTGGTCGAACGGCACCAGCTCCTTGAAGCGGGCGAGCCAGATGCCGTCGGGCCGCACCTGTACGTCACGGGAATCCAGCAGCTCGCAGTCGGTCGGACCGCAGCAGTGGACACCGTCCTTTCCCTTGTAGGCCCCCTCCGCAATCCAGTTCGGCCGGCCGTCCGCGTCATGGGCGGTCGCGCTCCCTGGCGTCAAAAGCCCGAGGGTCAGGGCCAAGAAAATGACTGTGCGCATCACATCACCTCCTTGGTCGAAGAGCGAAGCATCAATCGTGCCAATGGCGCTGCGCGGGATGCCACCGCCGGTCGACCCGGCAAGACCGGTCGTTGCCCTTCGGTTCCATGACATCAAACGCCCGGGCGGGCGGCATGGACTGCATCAAAACGAGTCAATCACGGAATTGTCATCGTTTCGTCGGCTGGCAGCCACCGTTGCCGATCGCTGCCGCCGCCTCGCCCGGTCGATTGCGCGCGACTGCGTCTGTGCGACATGGATGAGCTTGTCGAGCGCCGGGCGCTGCTCGCCGGCTTTCCACACGCACCAGGTCTCCGACATGATGTTGGAGCGTTCGATCGGCACGAACGCGGCGCCCGCGAGATGCGATGTCGCGAGTGTCCGCGGCACCAGCGCGACACCGAGCCCGTTGGCGACGAACGACACCACGCTCAGCCAGTGCCGTACCTCGTAGCGCACGCGGGGCATGAAGCCGGCGGCGAGACAGGTGGCGATGACTGACTGGAAATAATCCGGCGACACGCGCTGCGAGAACAACACGAAGTCCTCGTGCTGCAGCCGCGTCAGGCGCAGCATGCGCGATCGCGCACAGGCATGGCTGCTCGGCACGCAGGCGACGAACGGCTCGGCATGATAGCGGAAGCCAGCGAGGCCGTCCGGCGTGCCGCGGCCGTGGATGAAGCCGAGGTCGATCTCGTCGTGCCGCAGCGCGTCGACCTGTTCGGTGGAGTTCAGCTCCTGCAGCGTCAGCTCGATGTCCGGTGCGGCGCGGCGCATGTCGTCGAGCAGGGCGGGCAGGCCGCGGTACAGCATCGAGCCGGCAAAGCCGACCCGCAGCCGCCCGCCGTGACCTTCGGCCACCGCCTTCACCAGCGCGCGGGCCTCTTCGGCGCGGCGCAGCAGCACCTGGGCCTCGCGCTGCAGCGCGAGGCCCGCCGCGGTCAGGCTGACATGGCGGCTGGTGCGCTCGAACAGTTTTGCGCCGATCTCGGCCTCGAGCTGGCGGATGGCGGTGCTGAGCGGCGGCTGGGACAGCGACAGGCGCTGCGCCGCGCGGCCGAAATGCTTTTCCTCGGCGAGCACGGCGAAGTAGCGCAGCTGGCGGAGGTCCATGGTCCGGCTCCCGGCGATTGATATTCCAGCTGTATTGATAACACGGAAATTAATATTGGACGCTATCAATCGAAGGCGCGACCATGGCGCCTATGTCCATGCCCGGAGGCTTCGCCATGAAGGCCGATCTCGATCTCGCTGGCCCGATCCCTGACTCGCGCGGTCTCAACCTCTACCGCGCCGACCGTGATGCCGCGGCGCTGTTCGCCCATTATCTGCCGGCCACGCTGTTCAAGCATCTGGCACCAACCTTCGACCACCTCGGCGGCCTTGCCGGCGGCCGGCTCGATGAGCTCGCCGGCGTCGCCGACCGCAATCCGCCGACACTCAGCGTCCGCCGCCGCACCGGTGAGGACTGCAACGTGGTGGAAAAGCATCCGGCGTATGTGGAGATGGAGAAGCTGGCGTTCTCCGAGCTCGGGCTTGCCGCGGTGTCGCATCGTGGCGCGCTGGGCTGGTCGGAGCCGATGCCGCCGGCCGCCAAGTACGCGCTGACCTATCTGTTCGTGCAGGCCGAGTTCGGCCTGATGTGTCCCGTCAGCATGACCGACTCGCTGACGCGGACGCTGAAGCGCTACGGCGATCCCAACCTCGTCGGTCGCTTCATCGAGCGGCTGACCACGCTCGACTTCGACGAGCTGACCCAGGGCGCGATGTTCATGACAGAGCAGGGGGCGGGCTCCGACGTCGCCGCCACCGCGACGCGCGCCGTGCTGCAGGCCGACGGCACCTGGCAGCTCACCGGCGATAAATGGTTCTGCTCCAATGCCGATGCCGATCTGGCGATGGTGCTGGCGCGCAGCGAGGATGCGCCGGGCCTGAAAGGCATCTCGCTGTTCCTGCTGCCCAAGATCAGGGGCGACGGCACGCCGAACGCTTATCGGATCCTGCGCCTCAAGGACAAGCTCGGCACCCGCTCGATGGCGAGCGGCGAGATCCGCCTCGAGGGCGCGGAAGCCTACCTCGTCGGCGAGCGCGGCCGCGGCTTCCACCAGATGGCCGACATGGTCAACAACTCGCGGCTGTCCAATGGCGTGCGCGCCGCCGGCCTGATGCGGCGCGCGACCACGGAGGCGCTGTTCATCGCCCGCCGCCGCCAGGCATTCGGCAGGCGGCTGATCGAGCTGCCGCTGATGCGCCGCCAGCTCGCCAAGATGCTGGTGTGGAGCGAGCAGGCGCGCACCATGATGTTCCTGACCGCGGACGCGCTCGATCGCGCCAACCGCGGCGAGGCGGAGGGCGCCAAGCTCGCGCGCATCATGACGCCGCTGATCAAGTTCCGCGCCTGCCGCGACGCCCGCAAGGTCACCGGCGATGCCATGGAGGTGCGCGGCGGCTGCGGCTACATCGAGGAGTGGCCGGACGCGCGGCTGCTGCGCGACTCCCATCTCGGCTCGATCTGGGAAGGCACCTCCAACATCGTCGCGCTCGACGTGCCGCGCGCCATCGCCCGCGATGATGCGCTGCCGGCGCTACAGGCGCATCTTGATGCACTGCTGAAAGCAGCGGTGCTCGATGCGCCGACACAGGCACTGTTCGCCGGCCAGCTCGATCGGGTCTGCGCCTTCGCAGCTGACGTCGCCGCGCGCAAGGCCGAGCCGCAGGCGCGTCAGGCGGCATCCGCGCTCTACCACATCACCACGGCGATCGGTCTTGCCCATGAAGCGGCGACGCTCAAGGCGCCCCATCGCCTCGCGCTGGCGCGCCTCGTCCTCACCCACCGCCTGCTGCCGCGCGATCCGCTGGCGGCTGACGATGCCGAGGCGGCGCTGATCGACAGCGTGCTGGCGGGGTAGGGCGGGCACGCGACGTCGCGGCATGAGATGCGCTTCCCCTCGTCCTGAGGAGCGGCCGTCAGGCCGCGTCTCGAAGGGACGTGGCCGCTGCACCTGGGCCTCATGGTTCGAGACGGCGCGCAAGCGCGCCTCCTCACCATGAGGATGAGCCTGGCCGGCGTGTATGCGCCTTCGACACCGCGATTCAGCATAAAAAAAGCGGAGGCTTTCGCCTCCGCTTTGATGTCACGATCGCTGAACGAGCGGCTTACTTCGTCAGCGGGCAGCCGCTCTCCTTGGCCGAGGGGAACGCCTTGTCGCCGGGGATGGTGGCGAGCTGCTTGTAGTAATCCCACGGCTTCTTGGATTCCGACGGCTTCTTGACCTCGAACAGGTAGAGGTCGTGCACCATGCGGCCGTTGTCCTGCACCTTGCCCTGGGCGAAGGCGTCGTCAACAGGCAATTCCTTCAGCTTCTTGGCCACCGTATCGCTGTCCTTGGTGCCGGCGGCCTTGACCGCCTTGAGGTACTGCAGCGTCGCCGAGTAGGTGCCGGCCTGGATCATGCTCGGCATGCGGCCGGTGCGCTTGAAGAAGCGCTCGCTGAAGGCGCGCGACTTGTCGTCGCGGTCCCAGTAGAACGCTTCGGTCAGCACGAGGCCCTGCGCCGCCTGCAGGCCGAGGCCGTGCACTTCAGCGAGCGTCATCAAGAGGCCGGCGAGCTTCTGGCCGCCGGCGACAATGCCGAACTCGGCCGCCTGCTTGATCGAGTTGGAGGTGTCGAGGCCGGCATTGGCGAGCCCGATGACCTTGGCCTTCGAGCTCTGTGCCTGCAGCAGGAACGAGGAGAAGTCCGACGAGTTCAGCGGATGGCGCACCGCGCCGAGCACCTTGCCGCCCTTGGACTTGACGATGTCGCCGGTGTCCTGCTCCAGCGAGTAGCCGAAGGCGTAGTCCGCGGTCAGGAAGAACCAGGTGTCGCCGCCCTGCTCGGTCAGCGCGCCGCCGGTGCCGACGCCGAGCGCGTGGGTGTCGAACGACCAGTGGAAGCCGTAGGGCGTGCAGGCGTCGCCGGTGATGCGCGAGGTGGCGGCGCCGACCACGATGTCGATCTTCTTCTCCTGCTTGGCGAGGTCCTGGATCGCCAGCGCCACCGACGATGTCGTCAGTTCGGTGATCATGTCGACCTTGTCGACATCGAACCACTTGCGGGCGATGCTGACCGCGAGGTCGGGCTTGTTCTGGTGGTCGGCGGTGACCAGATCGATCTTCTGGCCGAGCACCTCGCCGCCGAAGTCCTCGATCGCCATCTTCGCCGCTTCCACCGACCATTTGCCGCCGTAGTCGGCATAGACGCCCGATTGATCGTTGAGGATGCCGATCTTGACGCCCTGTGCCGACGCGGCACCGCCCAGCAACAGGCTGCAAGCGGCGACGGCGGACAAGAATTTCAGTTTCATAAGTGCCTCCCGGCTTCTTGGTGGTTTGGGGCTGCCGACCCTGGTTCGGCCGGCGGCCCCTTGTACAGCAAAGTCGCAGGCCTGTGCGATCAGACCTTTTTCCGAGAGCGCAATGCTTGAATACACGGCCTCAATGGGCATCAAGCCTGGGCCGGCACTGGAGCGGGCTCGCAGACGTCGACCCATTCGGCCGCCGTCAGGCGCGCCATCCGTTCCGGTGTGATGCGCACCGCGCTGTTGGTCGATCCCGCCGCCGGGACGACCTCGTCGAACGCCCGCAGCGACACGTCGCAATACACCGGCAGCGGTGTCGGCAGGCCGAACGGGCAGACCCCGCCAACCGGATGGCCGGTGGCGGCCACCACCTCCTCGGCGCCCAGCATTCTCACCTTGCCGCCGAACACCGCGCGCGCCTTCTTGTTGTCGAGCCGCGCGGTGCCGCAGGTCACCACCAGCAGCACCTGGTCGCCGACACGCAGCGACAGCGTCTTGGCGATGCGCTCGGGCGTCACGCCGAACGCCTCGGCGGCGAGCGCGACGGTGGCGGAGCTCTGCTGCGCTTCCAGCACGGTGATGTCGGGGGCGTGCGCGGCGAAGAACGCGCGGACCGATTCGAGACTCATGAACTCATCCTGGAACGGTATGCGGATGCGGCGCTGGCCACACCGACGGGGGCGCACCATGCCCAAAGCCGTCCGTGCCGACAAGCAATGCCGGCGCAGGTCAGGGCCGCCCGGCGCAGGAGGCGTCCGGCGTCCGGCGTCGACCGGCCGAGGCGAGCGGTCAGAGGTTCAGCAGCTTGCGCGCGTTGCCCTTGAGCACCTTCGGCCGCACCTCATCGCGGATGTCGAGCTTGGCGAAATCCGCCATCCAGCGGTCCGGTGTGATCACCGGCCAGTCGGAGCCGAACAGCATCTTGTCCTGCAGGATGGTGTTGACGTAGCGCACCAGGATCGGCGGGAAGTATTTCGGCGACCAGCCGGAGAGGTCGATGTAGACGTTGGGCTTGTGGGTCGCGACCGACAGTGCCTCCTCCTGCCAGGGGAAGGAGGGGTGGGCGAGGATGATCTTCATGTCGGGGAAGTCGACCGCGACATCGTCGATGTACATCGGGTTGGAGTATTTCAGCCGCATGCCGTTGCCGCCGGGCATGCCCGAGCCGACGCCGGTCTGCCCGGTATGGAACAGGGCGATGGAGCCGGCCTCGGCAATCGCCTCATAGAGCGGATAGGCCATGCGGTCGTTGGGATAGAAGCCCTGCATGGTCGGGTGGAACTTGAAGCCCTTGATGCCGTAGTCGGCGATCAGCTTGCGCGCCTCGCGGGCGCCGAGCTTGCCCTTGGCCGGGTCGATGCTGGCGAACGGGATCAGGACGTCGGAATTCTGCGCCGCCAGCTCCGCCATCTCGTAGTTGTTGTAGCGGCGGAAGCCGGTCTCGCGTTCGGCGTCGACCGGGAAGATCACCGCGGCGATTTTCTTGGCGCGGTAGTAGGCGGCGGTCTCCGGCACCGTCGGCGGGTGCTTGTGGGGCGACTTGAAGTAGTCGGCCATGGCGGCCTGGAAATCGTCATAGCCGTCGTCGCCGTGGGTGCCGCAGGGCTCCTCCGCATGGGTGTGGATGTCGATGGCGATGACGTCGTCGAGATTGAGCATGCAAGCACCCGGCAGCAGGAGGATAAGGCCAGCCTGAAATTGATTATATTCTATAACGAATTTTGGAGCCGCGGAAGAGATGTTTCCAGCGCTGGCGCGAGGCATTCCCGGTGCCAGCCGGCGCAATATCGCGCGAGAATCTCGTTTATGTCAGCAAAATCATATACTAAGGTTTCGGAAGGCGAGTTCCGGGCGCCGCGGCAGCTAGGGGAAAGAGCGACAAAACACGTGCGGTCGCATTGACATTCCACTGTCGCATGGCTTAGAAACCGCCGGTCTCGCGCAGCTCGACTGCCGGCGGGACGTTCCCGAATTTATCCTTGTTTTTCGGCCTCCTAGGGCGGCCTTTCAACGAGCAGGTTTGTCCCATGAAGGTCCGTAATTCGCTGAAGTCGCTGCGTGGCCGCCACCGCGCCAACCGTCTGGTCCGTCGCAAGGGCCGGGTTTACGTGATCAACAAGGTCCAGCGCCGTTTCAAGGCCCGCCAGGGCTGATTGAGCGTCGACGCCGTGCTCCGGTGATCTGCCGGAGTCCTGGGTTGTCCACATCACGCCTGTTTGACGCTGTCGCGCTTTGCAGTGCGAAAAAGCACGTCTAGACTTCCCCCATGGCTAACCTGTCCATGGCAATGCGTGTACTCGCCGCGACGGCCGTCGTCGCGATGATTGGAGCCGCGCCCGCCGTCGCCCAGCGGCCGCAGCTCGGTCCGCCCACGGCCAAGCTGCCTGAGCCTCCCAAGGAGCTGCCGCGTGTCGGCGGCGACAAGACCAGAAATCTCGATTTCCTGTTCGGCGCCCTCAAGGTTGCGCCCGACGAGGCCAGCGCCAGGCATGTCGAGGCGCGGATCTGGGCGATCTGGTCGTCTACCCCCAGCGATACCGCCGCGCTGCTGATGGCACGGGCCAGCGCCGCCATCGAGACGAAACAGCTCGACGTCGCGCTGAAGCTGCTCGATGCGGTGGTCAAGCTGCGGCCTGAGTATATCGAGGGCTGGAACCGGCGGGCGACGGTCTATTACCTGAAGAACGACTACGTCCATGCGCTGCTGGACATCCGCCAGGTGCTCGCCCGCGAGCCGCGCCATTTCGGCGCGCTGGCGGGGCTTGGCATGATCATGCAGGAGTATGGCGACGACAAGCACGCGCTTGCCGCGTTCCGCCAGGCGCTGGCCCTCAACCCCCGGCTGGAGAAAGTCCCCGATCTCGTCAAGGGGCTGGCCGAGAAGGTCGAGGGGCGGGATATCTAGTGTCCCTGTTCTCACATTCGCATCACGTTGCGGCAGGCCCCTTTGTGACTGAAGCGAATGTCAGATCCGCCATTCCAGCAGACAGATCGCTGTCGACGGTGTTTCGCGCGCCGATGGGGCGTGGGGCGGAAACCATCGGTTGATTGGGCCGTATCTCGAGGTGTGAAGCGCCGGATGATCTCGATGATTGGGGTGTGGGTTGCGGTCGCGCTGGTCGTGCTGGCGCTGATCACGTGGATTGGCGTGGCCGTCATCGAACGGATCTATCGCCCGGCGGGGCGCCTGATCGAGGTGGCTGGCGGGCGCTTGCATGTCGTCGACATCGGGCCGCACGACGCCGGCCTGCCGCTGGTGCTGGTGCATGGCGCGAGTTCGAACCTGCAGTCGATGCGGTTGCCGCTCGGCGACCGGCTGGCCCGGCGCCACCGCGTGATCCTGATCGACCGGCCGGGGCACGGCTTCAGCGTTCGGGAGCGTCTCGACGATGCGACCCCGGTGATCCACGCCGCGATGATCGACGAGGCGCTTGGCAAGCTCGGCATCACGCGCGCGATCTTTGTGGTGCATTCGCTGGCCGGCACGCTGGGGCCGGCAATGGCGCTCAACCATCCCGACCGCGTCGCAGGGCTGGTGATGCTGGCGCCTGTCACCCATCCCTGGCGTGGCAGCGGCGTCGCCTGGCACGATACGCTGGCGACAGTGCCGGTCGTCGGACCGCTGTTCGCGCGCACCATGGCGCTGCCGGCGGGATTGCCGGTTCTCGAGCCGGGCGCACGCTCCGCTTTCGAGCCGCAGGCGATGCCCGCGCGATATGTCGGCGAGGCCGCGCTGGCGCTGCTGCTGCGTCCGTCCGAATTCCTCGCCAATGCGCACGACCGTGTCACGCTCAAGGCCAGTGTGATCGCGCAGGTCGGCCGTTACAGTGAGATCGCGGTGCCGACCACGGTGATCGCCGGCGATGCAGATACCATCGTGCCGATCAACGTGCATGCCCGCGCCTTCGTCGCGGCCGTGCCGCACGCGCAACTGGTCGAACTCGCAGGCGTCGGCCACATGGTCCAGAACGCCGCGCCGGACCTGGTGATCGAGGCGGTCGAGGCCATGGTCGCGGAACTCGCCCCGGTTCGCCAGTTCGCCGAGCCTTGAGCCGGACGCTCCGCGCGTGCAAGATGCGCGCGCATCAAGCTGACATATCCATCGACGATCATGCGACAGGCGGGCCGCCGGTTCTCGACGGGCCGCCACAGCACAAGGAGTTGGACATGAAGACACACGGTTCGGCCGTCTGGAGCGGCGGCATCAAGGACGGCAAGGGTGCCATCTCCACCAAGAGCGGCGCACTCAACGCCTATCCCTATGGCTTCGCCAGTCGCTTCGAGGGCAAGCCGGGCACCAACCCGGAAGAGCTGATCGGCGCCGCGCATGCCGGCTGCTTTACCATGGCGCTGTCGCTGATCCTCGGCGAGGCCAAGCTCACCGCGGAGCACATGGAGACCACGGCGGAAGTGACGCTCGACAAGGTCGCCGACGGCTTCGCCATCACCGCCGTGCACCTGACGCTGCGCGCGAAGATTCCGGGCGCCGATGACAAGACCTTCCAGGAGCTCGCCGCCAAGGCCAAGGCCGGCTGCCCGGTGTCGAAGCTGCTCAAGGCCGAGATCTCGCTCGACGCCGCATTGGTCGGCTGAGCACGATCAGAAGCATGAACCACGGCGCGTGGAGCGCCGTGGTTCGATGACAGGCAAAGCCTGCTTTATGCTTTGGCGTCGCCGTTCGGGCCGACGGAGGCGATGCGCACCATGTTGGTGGTGCCGGGGCGGCCGAGCGGAACGCCGGCGACGATGATGACGCGCTGGCTGGCCTTGGCGAAGCCGTCGCGGAAGGCGATGCGGCCGGCGCGCTCCACCATGTCGTCCTGGTCGTGGGCGTCTTCCGCGATCACGCAATGCACGCCCCACACCAGCGACAGCTTGCGCCCCGTGGTCAGGTTCGGGGTGATCGCCACCACCGGCGGCTTCGGCCGCTCGCGCGCGACGCGCAGCGCGGTCGAGCCGGAGCTGGTCCAGCAGATCAGTGCCGAGAGGTCGAGCGTCTCGGCGATCTGCCGCGCGGCGTCGGCGATGGCGTCGCCCACGGTCGCTTCCGGATCGGGACGCTGCGCGCTGATCACCGAGCGGTAGGTCGGATCGCGCTCCACTTCCTCGCCGATGCGGTTCATGGTGGCGACCGCCTCGACCGGATACTTGCCCGCGGCCGATTCAGCCGACAGCATGATGGCGTCGGCGCCCTCGAACACCGCGGTGGCGACGTCGGAGACTTCGGCGCGCGTCGGCACCGGCGACTGGATCATCGATTCCAGCATCTGGGTGGCGATCACCACCGGCTTGCCGGCGCGACGCGCCAGCCGCGTGATCTGCTTCTGCAGGCCGGGCACGCGCTCGGCCGGCAATTCGACGCCGAGATCGCCGCGCGCCACCATCAGCGCGTCGGACACCTCGACGATCTCGGGCAGGCGGTCGATCGCCTGCGGCTTCTCGATCTTGGACATCACCGCGGCGCGGCCGCGCGTCAGCTTCTTGGCCTCGACCACGTCGTCGGGACGTTGCACGAACGACAGCGCGATCCAGTCGACGCCGGCTTCCGCGGCGGCTTCGAGGTCGGCGCGGTCCTTGGAGGTCATCGCCGACACCGGCAGGTCGGTGTCCGGCAGGCTGACGCCCTTGCGGTCCGACATCTTGCCGCCGATCACCACGCGGGTGATGGCGCGCTCGGGCGTGGTGTCCTCGGCGATCAGCCGCACCTTGCCGTCGTCGAGCAGCAGCGCATGGCCGGGGCGCAGTGCCGCGAGGATCTCCGGATGCGGCAGCATCACGCGGGTCTTGTCGCCGAGCGCCGGGTTGGAATCGAGGGTGAAGGTCTCGCCGTTGTTGAGCTGGGCCGCGCCCTCGGCGAACTGGCCGAGCCGCAGCTTCGGGCCCTGCAGGTCGACCAGGATGCCGATCGGCCGGCCATAGCTGGTCTCGACATTGCGGATGGTGGTGACCAGCTCCCGCATCTTGTCATGCGAGGTGTGGCTCATGTTGATGCGGAACACGTCGGCGCCCGCCTCGAACAGCTTGCGCAGCGTCGCGCTGTCGGAGGAGGCCGGGCCGAGGGTGGCGAGAATCTTGATGCGCCGCAGGCGTCTCATTGCGGTTTCTGTCCTGGTGCTGCGGGGGGAATTCCCGGCGTCGCGGGCGGCACACCGAGCTGTGGCGCTCCGCCTGAGGGGGGAGAATTGGGCAGGCCCGGCAAGCCCGGCGCGGGCTTCTGCTGTTCGGCGGATTCGGTCAGCTGCACGGTCCAGGCGCGCTGGTCACCGGTGTCGACCTCGAAGAAGCCGGTGCGGTCGTAGCCGCGGGCGAGGCAATCCTCGGTGCCCTTGATGGTGAATTCCTTGTCACGCGAACACATAAACGCCTGCCCGGACCATTCGCCGCCGCGATCGTAGTCGACGGCGTAGATGTAATAGTATCGTGCGACAAGCGTGCCACGCAGCAGAGTCTCGCAGCTGCGCGCGGAGATGTTCCACCAGCCTTCCGTGGTCCAGCCCTCGGCATCCTTGTAGCCGAGCGCGATGCCGACGCGGCTCGAGGTGTTGTTGCAAAGACGGAAGTCCGCAGCCGCCGGCGTGCTGAAGCCGCACAGCGCGACAAGCGCCACCACAGCCGTCAGCATCGCCAGCACATGCTGTGCGGCGCGCGGGCGGACGAGGGCAAGGTGCGAACGATCGGGTGCGGTCATTTCGTCAGATTTATCAATCGATTGTTGATTTCGCGTAACCGACCGACCCTGTCAACGGCGATCGCGATCAATTCCTCGGTCGCGCGGCCCGGCCATTGTCGCCCCTGGGCGAGGCAGCGCACCGATTTGGCCTGCGATATGGCAAAATCTGTGACAATTCCTTATCTGTGGGGGCACGCAGGTCACAATTCGGGATCACGCCATGTCCGATACCAACGCCCCGCTCGACGACAAAACCAGAACAGAGCTGGAGGCGGCGGCTTTCCGCCGGCTGGTGGCGCACTTGCGGGAGCGCACCGACGTTCAGAACATCGACCTGATGAATCTGGCCGGGTTCTGCCGCAACTGCCTGTCGAACTGGCTGAAGGATGCGGCCGACGAGCGTGGTGTCGCACTGACCAAGGACGCGAGCCGCGAGGCGGTCTATGGCATGCCCTATGACGCCTGGAAGGATAAATACCAGGCGGCCGCGACCCCGGCGCAGCTCGCGGCGATGAAGAAGAGCCATCCGGGGCACTAGATCGCTGCTGGTTGCATCCGACACGTGTTGCGATGCACGCGCGCGTGGTGGTCCCGGGCTATTGCGTGGGCGCCTTGTCCGTCATGGTGACCACCTGCACGCGGCGGTTGGCCGGGTCGGTGGGATTGTCCGGGTTCTTCAGCTTGGTCTTGCCGTATCCCACGGTCACGAGGTCCGCGGCGGTGACGCCGTATTTTTCGACCAGCGCATGCTTGATCGAATCTGCGCGGCGCTCGGAGAGATCCTGGTTGTAGGCTTCGCCGCCACTGGCGTCGGTGTAGCCGGCGACCACGAAGGTCGCCCCCCTCAAGGCCGGATCCGACAGTGCCTTGCCGAGCGCCTCGACCTGGGGCAGCGCCTTCGCGCTGATGTCGGCGGAGTTGTAGTCGAAGGTGATTTCAAGTTCGATGTTCGGCTTGTCGCGCGCGATGGTCGCGATCTCGTCGCGCTCGGTCAGCGACAGCGAACGCGTCGGCCGGTTGCGCAGGCTGGCGATGAATTTGCTTTCCGCAGCCGCTGCGGCCTGATCGGGGTGGGGCGCGGCCATGCTGCGCGTCACCCGCGGTTTCGCCGTCAGGGCGTTGAGGATCTGATCGGAGCTTACGCCGTCGCCGGCCAGGGCATAACCCCCGCTCAGCGCCAGGACGAGACCGCCGGCCATGGCGACACGGCGCGGGGCTGATGTGGCTGCGCGGAACGATGTCAACATCGCATCCTCCTGATGCCGTCGTTCGACCTGTCCCGGAGGACGGCTGCGGAACCGCCGGCCTTCGGCTGTCGTCTTCTTGGTGTCGGCCAGCGAGCGCCCGGTTCAAGGCCCGGCGGCGCCGATGTTCACCGCAGCCCGTAGCTGGCGAATTCGTTGGCGATGTTCGGGTTGATGGTCTTCGCGCTGCGGATGTCCTGCTCGCCATCGGCAACCGCGCCGTCGCGCAGCTTCGCAAGGCCTCGCCCGTACAGCGACGAGGCGAGGCGCGGATTGACCGCAAGCGCGGCGCTGAAGTCGGTGATGGCGCTGTGTACCCGCCCGCTCTTGAGATTGAGCAGCCCGCGGCTGTCGAGCGCATCGGCAAAGCCGGGCTGCAGCCGCAGCGCCTCCTCGCAGTCCTTCGACGCGGCGCCGAGATCGCCCATCACCGTGCGGGTCCAGCAGCGGTTGTTGTAGGCCTCGACGTCGCGGGGGTTGAGGCGGATGGCTTCGCTGAAATCCTTGATCGCCAGATGATAGGCGCCCAGCACGGCATAGCGCTGGCCGCGCCGGTACCACACCGCGCGATCGGCGGGATTGGCCGCGATGCGGCCGCTCAACTGCCGGATCGCCGGGTCAGCGGCGACGGCCTTGTCATCGAAGGTCGGTGGCGGTCCTTCGGCAGGCAGCGCAGGCTGCTCGGTGGCGGGTGGAGGCTGTGCCGGGGATGCTGGCGGCGACGACGGGACATCGATCCGATCGACCGCGGCGTGCGACGGCAGCACCGGCTGCAGGAGCAGCAGCACCAGGCCGATCCGGAGGCGGAGGCGGACGATCATGCGGCGCGGGTCCCGAGCCATCGCACGGCCAGTCTACACCACGGCGGCGGATCCCTTAAGATCGCACACCGGGGCATGCTTCGCTCGAAAACACGCTAGTAGCGCTGGCCGCGACCGCCATAGGTGCCGCCGCCGCCACGCATGACGCCGCCGCCACCGCCGAAGCGGCCGATGCCGATCCCGATGCCGCCGACGATCGGAGGCACATAGACGGGCCGGGGCGGCGCCTCATAGACGACCTCCTCGTCGGGCGGCGGCCGGCGACGGCGGCGCGGCGGTGTGTCGTCGTCGTCGCGCTTGGCGCGCTTCACGCTGCGCTTGGCCGGGCGATCGTCATCGGCCTTCTGTTTGGTCGGCGGGCTGGGCTGGCCGCACGGGCAGGTCGGCCCGAGCGCCACATTGGCGAGCGCGTTCGCCGGCAGCGGGCGGTTGCGCAGCCGTTCCATCAGCTTGCGTGCGGTCGCCGCGAGATCGCCGTCGGGATAGAGCTTCAGGTAGGCTTCGAAGCCGGCGCTGGTGTTGATGTAGATCGCGGTCTGCCAGGCGATCATGTGCCGGCGGCGGTCGAGCAGGCCGCGCACCTGCGGCGCGAACGGCGGCTGTGCGTACAGCGCGACGAAGGCTTCATAGGCCTCGACGCTGTCATCGGCGATCACGAGGTCGTAGGCGGCCTGCGGCGGCTTGCCCTGCAACTGCTTCTTCCATTCATCGGCGGAGCGGGTCGGCGTCGCCGGCGGCCGGACGTCGTTCTGATCCTTGGTGGGGAAAAAGCGGAAGGCGTCGGTCAGCGAGGAACTGTCCCACGGCGTCTGCCGGCCACTGGTGTCCTGGTTGACCGCCACGCGCACGCGCTTGAACGTCTCCTCGATGGAGAGGCCGGGCTCGCGCGCGGCTTTCAGCAGCGCGGTGGTATAGGGGCTGTTGACGCCGCGGCCGTCCTCGGCCTCGGCGCCGGGCGAGGTCGAGTAGGAGATGAAGGTGCCGGCGGCGTTGGCTTTGGCGTCGACCATGGCAAAGCCGTGGCCCGCGGTCCTGGCCAGCTCCGGGAACGGGTTGTTGCGGCAGGCGTCGAGCAGCAGGATGCGCATCCGGCTCGGCACCGAGGCGAGCGTGTTGAGGACGTCGTTCAGTCGCACCGCCTGCAGCGGAATGTCGGCCTCGCGCTTGGGGTCGACGTCGACAGGCACCAGGAAGTTCTCGCCGTCGATCTGCAGGCCGTGGCCGGCATAGAACAACAGCGCGATGGTGTCCGGGCCGGTGTCGGCAATCTTGCCGGCGAATTTGCTCACCGCCGTGCGCATGTCGGTCTGAGACAGGTCGGCGGTGCTGATCACGTCGAAGCCGGCATCGGTCAGCAGCTGCGCCATCATTCTGGCGTCGTTGGCGGGATTGGGCAGCTCGGTGACCGAGCGGTAGGCGGACTGGCCGATCACCAGAGCCACACGGCTCTGGGCATGGGCCGCGTCAGGGGCGGCCAACAGTGATCCCAGCAGGGATATGGCGGCAATCACAAGGGTGTGGAGCAGGCGGGCGGAACGGAGCATGACACCACCTCGGGCGATGGTCTGGCGGCCGCCATTGACCTCTGGGCCGGCAGCCTAGGTGTGTCTGGCGGCGGCAGGCGGAGGTTCACGCGCATCGCGCTGTGTCGCGGGGTTCCGTGAGCGTGGTCGTGCCGCCGGTCGGGCCGTGGCCGGCAACTTCCCTGTGGGTCGCTGTGGATGAGCCGTGACGCGCCTTGACGGCGGGCTGCCATCTCTTGAGTGTCATTTCCAGTTGCCCTGCCGTCGCCGTGTCCGGCGAACGGGGCGGGGCCTTTGGACGACGTCCACGGGACAAGGTGATCTCAGGCGGCACGGAGCATGCTCCGGGTCAGGGAACCGCTGACGTTCCGGTCAGGTATCATTCGGGAGTATTGCGATGGCCACCTCAGCCGCCCTCAAGGAAGAAGACGAAGCCCCGGCGACCCGCTTCGCCAAAGATCAGCTCAAGGCCATCATCGAGCGCATCGAGCGGCTGGAAGAAGAGAAGAAGACGATCTCCGACGACATCCGCGACGTCTATGCGGAGGCGAAGGGCAACGGCTTCGACGTCAAGGTGCTGCGGACCATCATCCGCCTGCGCAAGCAGGACGCCAACGAGCGCCAGGAGCACGACACGATCCTGGAGACCTACATGCAGGCGCTCGGCATGCTGTGACGGCGGGCGCCGTCCGGTCTTTCATCGTCCGATCGGTTGACAGATGCATCCGCCCGGCCGCCGCAAGGCGCGCCGGGTGGTTGCGTTGTGCCGTGGACGTGTCTGGCGTGAGGGGCGTCGGCCGCGGGCCCGGACGGTTCAGCGCAGCGAGGCGGTGCGCACCGTGAATGAGGTCGTCGCCAGGGTGGCGTAGGCCGAGCCGGAGAAGCGCTCGCAGGTCAGGCCGAGCTGCGGGTCGTTCGAGAAGGTCATCGCCACCGTCGAGGTCGGCTTGATGAACAGCTGCCGCATCACCGTCATGTCCTGGTCACTGATCGAGCTTGTCAGCATGGCGGTGCTGGCGCTCGGGGCGAGGATCATCGCCCGCATCCACACGCTGTTGGCGTTGGTCGCCGGCGACAGGCGCAGCGCGGTGGTGATCGCCGACGGGCGGTTCTGCTGGCCTTTGATCACCACGGTATTGATGTCGGTGTTGCGTGCGGCGGCCGCCGGACGGGCGAAACGTGGAATCGGTGCGCTGGCGGCGACAATGCGGCTGCGATCGATCGGCGGCGACGGCGGCGCATACGCCAGCGCCTGGCTGTCCCTGGCGGGCGCATCTTTGGGCAGGCTGGCAGTGGACTGCGGGTCAGCCGCGGCGAAGGCGTTCCGGGCGGCGAGCCGGGCGACCTGTTCGGGCGTCGCCTGCTTCGGCTTGCCGGCATCGTCATCCCAGAAGCCGCGGGCATTGATGATGTCGGCCGGCGTCTGCGGCTTCGGTGCGGTCGCCGCGGGCGCGGGCGGTTCGGCCTGCGCCGTCCTGGTGGGGGCGGGCTTCGGCGCGGGCAGGGACACCGTCTGGCTTTCGGCGGATGCCACCTGATAGGTCACGGGCATCACCGGCTTGGCGCGCGGCAGCGGGATCGGGCCGGCAGGCTTGCCGGCATCGAGGGATGCGGCGAGCGCCACCGGCGTCGCCTTGGCGGGATCGTCGGTGGCCGCGGCTGCGGGCGCGGCCGGGCCTTCATCGTCTTCCTCGGCCTGCTTGCCGCGGAACAGCGCGGCCAGCAGGCTGGGCTTGCCGGAGGAGGCGTCGCCATCGCCACCGGCCTTGCGGCGCTGGACCTCGGCGAGCGCGAGCTGGTAGCCGGGCAGCGGGTTGCCGTCGCTCGGCACGTGCACGGTGTGGCCGCTCGGGAATACACGCACCAGCTGCTCGCGGGTCATGCGCGGCCAGTGCCGCACATTGCCGGTGTCGAGATGCACGAAGGGCGATCCCGAGGTCGGGTAAAAGCCGACGCCGCCGCGCTGCAGCCGCAGGCCGGCGAAACGGATCTGCTCCAGCGGCACGCCCGGAATGTAGAAGTCCATGGCGTGGCCGAGCATGTGCTGGCTGAACCGCGCGACGCCGGAATGCGCCGAGCGACGGCGCAGCATCGCGTTGGTGCCGGGTGAGCGGTAGGCGGAAATAATCTGGATCGGCTGCTTGCCGTCGACGTCGCGGTAGACTTCCCACAGGATGTCGAACAGATGGCGGTCCATCACGGTCGAATCCTGGGAGCGCCAGTCGCGCAGGAAGTGATTGATCTGCTTCAGCGCGGCCTCGTCGTAGCGGCCGTTGCGCTTGAAGGTGACGGTGAGGTTTTCGCCGGAATGGGTGTGGTGGAAGGAGAGGGTGCGGGTGTCTCCCGACGCGGTGGCATCGTGCACACTGCGGGCGCCGCCCAGCAGCAGCAGGGCCGCCACTCCAAGGCGGACACCGGCGCGCGGAATCGACACCAAGCTAGAGCTGCGTGCGAAACGGCTCAGCACGTCAGAACGATCCCCTTAAGACGACCCAAATGTCAGACGACCCGATTTCAAGTCGGAACCACCCGCGTCACCCCGTGCGGCGAGGATGGTGAATGCAGTCTTAAATGACGATCAGTTAATCGAGCTTTGACGGCCCCCCGATCAACCGGCCGTGAACAGCTAACCGGCCGACTATGGCAAAAAAGGGCCGCCGCATACCATCCCGATGCGGTCGTGGTTAACGAACAAGGGCTCCGCTTGCGCGAAGCCCTTGTCATATCAAATGAATTTCCCGTTTGGCGGGTCAGGTGCCGCGCTTCAGCGGGTGTAGACCCGCCGCTGCGGCCGCACTGGCGCCGGCGGAACCGGCGGACCGCCGAACAGCCGTTCGAAGAAATTGAAGCCGCTGCTGGCGCCGCCGCCGTCATTGTTCATCGCTACGCCCTGCGGGATGTCGCCCTTCGGTCGGCTGTAGCTCGGCTGGGCATGGGCGACCACCGCTTCGAGGTCCTTGCCCTCGCTGCCGCGCAGGATCGCCAGCATCTGGGCATCGCGGCCGTAGATGTCCTTGCGGAATTCGAGCTTGCCGGCGTCGTCCACGAACGCGGTCTGATAGGTGATGTTCACGGGGATCGGCGTCGGGAACTTGAGGTCGATCTCGCTCGAGCCGTACATGCTGCGGATGCGCTCCGGCGTGTAGTGCTCGTTGGGCATGGTGATGTTGAGCAGCGTCGCGGCGTACTGGTCGGGGTTCTGCACCCGCATGCAGCCGTGGCTGTAGGCGCGCTCTTCCTTGGCGAACAGGTGCTTGTCCGGCGTGTCGTGCTGGTAGACGAGGAACTTGTTCGGGAAGTTGAAGCGGATGCGTCCCAGCGCATTGCGCTCGCCCGGCGGCTGCCAGACATGGATGCTGCCGTCCCGGCTGCGCTCGAGCTTCAGCCCGATGCGCTCCAGCGCGCCCGGGTCCTGCTGCAGCGCCGGCAGGTACTCGTTGTAGATGATCGACGGCGGCACGTTCCAGGTCGGGTTGACGGTGATGTACTTCATCGTTTCCGTCAGCAGCGGCGTCGCGTGTGTGCCTGGCTTGCCGGTGACGACGCGGGTCGTCCACACCTGCTGGCCGTGCTGCATCACCTTGAGCGTGTAGTCGGGGATGTTGAGGATCACATAGGCGTCGCCGACCGCGGGGGCGCCGAGGTCGCGTGGCAGCCAGCGCCAGCGCTCCATGTTGACGCGCACGATGTCGATCTGGCGGTCCTTCTTCGGGCTGTTCAGCGCGCGAATGGTCGGCGCATCGAGCATGCCGGTGGCTTTCAGGTCGTTGTTCGCCTGGAATTTGCGGACCGCGCCCGCGACGTCCTGATCGTAATGCGTGTCGTCGGCATTCTCGGTGACGCCGAGGCGGACGCGCAGCTGCGGCACGCGCGGATCCTCCGTCACCACGGCAGGCTGCTTCTTGCGGGCCGGCGTAAACTTCAGCGGCTCGCCGTCGGCGATCGGCGTCGTCGGCGCCTCGGAGCGCGCGCGCAGCTCGGCGAGCTTCGCCTTCAGCGCGAGATAGCCCTTGTGCCTCGGATTGTAGGAATCGAGCGCAGCGGCGACGTCCTTGGCGGCGGCGACGTTGGCGATCACCTGGGCCGGATCGGTCGGATGCTCGGGATAGGAAATGTCGGCGCTGACGCGCGACCAGTGCATGCGGCCGCTCTGCGCCTGGCGGGCGTAATCGAGCAGGCTTGCCACCAGCCGCAGCTCGGCTTCCGCCTGGGCGTCAGGGGTGGTCGCCGCGGCGAAATCCGGCGTCGGATAGTCGGCCGGATCGAGGCCGTCGCTGGCCGCGTCCTTGAGGCGGGCGATCGCCGCCTTGGCACGTGAGGTGGCGACGCCGCCCTGGGTCAGCACCGGGGCGTAGTCACGGCCCTTGTAGAATGCTTCCACCGCGGCGCGCTCGGCCTTGCGATCGAACAGCTTGCTGCCACGGGTAGCGATGAGGTCGCGCAGCTTGTCGGCGACGGGCTGGTCGGCGGCAGGCACGCTGGAGGCGGCCTGCACCGGCGCCGGCGCAGCATCCCTGGTCGCACTGTCTTTCGCCGGAGCCGCCGGGGTTTCCCTGGCTGCGGTGTCTGCTGCGGGCGCGGTCGGCGCGGCTGCGGTGTCCGGCGCCTTGTCCGGGATGGTCGCGGCCGCGTCCTTGGGCTTGCTCTCCAGCGGTGCGGCGGCCGTGGCGGGGCTGGCGTCGACCGGCTTCGCTTCGGCAGCCGGCGCGATATCGGCGGCGGTCGGCGGCGGGACGTTGGCGGGCTCGGGCATCGGCACCGCGGCGTCGATCGCGAGGTCCGCGGGGCTCTTCGCTGGGGCGGACTGGGCCAGGGCACTGGTCGAGACGGCGGTCGAGGAGACCATGAGGAAGCTCGCCGCCACCGCCATGATCATGCGGTCGTAAGCGGTCCGGCCTTTCGAAGCGTCATGCATTCTCATACCCCTTGCAGGCCCGGTTCCGCCGGTGGCCTGCCCTCCCTGATCTGATTCGATCGACAACCTACTGCAAAAGCACCGGTTTCAAAGCGGGCCTGGTGCACATCGACGCAGCGGCAAAGACATACACGCGGCCGACTCGGGCGGCTAGCAGCCGATGGATCAACTCACGCGAAACTGACTGCAGATTCCCCGGTGGTGCAACGTCTTGCGCGTGCCGCGACGCGCTTTTCCTTGGTCTGTCACCAAGCCGCAACGGTTCAATTTGCAGTGCACCACGCGCGTGTTCCCGTGGCGGCGGGGGCGTGGGTCAGTCGCGGTCGCGCGCGCCCGCGGAACCCGGAGCCGGCTCGGCGGCCGCGTCATCGAGCTTGCGGTAGAGGGTCGAGCGGCCGATCTTGAGCCGCCGCGCCACCTCGGACATCTGGCCGCGATAATACGAGATGGCGAAGCGGATGATCTCGGCTTCCATGTCCTCGAGCGGCCGCACCTCGCCGTCATGGGCCAGCATCGCCAGCGTGCCGGCGGCCGGCAGGGGCGGGGCGATCGGGATGTCGGCGGCGGCGACCACTGGCGCGGCGGCCGGCATGATCTGCAGAGGCGCGACGGGCGGCGCTGCCAGCATCGGCGGCTCGGCGTCACCGTGTGCGCCCGCGAACGCGCCGCCCGGGACGGTGACCTGCGGGAAGTCGGCGATGCCGAGCCCATCGCCTTCGCTCATCACCACCGCGCGGTACACGGTGTTCTCGAGCTGGCGAACGTTGCCGGGCCACTCCGCCTGGGACAGCAGCGCGATTGCGTTGCCGTCGACGCTGGTGATGTGGCGGTTCTCCTCGGCGCAGAACCGCGCGAGGAAGTGCCGCAGCAGGTGCGGGATGTCCTCGCGCCGGTTACGCAGCGGCGGCACGGTGAGCGGCAGCACGTGCAGGCGGTAGAACAGGTCCTCGCGGAAGTGCCCCGCCTTCACATGGTCGAGCAACTGGCGGTTGGTGGCGGAGATGATGCGGACGTCGACCTTGACCGGCCGGCGGCCGCCGACGGCCTCGACCTCGCCCTCCTGCAGCGCACGCAGCAGCTTGACCTGCGCCGACAGCGGCAGCTCGCTGACCTCGTCGAGGAACAGCGTGCCGCCGGAGGCCTCGACGAACTTGCCGGTGTGCTTCTCGGTGGCGCCGGTGAACGCGCCCTTCTCGTGGCCGAACAGGATCGACTCGACGAGATTGTCGGGGATAGCGCCGCAGTTGACCGCGATGAACGGCTTGCTGCTGCGCTCGCTCGAGCCATGGATGGCGCGGGCGATCAACTCCTTGCCGACGCCGGATTCGCCCTCGATCAGCACCGGGATGCCGGAGCCGGCGGCCTTGCGGGCCATGCGCAGCACCTTGTCCATCGCCTCGCTGCGGGTGACGATGTCGCGGAAGGTGAGGCGGCCCTCGCGGCTGTGGCGGATACGCTGCAGCTCGCCTTTCAGGGCGCTCGTGGTCAGCGCGTTGCGCAGCGACACCTGCAGGCGCTCGGCGCCGACGGGCTTGACGACGAAGTCCTGGGCGCCGGCGCGCATCGCCGAGACGACGTTGTCGATGCCGCCATGGGCGGTCTGCACGATCACCGGCGTCGCGATACCGGCCTCGCGCATCTTCGACAGCACGCCCATGCCGTCGAGGCCGGGCATCACGAGGTCGAGCACCACCGCGTCGATGGTCGGGGCATCCGGCGAAATCAGCGTCGCGAGCGCGGCGTCGCCGCTGTCCACCACCACCGCCTCGTATCCGAATCGCTGCACCATGTTCTCGATCAGACGACGCTGCACGGCGTCGTCGTCAGCGATAAGGATACGCGTCGACATCACTCAACTCCTGTCCCGAATTGGGGCAATGTCTGCGCAGAACGTTAACGTGCTGTTAAGGCGGCGGCCGCGCGGTCCGATATCAACAGTTCAGTCATCCATTCAGTCATGGTGGTGCGGCGGCCGCTTCTTTTTCTTCGCCTGCCTGGCGGGCTGGCTCTCGCCCGTCGGGATCATCACGACGCGGCCGTAGCGGACGCCGCGCTCGGCGATGACGTGTTCGGCGAAATGCTGCACCTCGGCGCTCGTGCCGCGCAGCGCCGCGATCTCCAGGCAGCTGTCATGGTCGATGTGCACGTGCATGGTGGCCAGCGCCATGTCGTGGTGGCCGTGGAAGTTCTGCACCAGCTTGCGCGACAGGTCGCGCGCGGCGTGGTCGTAGACGTAGACCAGCGCCGCGACGCAGTCGCCCTCGCTGCTGTCCTGGCGCGCCTGCTGCAGGCCGGCGCGCGCGAGGTCGCGGATCGCTTCGGAGCGGTTCTGGTAGCCGCGCGATTGCACCAGCGCGTCGATTTCGCTCAGCAGGTCGTCATCGAGAGTGATGGTCGTGCGTTGCATCGGGGATCCACGATCGGGGAATGGGTATGACGTTTTTCTTGTAACGTCATACCGGGATGGATAACGTCGCTGCGCCGGAGTCATTCGAGCGGGGCGCGGTCGCGACTGTGCGACGAAAACGCGGTCCGTTCCAGAGAGGGGTGGGGCTTGCAGGAGGTGTTTCTCCCGCGGGAGGCATATCTGCGCGGCCCTGTGCGGGCATGACAGTGCGTGGAGGCCGGACGACAGCGGCCGTTTCGGGATTTCTGATCGGCGCCGCGATGGCCGTGCCGCCGGCGTCGGCGCAGACGACGGTGCCGCAGAACGAGGCGCGACAGCTCGCGCCGGTCACCGTGACGGCGCCGACAGTGGTGGCAAAGCGCCGCTCCGCCGACCGACGCGCCGCCGCGCAGCGTCAGGCGACCGCGCCTCGCGCGGTCCAGCCGCCGCGTCTCGTGCCGGCCGTGCCGGCCGCCGTCACGACGGGCGGGCCCGGCGCCGCGCAGGGGCCGCGCCGCAACGACCTGTCGACCGCGGCATCGGCGCTGCCGGCGGCGAGCACCACGCTCGACGCGGCGTGGGTCAGCCGCAGCCCGATCGCCACCTACGGCGATCTCTTCAGGTCGCTGCCCGGCGTCAACATCTCCAATTTCGGTCAGGGCGGCATCGGCTACGGCATTGCGATGCGCGGCTACACCGAGGCCGAGCATGGCCGCGATATCGCCTATTTTATCGATGGCGTGCCGATCAACCAGGTGTCGTCGCTGCACACACCGAACTATGCCGACCTCAACATCCTCATTCCCGAGACCATCCAGCGCGTCGACATCATCCGCGGGCCGTTCTCGGTCGAGTACGGCGATTCCAGTCTCGGCGGCTCCGTCAATATCGTCACCAAGCGCTCGGAGCCGTTCGCGGGCGCAGCCGTCTCCGGCGGCTCGTTCGGCACCGGGCGGGGCCTGATCACCTACAGCAGCCAGGGCAACACGGTCGATCCCTACATCGCCTGGGAGGGCTACCACACCGACGGCAGCCGCGATAACAGCGGCGTCGACCGCTACAACGCCTTCAATACGGTGACGACCCGCGTCGGCACCGACGGCCAGCTGTCGGTGAACCTGCAGGCCTACGGCAGCACCTTCGGCGCCCCCGGTTACATCAACCGCGATGCGGTGCTCGCGGGCACGCTGTCGCCGCGGACGGCGGTCAACAGCACCGACGGCGGCAACCGCACTTACGAGAACCTCGTCGCCAACTACAGCGCCGGCGCGCCCGACCAGGAGCTGTCCGGCGTGCTCTATGTCAACCACAGCCTGTCGAACCGCTACGCCGATTTCGGCGGCGGCCAGCGCTGGCAGCAGGACGATCGCGTCACCGCGGGCGGTACGGTCCGCAAGGTGTGGACCGGCGCCGTCGGCGACGTATTGCCGGTGCAGCTTCTCGTCGGCGGCAACTGGCGCACCGACAGCATCGGCGCCTTCCAGGGCAGCACGGTCGCCCGCGCGCTGGTCAATCCGACGGCGAACCTCGGCATCGACCAGACCAGTCTCGCCGGCTTCGCCCAGCTACAGGTCAAACCGCTCGAATGGCTGAAGCTCACCGGCGGCGGTCGCTACGACCGGTTTTTCTATGACCTCAAGGACAATCTGACGCCGGCGAATTCGCAGGCGCTGTCGCCGGGCGTGCTCAGCCCCAAGGCCGGGGTGTCGATCACGCCGCTGTCGTGGCTCGAACTCTACGCCAATTACGGGCAGGGCTTCCGCAGCATCGACGCCGCCCTGGAAGTGATCGGCAATCCCGGGATCAAGCCGTTCAAGATCGAGAGCAAGGAGGTCGGTGCGCAGCTGCGCTTCGATCGTTTCTCGTTCCAGGTCGATGCGTGGAGCACGTTCTCGGAGAATGAATCATTCCAGCAGGCGCCGGGGTTGCCGGTGTCGTTTCTCGGCCATGCCCGCCGCGATGGCTTCGACCTCGACGCCCGCCTGCTGCTGGTGAAGGCCCCCGACCGCAGCCTCGCGCTGTTCGCGAACTATGGCGAGGTCACCGCGCGGCTGCTCGACAGCGCGCCGTCGTTCTATGTCCCCAACGTGCCTGACTATGTCGCCAATATCGGCGTCGATTTCGACGTCGCGACGTGGAATGCGCAGCGCCTGTTTGGCTCGGCCTATGTCACCTTTGTCGGCCGCAAGAAGCTGACCCAGGATGGCCAGCTCACGACCTCGCCGTATTCGCGGGTGACCGGGCGGCTGGCCTATGGCTGGCCCGAGGGCTGGACCGCGTTCACCCAGGCGACATGGTATCCGGGCGACCGCACCAGCGAGATCGCGATCAATCTCGGTGATCCGGTCACGGCGTCGTCCGCCGACATCGTCACCAGCCCTCAGGCGCGGCTCACGCTGCTCGCGGGCCTGAGCTATCGCCTGCCTGTCCCTGCGGCCATGGCGCTCCCCACAACCAAAATGGTCGTGAAATGAAGACGCATGACATGAAGACGATGGTCCGTTTCCTGTCGCTCGCCGCCGTCGCGGCCAGTCTCGCCGTGGCACCGGCCGCCGAGGCCCATGACCTCTGGCTGTCGCGCACCGGCGAGGGCGCCGGCGCGCGCGTCGTGGTCAACTACGGCCATCCCGGGGACCGGCCGCCGCCGCTGGCGGACAAGGTGCTGGATATCGAAGCGATCACGCGCGAGGGCGCGACCTCGCTGATCGGCAAGCTGACGCCCGCGGTCGTCGACGGCACGTTCGTGCTCACTGCCCCCGATACCGGTCGGGCCGAACTGCTGGCGGCGCGCTACGACAACGGTTTCTGGGTGCAGACCGCCGACGGCAGCTTCCGCAACAGCAGCAAGTTGATGTATCCCGACGCGCGCAAGGGCATGTGGTCGGTGAAGTTCGCCAAGGCCGTCACCGGCCGCGACGCGCCCTGGAGCAGGGTGCTCGGCCACGAGCTCGAGCTGGTGCCGCAGTCCGATCCGGCGATCGCCGCACCCGGCGCGACCCTGCGGGTCAAGGTGCTGTTCCGCGGCAGGCCGCTCGCCGGCGTTCTGGTCGAGCGCGGCGATGGCGTCACCGCGATGGCCGAGAACGACATTCCGAAATTCCGCAGCGACGCCACGGGCATCGTCGCGATCCCGCTGGTCAAGGCCGGCCCGCACCTGCTCGCGATCGACCACGAGGTGAAGCCGGCGAAACTGCGGCAACTCGCCGACAGCGACCTCTACAACGCGACCCTGGCGTTCCACGTCGCCGCACCCTGATGCCGGCGGCATGACGGCCCGGTCATCGGAACGTCATGGGATCGACGGTTGATCGAATCCGCTTGCGGCACATATGCTGTGGTTGGACGCGGGCGTGTGCCGTCGGTTCGCGCTGTGTCCGTCCGTTCGTCTCCGCTTCCGAGGTTCACCCCTTTCATGCCTGCGAAACCTGCGACCCGCCGCGCCGCCAAGCCCACAGCCAAGCCCGCCAAAGCCGTCAAGACCGCCCCGAAGGCCGCTGCGAAGCCGGCCCGCAAGGCTGCGGCAAAGAGTACGCAGGGCCGGCTGCCGGAGTGGAACCTGGCGGATCTCTATCCGTCGATCGACGCGCCGGAGATCGCGCGCGACCTCGACAAGCTCGACGCCGACTGCGTCGGGTTCGAGACCGCCTACAAGGGCAAGCTCGCCGAAGGGGTCGCCGCGGCCAAAGGCGGCATCTGGCTCGCGGAGGCCGTGCGCGCCTTCGAGGCGATCGACGACCTCGCCGGACGGCTGGTGTCGTTCGCCGGTCTCGTCCATGCCGGCGACACCGTCGATCCGGCGATTTCCAAGTTCTATGGCGACGTCTCCGAGCGCATCACGGCGGCCTCGGTGCACCTGCTGTTCTTCACGCTCGAGCTCAACCGCGTCGACGATGCGCTGCTGGAGCAGGCGATGGAGACGCCCGAGCTCGGTCACTACCGGCCGTGGCTGGAGGATATCCGCAAGGACAAGCCCTATCAGCTCGAAGACCGTGTCGAGCAGCTGTTCCACGAGAAGTCGGTCAGCGGCTACGCCGCCTGGAACCGGCTGTTCGACCAGACCATTGCCGGGCTGCGCTTCAAGGTCGAAGGCAAGGACCTGGCGATCGAGCCGACGCTGAACCTGATGCAGGATCGCGCGCCGAACAAGCGCAAGGCGGCGGCGCAGGCGCTGGCCAAGACCTTCAAGGCGCACGAGCGCACTTTTGCGCTGATCACCAACACGCTTGCCAAGGACAAGGAGATTTCCGACCGCTGGCGCGGCTTCGGCGACATCGCCGATTCCCGCCACCTCTCCAACCGCGTCGAGCGCGAGGTGGTGGATGCGCTGGTGGCGTCTGTGCGCGCCGCCTATCCGCGCATCTCGCATCGCTATTACGCGCTGAAGGCGCGCTGGTTCGGCAAGAAGACGCTGCCGTACTGGGACCGCAACGCGCCGCTGCCGTTCGCCGCCACCGGCACTATCGCCTGGCCGGATGCGCAGAAGATGGTGCTCGGTGCCTACGGCGCGTTCTCGCCGCAGATGGCCGACATCGCCGCACGCTTCTTCGACGAGCGCTGGATCGATGCGCCAGTGCGGCCGGGCAAGGCGCCGGGGGCGTTCTCCCATCCGACCACGCCGTCGGCGCACCCCTACGTGCTGCTCAACTACCAGGGCAAGCCGCGCGACGTCATGGTGCTGGCGCACGAGCTCGGCCACGGCGTGCACCAGGTGCTGGCGGCGAAGAACGGCGCGCTGATGGCGCCGACGCCGCTGACGCTGGCCGAGACCGCGAGCGTGTTCGGCGAGATGCTGACCTTCAAGCGCCTGCTGGCTTCGACCAAGGAGGGCAAGCAGCGCCAGGCGCTGCTCGCCGGCAAGGTCGAGGACATGATCAACACGGTGGTGCGGCAGATCGCGTTCTACTCGTTCGAGCGCGCGCTGCACACTGAACGGCGCAACGGTGAGTTGACGGCCGAGCGGATCGGCGAGCTGTGGCTGTCGGTGCAGGGCGAGAGTCTCGGGTCGGCGATCGAGATCAAGCCAGGCTACGAGACCTACTGGATGTATATCCCTCACTTCATCCACTCGCCGTTCTATGTCTACGCCTATGCGTTCGGCGACTGCCTCGTGAACTCGCTCTACGCGGTCTACGAGCGCGCTGCCGAAGGCTTCGCCGAGCGTTATCTCGCGATGCTGGCCGCCGGCGGCACCCGGCATTATTCGGAATTGCTGAAGCCGTTCGGTCTTGACGCCAAGGACCCGACCTTCTGGGACGGCGGCCTGTCGGTGATCGAAGGCATGATTTCCGAGCTCGAGGCGATGGGCTGACGGCGGACGATCCGGCCGTTGGGCGCAGTCACGGTCGACTGCGCCCGCCTCCCAAATCCCACATCGTGAAAAAACTTGGCCGAATCGCATTGCAAGCGGTGCTTGCGCGCTCTTTAATCGGCCGTTTAGGGCCGTTTAATCAGGCAGATAAGGTAGCGTCGGACATTGCCCTTGATGCACAATTGGGCTAATTCCCGATACCTTTTTTAAGATGCTGGAGGGGACCGATGGCCAACGAAGTTGCTTACACCACCGCTGACGGGAACGACTATCCCGCGCACGAAGCCACCTACGAGGGCTTCCTGAAGTTCGTTACCTGGGGCACCACCGCGGTCGTCCTGCTCGTCGTGCTGATGGCGATCTTCCTTCTCTGATCACGTCTGTCCCGCCGGCGCTCGTCGCCGGCGGCTGAATTGTGTGCGACCGTTCGGCCGCAGGGGGGAAACATGAAAATTGCCATTGCCAAAGAAATCGATGCGGCCGAACCGCGTGTCGCGGCGGTGCCCGAGACCGTGAAGAAATTCAAGGCGCTGGGCGCCGAGGTTGCGGTCGAGCCGGGTGCGGGCGTCAAGTCCGGCGTGCCGGATGCCGAGTACCAGGCAGCGGGCGCAACCGTCACCGCCGATGCGGTCAAGGACGCCGACATCGTCATCAAGGTGAAGCGGCCGGAGGCGAGCGAGCTCGCCGCCTACAAGCGCGGCGCGCTGGTCATCGCGATCATGGACTCCTACGGCAACGACGCCGCGCTCAAGAGCATGGCGGATGCCGGCGTCGCCGCGTTCGCGATGGAGCTGATGCCACGCATCACCCGCGCGCAGGTGATGGACGTGCTGTCGTCGCAGGCCAATCTCGCCGGCTACCGCGCCGTGATCGAGGCGGCCGACGCGTTCGGCCGTGCCTTCCCGATGATGATGACCGCGGCCGGCACCGTGCCCGCCGCCAAGGTATTCGTGATGGGCGTCGGCGTCGCCGGCCTGCAGGCGATCGCCACGGCCCGTCGCCTCGGCGCGATCGTCACCGCGACGGACGTGCGCCCGGCGGTGAAGGAGCAGGTCGAGTCCCTCGGGGCCAAGTTCATCGCGGTCGAGGACGACGAGTTCAAGCAGGCCGAGACTGCCGGCGGCTACGCCAAGGAAATGTCCAGGGAGTACCAGGCGAAGCAGGCCGCGCTGACCGCCGAGCACATCAAGAAGCAGGACATCGTCATCACCACGGCGCTGATCCCGGGCCGGCCGGCGCCGCGCCTCGTTTCCAGCGACATGGTGAAGTCGATGAAGCCGGGCTCCGTGCTGGTCGATCTCGCGGTCGAGCGGGGCGGCAATGTCGAGGGCGTGAAGTCGGGTGAGGTCGTCGACCTCGACGGCGTCAAGATCGTCGGCTTCCCGAACCTCGCCGGCCGCGTCGCCGCTTCGGCTTCCGCGCTCTATGCCAAGAATCTGTTCGCCTTCATCGAGACGCTGGTCGACAAGTCGACCAAGGCGCTCGCGGTGAAGTGGGACGACGACCTGGTCAAGGCCACCGCGCTGACCAGGGACGGTGCGGTCATCCACCCGAACTTCCAGCCGAAGAGCGCATAAGGAGAGCCGCCATGGAACATGTCGTGCAGGCCGTCGATCCGTTCGTGTTTCGGCTGTCGATTTTCGTCCTTGCCGTGTTCGTCGGCTACTTCGTGGTGTGGTCGGTGACCCCCGCGCTGCACACGCCGCTGATGTCGGTGACCAATGCGATCTCCTCGGTGATCGTGGTCGGCGCGCTGCTCGCGGTCGGCGTCGCGCTGGTCGGCGACGGCGAGGCTTCGCTGTGGGCGCGGGGCTTCGGCTTCGTCGCGCTGATCTTCGCATCGGTGAACATCTTCGGCGGCTTCCTCGTCACCCAGCGCATGCTGGCGATGTACAAGAAGAAGCAGAAGTAAGCGCGATCTGGGGGGCATTGAAATGAACGCCAATCTTTCCGCGCTGCTGTATCTTCTGGCCGGCGCGCTCTTCATCCTGTCGCTGCGCGGGCTGTCGAGCCCGGCGTCGAGCCGGCAGGGCAACTTCCTCGGCATGGCCGGCATGGCGATCGCCATCGGCACCACGCTTGCGGCGCATCCGCCGTCCGGTGGCATCGCCTGGCTGCTGGTGATCCTCGGCATCGCCATCGGCGGCGGCATCGGCGCGGTGATCGCCCGCCGCGTGCCGATGACCTCGATGCCGGAACTGGTCGCCGCCTTCCACTCGCTGGTCGGCATGGCGGCGGTGCTGGTCGCGGCGGCGGCGTTCTATGCGCCCGGCGCCTTCGACATCGGCAGCCGCGGCAACATCCACGGCTCGAGCCTCGTCGAAATGTCGCTCGGCGTCGCCATCGGCGCGCTGACCTTCACCGGCTCGGTGATCGCGTTCCTCAAGCTGTCGGGCCGCATGAGCGGCAAGCCGATCATCCTGCCGGCGCGCCACATCATCAACATCGTGCTCGGCCTCGCGCTGGTCTACTTCATCTACGGCCTCGTGGTGTCGCAGAGCCAGGTCGACTTCTGGCTGATCACCATCATCGCGCTGGTGCTCGGCGCGCTGCTGATCATCCCGATCGGCGGCGCCGACATGCCGGTCGTGATCTCGATGCTGAACTCGTACTCGGGCTGGGCCGCCGCGGGCATCGGCTTCACCCTCGGCAATTCGGCGCTGATCATCACCGGCGCCCTTGTCGGCTCGTCGGGCGCGATCCTGTCCTACATCATGTGCCACGCTATGAACCGCTCGTTCTTCTCGGTCATCCTCGGCGGCTTCGGCGGAGAGACCGCGGCGGCCGGCGGCGGCGCGGGGGGCGGCGAAGCCAAGCCGGTCAAGCTGGGCTCGGCGGATGATGCGGCCTTCATCATGAAGAACGCCCAGAAGGTGATCATCGTGCCGGGCTACGGCATGGCGGTCGCCCAGGCGCAGCACGCGCTGCGCGAGATGGGCGACATCCTGAAGAAGGAAGGCGTCGAGGTGAAGTATGCCATCCACCCGGTGGCGGGCCGCATGCCCGGGCACATGAACGTGCTGCTGGCGGAAGCCAACGTGCCCTACGACGAGGTGTTCGAGCTCGAGGATATCAACTCCGAGTTTGCCCAGGCCGACATCGCCTTCGTGATCGGCGCCAATGACGTCACCAACCCGGCGGCCGAAGAAGACCCGACCTCGCCGATCTACGGCATGCCTGTGCTGCAGGTCTGGAAGGCCGGCACCGTGATGTTCATCAAGCGGTCGCTGGCGTCGGGTTACGCAGGCATTGATAACCCGTTGTTCTATCGCGACAATACCATGATGCTGCTGGGCGACGCCAAGAAGGTCACCGAGAGCATCGTCAAGGCGATGTAACGGCAATTCGCACTCACCTGTCAGTGCCAAAACGGCACTGACAGGTCTATATTGCGGCGGCGCTCATGCAGGAGGCCGCCATGACTGCCCCAGAGGTCGCTCAGGCGATCGAGACCGGAACGCCCGAGCTGCTGTGCTCCGTGCGCGACCGCGTCGCCATCATCACCCTCAACCGTCCCGACGCCCGCAACGCCCTGTCGGATCATCTGACACCGGCGCTGCGGCGGATGATCCGCCAGATGGGCGAGGATCCCGCCATCGGCGCGCTGCTGCTCACCGGGGCGGGCACGGCGTTCTGCGCCGGCGGCGACGTCAAGGGCATGGGGGATCGCGCTTCCGCGTCCGAGATGAGCTTCGACGACAAGGTGGCGCGTCTGCGCGAGCGCCAGCGCACCCTGACCGGCGCGCTGATGGGGCTGCGCAAGCCGATCATCGCGGCGCTGCCCGGCGCGGCGGCTGGCGCCGGCCTCGCCATCGCGCTCGCCTGCGACCTGCGGATCGCCGCCGAGAGTGCCTTCATGGCGACCGGCTACGCCCGCATCGCCCTGACCGGCGACTACGGCATCTCCTGGCTGCTGACCCGCCTCGCCGGGCCGGCGCGGGCCCGCGAGCTGATGTTGGTCGGCGAGCGCATCGATGCCCGCCGCGGCGAGGCGCTGGGGCTCGTCAACCGCGTGGTGCCGGACGCGCAGCTGCAGGCGGAGGCGCTGGCCTGGGCCACACGCCTGGCCGCCGGTCCGGCGGCGGCGTTTGCCGCGATCAAGGACAATCTCGATCATGCCCTGACGGCGGACTTCCTGTCGTCACTCGATCACGAGGCCGCCAACATGGTCGCAGCCGCCGGTACGATGGCACATCGCGAGGCGGTGCGGGCCTTCGTCGAGAAGCGGCCGCCGGATTTCAGCCGGACCTCCTGAGGGCCGGCCGGAGAGGGCGTCAGGCCGTCTCGGCTGTTGCCTTTTTTGCCAGACTTAAGAGGGCTGGCTGAGGGGCGCTCCCGCGCGTGCTCCCCCTTGCGTCCGCTCTTGGTGTCGGCGCATCCTGCGCGGTATCGCGAACTGAGTGGGGCGCCAGCCATCATGAACCTCCATGGCCCGATGCCACGATCGTCGTGGCTGTTTCCGCTGCTGGCCGTTCTGTTCTTCACCGGTGCGACGATCCTGGGCGTCGACTTTTCGCGAACACTGCCGGGCCTCGTGTTCGCGGTGGTGCTGCTGTTCATCCTGTTCGGCACGGTGTTCGCGGCGGTCCATCACGCGGAGGTCATCGCCCACGAGATCGGCGAGCCGTTCGGCACGCTGGTGCTGACGATGTCGGTGACCATCATCGAGGTCGCGCTGATCGCCACCATCATGCTCGGCGACAAGGAGGTTCCGACGCTTGCCCGCGACACGGTGTTCGCCGTCGTCATGATCGTCTGCAACGCCCTTGTGGGCGTCTGCATCCTCGCGGGCGGCCTGCGCTACCGCGAGCAGAATTTCCAGATGACGGGTTCGAGCATCTATCTCAGCGTGCTGGTCGTGCTGGCGACCATGACGCTGGTGATGCCGAACTTCACCACCGCGGCGCCCGGGCCGGTCTATACCGTCGGCCAGCTGACCTTCGTCAGCCTGGTGACGATCGCGCTGTACGCCGTGTTCCTCTACACCCAGACGGTGCTGCACCGCGACTACTTCATCGTCGAGACCGACGACTCGCCCGACAGCGGCATTCCGCTCGGCAAGAAGCTGACGATCAATTTCGCGCTGCTGGTCGTCGCGTTGCTGGCCGTGGTGCTGCTGGCCAAGAAATTCTCGCTGGTGGTCGACGCCGCCACCGAGATGATGGGCGCGCCGCCGGCCTTCGCCGGCGTCGTGGTCGCGCTGCTGATCCTGATGCCCGAGGGCCTTGCCGCGATCTCCGCCGCCCGCAAGAACGACCTGCAAAAAAGCATCAACCTGGCGCTGGGATCGTCGCTGGCGACCATCGGCCTGACCATCCCGGCCGTCGCCGTGGTCGCCGTGACCATGGGCAAGACGCTGGTGCTGGGCCTGAGCCAGCAGGACATGGTCGTGCTCCTCCTCACTATCGCCGTCAGCATGCTGACGTTCAGCACGCCGCGCACCAATGTGCTGTTCGGCTTTGTCCACCTCGTCGTGTTCGCGATCTATCTGTTCAAGATTTTCTCGCCCTAGAGCGGCGCCGCTGCCGGGTTTCGGGCCGGCCTGTCGCCGCCGGCTGGACGCTCGCGGCAGCGCGGAACACCATCGCGCGGCAGATCGGGCGAGCCTGTGAAATACCGGGAACGAGGAATGGTGACGTGTTTGTCAACGTTGCCACCGAACCGTCTTAGTTGATCCCTCAATCGGCCCAAAAGTTCCAGCATCACTCCCGCGGGGATCAAGGCGGTGGGGTCACGCGGACGTCATGTTGAAATACGTATCGCAATTCTTTTTGCAGATTTTTCCATCCATCATCGCGACGGTGGTGGGCGCCTATATTGTTAACTATTACATCGTTCCCAAGGCGCAGTCGGACACCAAGGCGTCCTACGCCAAGACGGCGCCGGCGAGCAGCAATGACCAGGGCGCCAGCGATGTGACGCCCAAGGATGTGATGCCTAAGGATGTGACGCCCAAGGATGCGTCCACCAAGGACACCTCACCCAAGACCGCGACATCCAAGATCGCCAAGGATGCGGCGTCCAAGGCGGAGACCGCCGTGGCGACGCCGGACGCGGCCAGGGGCAAGTCCACTGAAACTAAATCAACCGAGACCAAGGCCGAGAAGCCGGCGGAAGCCGTCAGGGTGATCGATCTGAGGCGCCCGTCGCCACGTGAGAAGGCGGTCGTCCACAACGCGCCGGCCGCACCAATGGCTCCGGCGGCGGCGACTGCCTCCGCTACCGAGACCGCAGTGCTGACGCCGTCAGTCGCTGACGAGCGGCGCGACCGCGACGCCAACGAGCTTGCCCGGGCCGCCATCGAGCGGCTGCGAACCTCCGAGCCGCCGCGCGCAGCGGAAGCGCCGCGGACTGCCGAGCCCGCGCGCGAGGCTGTTCGCGAGAATACGCGCGAGCCGGCCGCCACGGTCATGCCGCCGCGTGAGGCGGCGACGGCGAGCATCGTTGCCGCGCCGGCTCAACCGCGGCCGACCGTGCAGCCCCTGCCGCCGCCGGTGACCGTGGCCGTGCCGCCGGTCGAGGCTGTCCCCACGAGGCCTCTGCTGCCTTCTGCGGCTCCGGCGTCGACCGTGGCCGACGCCAACCGGCCGGTGCCGCCGGCCGATATTCCGGCGGGGCGTCCGCTCGACCTGCAGACGACCGCGTCGTCGTCCCGCCCCAACGTTGCCGACGACGTGCTGTCCGCGGCGCGTTCGATGATCCATGCGGTGGTGCCGCAGTAGCGGCACCGTCATGACCGTCAGCCGCCCGCCGCTCCGTGGACGGGGCACGGGGACCCAATCCAGATCATGAACAGGAGCGTGCCGTGACGCTGCTGCGCTGGGCTGCCCTTGTCGCGGCCGCGGGTTATGTCGCCGTGGTCGCCGTGTTGTTCGCGTTTCAGCGTTCGCTGCTGTATCCGGTGCCGCAGACCGAGGCGGTGACGCCCGCGGCTGCAGGTTTTCCGGCGGCGCAAGCGCTTCAGCTCGATACCGAAGACGGCGAACGGATCATCGCCTGGCACGTTCCGCCCAAGCCGGGAAAGCCGGTGGTCATCTTCTTCCATGGCAATGGCGAGGTGCTGGCATGGCGCGTACCGCGCTTCCGCGCCCTGGTCGCCGACGGCACGGGACTGCTGGCGGTGTCGTTTCGCGGCTACGGCGGCTCGACCGGGACGCCGACCGAGGAGGGGCTGCTGCGGGATGGTGCCGCCGCCTATCACTTTGCCGCCGCGCGCTATGCGCCGGCGCGGCTGGTGCCGTGGGGCTATTCATTAGGCAGCGGGGTCGCGGTCGCGCTCGCCACCACGCAGCCCGTGGCGCGGCTGATCCTGGAGGCGCCTTATACCTCGATCGTGGAGGTGGCCGCGGGCAAGTTTCCCTGGTTGCCGGTACGCTGGCTGATGCGCGACCGCTTTGCGTCCGACCAGCGCATTGCCGCCCTCAAGGTGCCGCTGCTGGTGATGCATGGCGAGCAGGATCAGGTCGTGCCCTTCGCGCTGGGGCAGCGGCTGTTCGCGCTCGCCCCGGCGCCGAAGCTGTTCGAGGGCTTCGCGCAGGGAACCCATGTCGATCTCGACGACCATGGCGCGCTGGCGATCGCGCGCCGCTTCCTCAACGAGGCATCCTGAGCGCGGCAGATGTTGCCCCGGCAACGAAAAACGCGGGCCTCGAGGGACCCGCGTTCGCGATCTCTTGAAACGTCGTGCCGACGATCAGCGCGGGCCGCGCGGACCTGCGCCGGGGCGGCCACGGTCAGCACCCGGAGCGCCGAAAGCCGGCTTCGGCTTCATCGGCAGCAGGCCTTCGCGCTGCAGCTTCTTGCGCGCGAGCTTGCGGGCGCGGCGAACGGCCTCGGCCTTTTCGCGAGCCTTCTTCTCGGACGGCTTCTCATAATGACCGCGGAGCTTCATCTCGCGGAAAATGCCCTCGCGCTGCATCTTCTTCTTCAGCGCCTTGAGAGCCTGGTCGACGTTGTTATCGCGGACAAGAACCTGCACGCAGCATCCTTTTGTGTGGTCTAATCAAATTTGAATTCGGAAGATTGCGAAGGACCGGCAGAGGCCACGTCATTCGTATCAAGGGCGCGGACATAACAGATCAAGCTGTGAATGTCCACCGGCCGGGGCCACTTTTGCGCATGGCTCCAGCCTTTTTCGACAGGGTCCGCTCAGTCGCCGGAGGGCCCGGGCGTCGTGGGTTTAACCTCGGTGACATGGCCCATTTTGCGCCCCGGACGGGCGGCCCCCTTGCCGTACAGGTGCACCGTCGCGCCGGGCACGGTCAGCCACTGCTCATAGCTGGCGATCTCGTCCCCGATCAGGTTGGTCATGGTCACGTCGCCATGCCGGACCGGATTGGCCAGCGGCCAGCCGGCGATGGCCCGGATGTGCTGCTCGAACTGCGACACCGAGGCGCCGTCCAGCGTCCAGTGGCCGGAATTGTGCACCCGCGGGGCGATCTCGTTGACCAGCAGCGCGGCGCCGGTTCCCGGCAGCGCGAACATCTCGACCGCGAGGACGCCGACATAGTCCAGCGCCTCGGCGATCCGTGTGGCGATGCCGCGCGCCTCCGCCGCCAGGGCCTCGGGGATCCGGGCCGGTGCGTGGGAGTATTTCAGGATGTGGTCGCTGTGCTCGTTCTCGGTGACGTCGAAACAGACCACGTGGCCGTCGGCGCTGCGCGCCGCGATCACGGAAATTTCCTTCTCGAACGGCACGAAGGCTTCGAGGATGGCGGACTTGGTGCCGAGGTCGGCCCACGCCGCCTCGAGGTCGTCGCCCTCGCGGATGATGGCCTGGCCCTTGCCGTCGTAGCCGAAGCGGCGCGTCTTCAGCACCGCGGGCGTGCCGATCTCCGCCAGCGCGGCCTTGAGGTCCTGCACCGAAGCGACGTCAGCGTAACGCGCGGTGGCGATGCCGAGCCGGGTCACGAAGTTCTTTTCGGCGAGGCGGTCCTGGGTCGTCTCCAGCACCTTGGTGTCGGGCAGCACCGGGCGCCGCGCTGCCAGGATCATGGCAGTCGCCGCCGGCACGTTCTCGAATTCATAGGTGATGACGTCGACGTCGGTGGCGAACAGCTCGAGCGCCTCGACATCGGCATATTCGGCGCAGGTGGCGCTTTGCACCACGTCAAATGCCGGGGAGTCCGGGTCCGGCGAGAACACCTGGGCGCGCAGCCCGAGACGAGCCGCCGCCAGCGCCAGCATCCGCCCCAGTTGTCCGCCGCCGAGAATGCCGATGGTGTCGCCGGGCTTCAGCTTCACCTGCCTTGAAGACGACGTCACGCCGAGCCCTCCGGGCGCTCGCCCACGGCATCGGTCTGCCGCTTGCGCCAGTCCGCGAGCCGGCCGGCGAGGCCGGCATCGGTCAGCGCCAGCACGCTGGCGGCGAGCAGCGCCGCGTTGGTGGCGCCGGCCTTGCCAATGGCCAGGGTCCCGACCGGGATGCCGGCCGGCATCTGCACGATGGAGTAGAGCGAATCCACCCCCGACAGTGCCTTGGACTCCACCGGCACGCCGAACACCGGCAGCTCGGTCAGGGAGGCGGTCATGCCCGGCAGGTGTGCCGCGCCGCCTGCGCCGGCAATGATAACGTGGAAGCCGGCAGCCTTGGCGCCCTTGGCGAAAGCGTAGAGCCGATCCGGCGTCCGATGGGCGGACACGATGCGCGTCTCATGGGCGACGCCCAGGCTGGTCAGCGTCTCCGACGCATGGCGCATGGTTTCCCAGTCGGACTGGCTTCCCATGATGATGGCGACTTTGGCTGTCATTTCAGATCGGTCTTCGCTGAAAATCCGGAATCAGATCGCGGAGCAGGCAGATATGTAGACTGTCCGCAAAGATGTCGACATGCGGCATACGCTCGGAACCCATGCGGCGTCAACGATTTGGCCGTCGCGCGGGGGTGCTGCCCGGCGGCCGTGCCGGGCGCCGCGCGGGCTGGCGGCTCCGCTGGAATACATTATCCTGTCGGCGCGAATCGGGACACTCACGTCCCGTCTCCGCATGACCGTCCAATTTGCCGCGCGCTCGTACGGTCATTCGGAGACATAGGGATACGAGCAAGATCAAAGGGCTAGTGTGGCTTTTGTCTCGCAATTGCCTATGAGAGACGCGCCGCAAAGGGAATAGGCAATTGCCAGTCGCCACACTAGGGAATTTGGACACTTGCGTTTTCCGGCAGCCCGGGGTGGCGAGGGGCGGAACTTGCGGCCCATGGTCCCGGTTCCCCCTGTGAGTGTTCACCCGACGCCATGCCCAGATCGCGCCAGTCGCACACCATGAAGCCGCCGGGGCGCCGGCGCCGGCCGTCTCCCGCCGAGACTGCCGCGACGCCTGCTGGCCGGACGCGCGCCGCCGTGCCCGGGAAGCGGCCGCGGAGCGCCAAGACTGTCGGCGCCAAGACTGTCGGAACCAAGACTGTCGGTACCAAGGCGGCGGGAACCAAGACCGCGACGACCAAGTCCGCGTCCCCCCGGCCGGTGGCCGAACGCGTCCGGCTGGAGACGCGGATCCGCAAGCTCACCGCGAAACTTGCCGAGGCGAAACGACGCATCGCGGAGCTGGAAGCCTGGGCCGAGACCGATCCCCTGCTCGACATCTTCAACCGCCGTGGTTTCGAGCGCGAGCTGACGCGGGCCATCGCCTATATCAGGCGCTACCGGGCCAGCGGTGCGGTGATCGCGCTCGACGTCGACCGTCTCAAGCCGATCAACGATACGTTCGGCCACGCTGCCGGTGACGCGGTGTTGAAGGCGATCGTCCATGTGGTGCTCAGCCACGTCCGGTCCTCGGACATGGTCGGGCGTCTCGGCGGCGACGAGTTCGCGGTGCTGCTGTGGAATCTGACCGAGGCCGACGCGAAGGCGAAGGCCGCCGCACTCGAGGATGCGATCGACCGCCTGACCTTCGTGTTCCGCGGTCACTCGATGTCGTCGGGGGCGTCCACCGGTGTCACCGTGCTCACGCCATCCGATGACGCACAGGGTGCGCTCGAGCGTGCCGATCAGGCAATGTATGCCCGCAAGGCCGAGCGCCGCAGGATGCGCTCCTGAAGCCGTAGCGCGGGCTCAGGCGATGATATCGGGGGTGATCTGGTCTTCGATGAAGGTGATGCGGTCGCGCAACTGCAGCTTGCGCTTCTTCAACCGCTGCAGGCGGAGCTGGTCAGGGGCGGGTGAGTGCTGCAACGCCTCGATGGCGGCGTCGAGGTCACGATGTTCCTGCTGCAGCCGGGCCAGTTCCAGAGCGAATTCCTGATTGTCCTGTTCGGTCATCATGCGCTGCAGTTGGATTGCGGGGGCGCCGGAACCGGCGCGGTTCCACAATCTCATTGCAGAAAATCATGATCCCTGCCAGCGGTCGGATCAAGTGGGCGCGGCGCCGCCATCCAGGCTGTGGAGAAGACACGGCTTCTGTCGTGTTGTGCAGAAGCGAGATGCCGCGCGCACTGACTGCTTCCGAGCATTGCGATGGACGCAGAGGCGAATCAAATTGGATCGTTTTCCTTATGCAATGACATTTCGCTGAGCTGTAACACGTTCCTGTCGACAGCCGCGCCGGCTAATGTACTATGACCCGTCCAGGTCCAGAGCTGAGGTCCATCTGATAGAGGAGACTTCTGATGGCAATTGAGGCGCATCTCGTTGAACTGGAACGCAAACATCGGGTTCTGGAAAGCGAATTGCACGATGCCATGAGGCATCTGTCCACGGACAATCTGTGGATCGTCGAATTGAAGCGCCGTAAATTGATGGTCAAGGACGAGATCGAGCGGTTGAAGCAAGCCGTGAGCGATACGCTCCATTAGGACTGAAATTCCTCATCTCCATCACTGACAGATTCATCACTGACATCCCGCTGATCGGCTGAGACAAAACGACGGACTTCAGGACTGGACAATCTCAGCCAGGCGTTGCGAACAAAAAAACAGCGCAAGTGCGGTGGGCGTGCCGGCGACATCGCCATGATGGACGAAAAGCCTGTTTCGGGCGGCCTTGCCCGGGACAGGCTTTCGTATTTGAGCATCCGCGCATCTCCGCGCCAGGCCTTATCGCGGTGCCGCCACGCAACCAGGCGCGTGGCGTCGTCACGGCGGCTATCGGGCCAGCAGCGCAACATGGTCGGCGATCGCGAGCGATGCCGTGAGGCCGGGCGATTCGATGCCGAACAGGTTGATCAGCCCATCGACGCCGTGATCGCGCGGGCCTTGAATCAGGAAGTCCTGCACCGCGATGTCCGGCGGCACGATCTTCGGACGGATGCCGGCATAGCCGGGCGCCAGCGCGCCGTCGGGTAGCGCCGGCCAGTAGCGGCGGATCGCCGGATAGAAGCGTGCCACACGCGCGGGATCGACCTCATAGTCCATCGTGCTGACCCACTCGACATCCGGCCCGAACTTCGCCTGCCCCGCCATGTCGAGGGTGAGGTGAACGCCGAGGCCGCCAGGTTCGGGGACCGGATAGATCAGGTGGGTGAACGGCGCGCGGGCATTGCAGCTGACATAGTTGCCCTTGGCGAGATAGGCGGTGGGAATATGCTCGCGCGACAGGCCGTCGATGGCGCGGGCCAGCGCCGGCGCCTGGAGCCCCGCGGCATTGACCAGCAGCCGACAAGCCAGCGTCATCGGCGCGTCGCCGCCGACCTCGGCGGTGATGCCGTCCGCCGCGATCACCGCACGCTGCAGCGGTGCGTTGAAGGCGATCATGGCGCCGGCCGCCTCGGCGTCGCCGCGCAGCGCCAGCATGTAGGCATGGCTGTCGATGATCCCGGTCGACGGCGACAGCAGTGCCGCCGTGCAGTTCAGCGCCGGCTCGAGCGCGCGTGCCGCAGCGGCATCGAGCAGGACGAGATCGTCGACGCCGTTGCCGGCTGCGCGGGCCCGGATGGCGCCGAGTTTGGCGTTGTCCTCGGCCGAGGTCGCGACGATCAGCTTGCCGCAGCGCCTGTGTGGAATGCCATGGTCCTCGCAATAGGCGTAGAGCGCGTGCTTGCCGGCGACGCAATGCCGCGCCATCAGGCTGCCTGCGGCATAGTAGATGCCGGCATGGATCACCTCGCTGTTGCGCGACGAGGTGCCGGTGCCGATATCGTCGGCGGCTTCGACAACGACGACCTCGCGGCCGGCCTGCGCGAGCCGGCGGGCAATGGCGAGGCCGACGACGCCCGCTCCGACGACGATACAATCAATCCTGTCCATCAGCTTCGTCCATCATCCCACGTCATGGGTCGTTGCCTGCCCGCCTGCATGACGTCATCCCGGAACGTGGTTCTTGCCCCTGATGACGTCAAACCACAGCGCCATGCGGCACGGCGCCATGGTGTTCAGGCTCTGTTAACCACAGCACGGCGAGGTCAGCGCTCTGTTTTATCACTGCATTAATCATGAATGGGCATTTGCCTTAATTTAAGTCAAGTTCGGAGCCCGGCCGGGTACGCGTTTACCCGATTCATACCGCTGCAAACAGAAACTCGCTCCCCGAATTGCGCGAGTGGCTGGTGAGTGGCATGCACAGTCGGGGGGGCGGCAAAGCGATCGGTCTCGCAACCGCGGCGGCATGCATGCTCGTGATGGGGCTCATGTCGGCGGTCGCGCTTGCCGGCGACAGCGTCGCCGTCGAGACCGGCGCCGATCCCAACATGATCTGGCTGATCCTGCTGACCGGCTTTGCCATTTTCTCCTGCCTCGCCGCGGTCATCGTCTGGATCATGTCGGCGCTGGAGCGCGCCAAGCGCAGCAACCGCCGCAACACCGCCTTCGTCCAGGCCGCGCTCAACAACATGAGCCTTGGCATCGTCATGGTCGATGCCGAGAACTGCCTGGTGTTCTGCAACGACAGCTATCTCAGGCTCTACACCCTGTCGCGTTCCGACCTGCATCTCGGCATGTCGGGCCGTGAGCTGTTCGAGATGCGTCGCCGGGTGTCCGGGTTCGAGTGCGATCCCGGCGAATTCTTCCGCGGCGTGACGAGCGACGCCGGCTACGTCACCGAACTGCCGGACGGGCGCGCGATCCTGGTCAAGCATCGCCGCCTGCGCAATGGCGGCACCATCTCCACCCACGAGGACATCACCGAACAGCGCCAGCTGTCACGCCAGCTCGCCACCACCAAGCGCTTCCTGGAGTCGGTGATCGACAACATACCGGTCTGTGTTGCCGCCAAGAGCATCGAGGATGGCCGCTATATCCTCGCCAACCGCGCCTTCGAGCAATTTTCGCAACTGCCGCGCGAACAGCTCATCGGCAAGCTCGCCGACGAGCTGTTCACGCTGCGGGCGTCGATCAGTGTCAACGAGCTCGACCGCGCCGCGATCGCCTCGCCGAGTGGACGGCTGCGCTCGGAATTTTCGGTCGAGCGCGACGGCCAGATGCGGGTGCTCGACAGCAACCGCGTGGTCGCACGCAACGAGAACGGTCAGCCCGAATTCCTGATCGCGCTGTTCGAGGATGTCACCGAACGCCGCAACCTCTCCAGCGAACTCGAAGACACCAAGAAGTTCCTGGAGATGATCATCGACAACATCCCGCTCGCGCTGGACGTCAAGCGCGTCAGCGATGGTCAGTACCTGTTCGTCAACCGCGGCGCCGAAAAGATCTTCCACCGCGAGCGCGAGGCGGTGGTCGGCTCGACCGTGGAGGAGATCTACGGATCTGCCGCGCGGCTGATCGTGGAGCGTGACAATATCGCGATCCGCAAGAAGGGCTCGACCGTCGAGGAGCAGCCGATCCAGACCCGCAACGGCCTGCGCCTGTTCCTGACGCGGCGCGTCACGGTACTCGACGAGGCGGGTGAGCCGCAATACCTGATCAAGACCAACGAGGACATCACCGATCGCCGCCAGACCGAGTCGCGCATCGCGCACATGGCGTATCACGACACCCTGACGGACCTGCCGAACCGGGCCGCCTTCATCCAGGCGCTGACCCAGATGATCGATGCCTGCGGCGGTACCAACGAGGAGTTCGCGGTGCTGTCGATCGACATGGATCGGCTGAAGGAAATCAACGATGTGTTCGGCCATTCGACCGGCGATCAGCTGCTGATCGAGGTGTCGCGCCGGATCCTGGAGGTCGCGCGCGGCGGCGTGGTCGCGCGCCTCAGCGGCGACGAGTTCGGCCTGATCATCGACGGTCCGCAGCCGCGCGCCGGCCTTGCGCTCGCCGAGCAGTTGATGGACTGCATGCGGGCCGAGTTCATGATCGACGGCAAGTCGGTCCGTACCGGGTTGACCATCGGCATCTCGATCTTCCCGCGCAACGGCGCCGACGCCGCGTCGCTGCTGGCGAACGCCAGCGTGGCGCTGTTCCGAGCCAAGGCCAAGGGCCGCGGTTCGGTCATCGTGTTCGAGGCGGAGACCGATCAGCAGATCCGCGACCGCCGCGTGCTGCACCAGGATCTCGCCGCCGCCGTTCGCAACGGCCAGCTGTCGCTCTATTACCAACCCCAGGCGCTCACCGGTCACGGCGTCATCGACCCGGAGTTCGTCGGCTTCGAGGCGCTGGCGCGCTGGATCCATCCGACGCGCGGTTTCGTGCCGCCCAGCGACTTCATTCCGCTGGCCGAGGAGAGCGGCCTGATCGTCGAACTCGGCGAATGGATCCTGCGCGAGGCCTGCCGCGAGGCGGCATCGTGGACGAAGCCGATGCAGGTGGCGGTCAACCTGTCGCCGGCCCAGTTCCAGCACGGCGATCTCGTCGGCCTCGTGCACTCGATTCTGCTGGAAACGGGGCTGCAGCCGGGACGGCTGGAGCTCGAGATTACGGAAGGCGTGCTGATCGACGACTTCGACCGCGGCCTGTCGCTGCTGCGCCGGCTCAAGGCTCTGGGTGTGCGCATCGCCATGGACGACTTCGGCAGCGGCTACTCGTCCCTGACCTATCTGCAGGCGTTCCCGTTCGACAAGATCAAGATCGACCGCACCTTCGTGCTCAATCTCGGCCGCAATGCCCAGTCCGCCGCCATCATCCGCGCCATGATCGGCCTCGGCCACGGCCTCGACATTTCCATCGTCGCCGAGGGGGTTGAGACCCAGGAGCAGCTCACCTTCCTCGCCCAGGAGAACTGCGACCAGGTGCAGGGCTATTTCCTCGGCCGCCCGGCGCCGATCGCGCAATATGCCGCCCTCGTGGGCGCGGCCTGGCACGACACCGACGCCCGCAAGACCGGCTGACGGCGCGCCATCGTTCCGTCAGGCCGGCTGCCCCGCCGCGGCGGGGACGATCCGCCCGCTGCGGCCAAAATCCCCTTGACCTTGCTGCCGGTCCGGCCGATTCCGGAGACCGGTTTTCGTCATCAAGGTTGAAGGAGGTTCTGCATCTTGGTGAAGCGGCGGGGGCGCGGTGCGCCGGCGGGTGTTGGTCCTGCGGTCGAGGGGGCAATGGGGCATGGCTGATCGTCGGCAGACCGCCACACAAGGCGCGCAGCCGCTGCTGCGCGTCGCATCCGTCGTCAAACGCTTCGGCAGCTTTACCGCGGTGGATGGCCTCTCGCTCGACATCCAGGCCGGTGAGTTCTTCGCCCTGCTCGGGCCGAGCGGTTGCGGCAAGACCACGCTGCTGCGCATGCTGGCGGGTTTCGAGGCGCCGGACGACGGCCAGATCCTGCTCGATGGCACCGACATCGCGCCGGTGCCGCCCTATCGGCGGCCGGTCAACATGATGTTCCAGAGCTACGCGCTGTTTCCGCACCTGACGGTCGCTGACAACATCGCTTTCGGGCTGCGCCGCGCCGGCATGCCGAAGCCACAGATTGCCGAGCGCGTCCAGGAGATGCTGGCGCTGGTTCGGCTCGAAGAGCTTGCCGCCCGCAAGCCCGACCAGCTCTCCGGCGGCCAGCGCCAGCGCGTCGCGCTCGCCCGGGCGCTGGCGCGGCGGCCGCGCATCCTGCTGCTCGACGAGCCGCTGGCGGCGCTCGACAAGAAGCTGCGCGAAAGCACCCAGGCCGAGCTGCTCGACGTGCAGCGCCGGCTCGGCACCACCTTCGTCATCGTTACCCACGACCAGGACGAGGCGATGACGGTCGCCGACCGCATCGGGGTGATGGACCGCGGCCGCCTCGTCCAGGTCGCGACGCCGCGCGATCTCTACGAGGCGCCGAACTCGCGCTGGATCGCCGGCTTCGTCGGCGACATCAATATGATCGAGGGCGCCGTCACGGCGCGTGGCGCCGGCGAGATCACCGTCGCCGGCCGCGACGCCGGGCCGATCGTCGCAACCGCCGCCGCGCCCGATCGCGCCGCGAACGAGGTCTGCATCGCCATCAGGCCGGAGAAGATCCGCCTTGTGCCGGCGGACGCCGCGGACCAGACGGAGCGCAACCGGCTGGCCGGCGAGGTGCTCGACGTCACCTATCTCGGCGCCGCATCGGTCTGCCGTATCCGGCTCGATGGCGGCTGTGTGCTGCGGGTGTCGGCAGCGAACGGCTCGCGCCGGGCCGGCGACGGGGTTGCGGCGGGGCAGCGTGTGGTCGCGACCTTCGCGCCGGACGCCTGCGTCGTGCTGGAGGCGTGACGCCATGACCGGCCGTCGCGTCTTCACCCGGCCGGCGCGGCTCGCCGCGATCCTGCCCTATCTGTGGATGGTGCTGTTCTTCCTGGTGCCTTTCGCGTTCGTGCTCAAGATCAGCCTGTCGCAGACGGCGATCGCCCAGCCACCCTATGTACCGCTGTTTCCGCTCGACCAGGGCTGGCAGGCGTTCAGGGCGGCGCTGGCGCAGCTCGACGTCGCGAACTTTTCGCTGCTGACCTCCGACGATCTCTACGTGCTGTCCTACCTGCGCAGCCTCACGGTGGCGTTGACGGCGACCGCGCTGCTGCTCGTCATCGGCTATCCGATGGCCTATGCCATGGCGCGGCTGCCGGCGCGCTGGCAGCCGCTGGCGATGATGCTGGTGATCGTGCCGTTCTGGACCTCGTTCCTGATCCGCATTTATGCCTGGATCAACGTGCTGCAGCACGACGGCCTGCTCAACACCGTGCTGCTGAAGCTGCACATCATCGATCGGCCGCTGGTCTGGCTGGCGACCGACAGCGCGATGTATCTCGGCATCGTCTACTCGTATTTCCCGTTCATGATCCTGCCGCTCTACGCCACGCTCGCCAGGCTCGACGGGGCGCTGCTGGAGGCGGCGGCCGACCTCGGCTGCTCGCGCCTGAAGGCGTTCTGGCTGGTGACGGTGCCGCTGTCGCTGCCCGGCGTCGGCGCCGGTGTGCTGCTGTGCTTCATCCCGATCGTCGGCGAGTTCGTCATTCCCGACCTGCTCGCCGGCTCCGACCGCATGATGATCGGCCAGACGCTGTGGCTGGAGTTCTTCACCAACAAGGACTGGCCGGTGGCCTCCGCCATCGCCGTGGTGTTGCTGCTGGTGCTGCTCGTGCCGCTGCTGGTCTACGAGAAGCTGCAGCGCCGCCAGCTCGACGGGGCGCGCTGATGGCCCGACACACCCGGCGTTTCTCGCCCTTCAACGCCATCTCACTGGCGCTCGGCCTTGCGTTTCTCTATCTGCCGATCGTCATCCTGATGGTCTACTCGTTCAACGCCTCGCGCCTCGTCACGGTGTGGGGCGGCTGGTCGCTGCGCTGGTATGCGGAGTTCTTCCACGACCGCGCGATGCTGGATGCCGCCTGGATGAGCCTGCGCGTGGCGGTCGCCTCGGCAACCGCCGCCACCGTGCTCGGCACGCTCGCGGCGATCGCGCTGTCGCGGGGGGAGAGTTTCCGGGGCCGCACGCTGTTCTCGGGTATGCTCTATGCGCCGCTGGTGATGCCGGAAGTCATCACCGGACTGTCGCTGCTGCTGCTGTTCGTGGCGACCGCGGCCGAGCGCGGCTTCTGGACGGTGACGATCGCCCACACCACGCTGACCATGTGCTTCGTCGCCGTGGTGGTGCAGTCGCGCCTGCGCGGCATCGACCGCAGCCTGGAGGAGGCGGCGATGGATCTCGGGTGCGCACCGGCGCATGCGTTCGTCGCCGTCACGCTGCCGCTGATCCTGCCGGCGGTGATCGCTGGCTGGCTGCTCGCCTTCACGCTGTCGCTCGACGATCTCGTGATCGCGAGCTTTACCACCGGCCCGGGCTCGGCCACCTTGCCGATCCGGATCTATTCCGAGGTGCGCCTCGGCGTGAAGCCGGAGATCAATGCGATCTGCACCCTGGTTGTCGCGGCGGTCGCGGTGGTCATCGTCGCGGCCTCGCTCGCCTCCAAGCTGTCGAGCCGCGAGGGCGAGAGCGCCGCGCCGCTGTGAAGTGGCGAGAACAGGCGAGAACAGGCTAGAATCGAATGTTGGCGCCGGCCTTGATGGTCTGGGCGGTCAGCGGCCGGCTCGACATGAATTCGAGGCGATTGTCGCTCGGCGTACGGCCGAGCTGCAGGTAGTTGTACTCGGCCTTGATCGAGACCGTGTCAGTCACGGCATATTCGAGGCCACCGCCGTATAGATAGCCGATCTGCCAGCCCCGGCCGTCGGCGACCGGCTCCTCGCTGTGCACCAGCGCGAGGCCGGCGGTGGCGTAGGGCAGGAAGCGGCCGAGCACGATGCCGGTGCGCAGCTTCGCCGCGCCGATCCAGCGCGGCGCGATGCTGCCGGCCGCAGTCTGCGGCCGCGACGTCTGCCGCCACAGATAGCTGCCCTCGAGCTCGATGCCGAACACCGCAGGCACGGTGCTGCCGCTGACCTGGACATTGTAGCCGCCCTGCGCGCCGGCAAGGTAGCCGCCCTGCGCCGGCGCGAGGTTGTCGGCGCTGAAGCGGGCGAAGCCACCATGGAGGCCGGCATAGCCGCCGCGCCAGCTAAAGCTGGCGCTGGAGGCGATCGGCGCCGGGGACAGCCAGGATCTGTCGAATGGCTCCGCCTGCGCCGCGGTGACGGCGAGCAGCGTGGTGACAGCGGCTGATACGGCGAGGGGGTGGGGTGCGGGCACGATGAAGTCTCGGCGGTTTTGAAGGGCGGAGCGTCCGGCCGTGGCCGGCGCGCGGGCGAGCGTCATCGTTCGCCGGCGAGCCGGCGTTCGGGAGCATGACGTGGATGGCGTCAGCGCAGCGCGGCTACGCCGATTTGCGCGTGGCCTGCGGCAGATCGAGCGGGTGGTCCGAGCTGTCGTGGTCGGGGATGTAGGTCAGGATGTCGCCGGGTTGGCAGTTGAGCACCTGGCAGATGCGCTCCAGCGTATCGAAGCGGATGCCGCGCACCTTGCCCGACTTGAGCAGCGAGACGTTCGCTTCGGTCAGATGGATGCGGGCGGCAAGCTCGCGGGAGCGCATCTTGCGCCGCGCCAGCATGACGTCGAGGTTGACGATGATCGGCATGGGGTCACACGATTTCGCGGTTTTCCTGGGACAGGCGGGTGGCGTCACGCATCACGGTGGCGAAGGCGATCAGCGCGAGGCCGCCGAGCACCGTCATCAGATGCCCGGCCTCGATCTCGAAGCCGATCGTGCGGGCATCCGGCGGGTTGTTGAGCGTCAGGTTCAATGTGGTGAGGATCTGGACCGGCGGCGACAGCACGGCCTTGACGATCAGCGCAAGCCCGATGCCGCGGATGCGCGCGGCGTTGTCGTCCTCGAACACGTGTCCGCCGGCGAAGGCGGAAAACAGCCGCGACAGCTGCACCAGCGCGTAGAGCACCGGGATCGCGCCGACCAGCGCGAGCAGCATGCCGATCATCCGGGCGCCGAGGGTGATGGTGATGGGACGCATGCCGAGCGGGCTCGGCCACGCCACCCAGCGATGAATCAACTGGTCGTTGGACCAGATCACCGCCGTGCTGCCGACGATGACAGCGGCGCAGAGCAGCGCGCCGATGGCCACTACCTGCCCGATGCGGTGGAGGCGGACCGAGACGTCGTCCTCGGCCGGAGGAATCAGGCCGATTCGATCCATGGAACAACTCCATTATCCCTTACGTTATATTTTTATTGTTTTACGATAAATTGAGGCAGAAAAGTGACGGCGGCGCCCCGCGGCATGGCTACGACCGTTCGGGCGCGGCCCTGAAGGTGGAGAGGGGGAGAGAGCGGAAGCTGGCCGCTTGGGCGTCAGTTGGCGCGGGCGGCCGGAGCCGGGTCCTTGGCCGGGGTTTCGGAGGTGGCCGGCGAGGGCGCCTCCGGAGCAGCCGCCGATGTCTCGGGGGCTGGTTTCGGGCCGCCCTTGAAGCGGTCGATCACCGAACGCACGGCGTCGCGGGTGCGGCTGTCGCGCACCGCGTTGAGCAGCGGGGCGGAGGCCGGCGAGCGGCGGATCAGGGCATCGGAATCCGGGAAGATCAGCGGATCGTCCCATGGCCCCTGGACCACGAAAGGCAGCTCGAAGGCCGGCGGCGCGTTCGGGGCCGACACCAGGCTGGCGACGCCCTTGAGGTCATACTCGCGCGACGGCACGCTTGCTGTGCCGCTCAGCGTCACACGGACGGAAGGCCCCTCGATCCGGGTGTCGTCGAGTGTGGCGACGCCATTTTCGAACTTCAGCGCGACGTTGAGGACGGAGAACGGCGTGCGGCCGCTGCGGAATTCGCCGGCGCCGGACAGCGGGCGGCGCTCCAGGCGGCGCAGCAGCTGATCGACATTGAAGCCGAGCAGCGCGCCATCGTGGCCGGTCAGCGTCACGGTGCCGTCGAGCGACTGGGTCAGTTCATAGGCGCTGGAGCCAGCGGCCTCGAGCGCGACGTTGAGATTGCCGCGGCCGGCGAGCTTACGGTTGCCGAACACCTCCGCGGCAAACGCCTCGAGGTCCACATCCATGAACTGGAATTGGGATTTGATGCTGGCGGATGCATCCGCGCGGGCGAGCCCGAACGATCCCCGCAGCACGCCGCCGAACACCTGGGCTTCGCCGACGCTGAGCGCCAGCGTGCCGTTGCGCAGGTTGGCGCCGATTGCGGTACGGCCGAAACGCAGGCTTCCCGCCATGACCTTGGCGGCCGACAGGCGCACATCGAGGTCGGTCGACGCCAGGCTGCGCAAGTCGAAGGTCTGCCTGTTCCAGTCGCGCGCGCCGCTGGCGAGCAGGCGGATGGTGCTGATGTAGGGCGAGATATCGAGGGTCTCGGAGGCCAGCGTCGCCTGCAGCGTCTGGCGGGTGTCGTTGCTGTAGGTCAGCACGCCCTCGGTGACGTTGCCGTCGATCTCCATGTTGACGTTGGTCAGGGCCACCGACGGCCCGACGAGATTGGCGCGCGCCTTCAGTGCGAAGCGGCCGAAGCCGTTTTCGCCGGGGACATCGTGGCCGATCCAGTGCAGCGCATCGCGCAGCGAGGTGGAGTCCGCGGTCAGCGTCCCTTCCATCATCAGGCTGGCGCGGTCGGCGACGGCACCATCGAACGCGAATTTGAGCAGCCGGCCGGCGATGCGGGCCTTGATGCCGGAGCGCTCGCCCGACAGTGCGGCGATGAAGTCATTGATGCTGACGCTGCCGTCGATGCGCTCGCCGCGCCAGTCGAACTGGCCTGTCGCGGCGAACGAGCGCGAGATCGACGGCCAGGCGAACGACATGTCGGCGCCGGTCACCGTTTCCTTCACCTGCCGCGCATCGTCGCGATAGACGAGGAAGCCGTCCTTGACCCGGATTTCCGAGAACGACACCGGGCTGTCGACGCCCGGCTTGATGGTCCGTGCCAGCGTTTCGACGATCGGCGTCCAGTTGCTGCGGCCGTCGGCCGAGCGCGTCACCAGGATGCGCGGCTGCTCCAGCGTGACGTCGGCGATCTCGAACCGCCGCATCAGCAGCGGCACGAGGCGCAGGTTCGCGGTCAGGCTGTCGACGAGCAGCGGCGGCTCCGCGCTGCTGCCGCGCAGGCCGACGCGATGGAGCACGACATAGCTGCCCGGAAACAACGAGACAGTGCTGTCGCCGTCGACGACGAGGTCGAGGCCGGTGGCGGCGCGCAGCTGGTTCTCGACCGCGCGCAACACGGCAGCGCGATCGGTCAGCCAGGAGACCGCCGCCAGCCCGATCACGACGACACCGAGAAACGCCGCGATCGGCGTCCCGAGGCGCTTAATTCCCTGGGCTATCGTCAAACTGTAATCCGGATCAGGTTGCTGGCTTGGCGGACCGCGAGTTCGGCCATGTTCGGTTGCAACTTGATGGTTTTTCTTGACGCTTTCAAGGCCATCGGCGGCCCCCCGAGGGGGCGCGGGGCGGTCCTGCCTGCGCCCCGTGCGGGGCCTGCGCGACCGGCGCCTGCCGCGCGGCTGGGACGCGGCCCGCCAGATTGACGGGTCTTGACGATTTCGCCTAATAGTCTCTGCAACTTCCCTCCCTCTTCGATCAGGTTGGACAGCGATGAACAAGGTCTATCCGGACGCGAAATCCGCGCTCGACGGCATCCTCAAGGACGGCATGATGGTCATGTCCGGCGGTTTTGGTCTGTGCGGCATCGCCGAAACGCTGTCGGACGCGCTGCGCGAGTCGGGCGTGAAGAACCTCACCGTGGTCTCCAACAATGCCGGCGTCGACGGCATCGGCCTTAGCCGGCTGCTGGAGACGCGCCAGATCAAGAAGATGATCTCGTCCTATGTCGGCGAGAACAAGCTGTTCGCGCAGCAGTACCTCGCCGGTGAGCTCGAGCTCGAGTTCAATCCGCAGGGCACGCTCGCCGAGCGCATCCGTGCCGGCGGCGCCGGCATTCCCGGCTTCTACACCAAGACGGGCGTCGGCACGCTGATCGCCGAAGGCAAGGAAGTGAAGGAGTTCAACGGCGAGAAGTACATCCTGGAGACCGGCCTGTTCGCCGACCTCGCGATCGTGCACGCCTGGAAGGGCGATACTGCCGGCAACCTCGTGTTCCGCAAGACCGCGCGGAACTTCAACCCGATGATGGCGACCGCGGCGCGCATCACCATCGCCGAGGTCGAGCATCTGGTTCCGGCCGGCGAGATCGATCCCGACCACATCCACACCCCCGGCATCTACGTCAACCGCATCATCGAGGTCGGCACCGAACTGAAGCGGATCGAGCAGCGCACCACGCGCAAGCGCCCGGCAGCCTGACCCAGCGAAGGAGAATCCCCATGGCCTGGACCCGTGAACAGATGGCCGCCCGCGCGGCGAAGGAACTGCGCGACGGCTTCTACGTCAATCTCGGCATCGGCATCCCGACGCTGGTGTCCAACTACATCCCCGAAGGCGTCGACGTTCAGCTGCAGAGCGAGAACGGCATGCTCGGCATGGGCCCCTTCCCCTATGAGGGCGAAGAGGACCCGGACCTGATCAACGCCGGCAAGCAGACCGTCACCGAGCTGCCGACCACCAGCTACTTCTCCAGCGCCGACTCGTTCGCGATGGTGCGCGGCGGCCACATCGACCTGTCGATCCTCGGCGCCATGCAGGTCGCCGAGAACGGCGACCTCGCCAACTGGATGATCCCCGGCAAGATGGTGAAGGGCATGGGCGGCGCCATGGACCTCGTCGCCGGCGTCAAGCGCGTGGTCGTGGTGATGGAGCATGTCGCCAAGGACGGCGCCAAGCTGCTGCAACGCTGCTCGCTGCCGCTGACCGGCGAGCGCGTGGTCGACATGGTGATCACCGATCTCGCGGTGTTCACCATCGACAAGCACGGCAAGGATGGCATGACGCTGATCGAGCTCGCCGACGGCGTGACGCTCGACGAGGTCAAGGCCAAGACCGAGGCCGGTTTCCGCGTGGCGCTCACCAACACCTGATCGCGCCCGACACGCGTGAACATGCAAACGCCGTCCCGGGTCACCGGGACGGCGTTTGTTGTTTCAATCGTGATGCCGCTGTCCTGCGCGCCGTCAGACTGCGGCCGGCAGGTGGATCGGGTGGCCGAGCGCCTGCTCCACCAGGTCGAAGGTGTCGAGCACCATGCGCATGCAGGACAGCCGGCCGCGCTTGAACTGGGTGAAGTAGGCGGCACGGACGCTGATCGGCTTGCTGGAGTCCGCCGCGATCAGCGAATAGCGCACCAGCGAGGACGCCTGTTCCTCGCCCAGCATCACCGATTCGCGGTCGAAACGGCGAATGCTGATGTTGTCGGCGATCTGCCGGCAGACCTCGAGCACGGCCTCCTTGCCGCGCCGCGCGCCGAGGAACGGAAACATGTCGATCGGGCCATAGATTGCCCAATCGACCTCTTCATCGAGAATGGCGTTCAACTGCTCCAGCTCGCCCTCATTGATGGCAAGATGCAACGCGCGCGAAAAACGCCAGAGACTGTGCTCTGTCATGCGATCGGCCTTGGAGATTTTGATAAGCAAAAAAACAGCAAAACGGGCCACAGGCGCCATTCGCGGCGCGGGGCCTAAGGGATGCTGCAGTCCAACGTGTTGCACCCCATATAGAGGGGGACAGGCCTGATGACCATTGCAATTGTTGCATTGCACAAATGCCGTGGTGTACCAGCCGGCCCAGTTTGGCAGCGCAGACCAGACAGTGGGCAGTTCCCGTCAGGGATCCCGGGACACCCACGCGGATCCTGAAACGCTCCAGGGTGGGCCCCGGCGCCGCAAGGCGGCCTGCCGGCGGCCGCAGGTCGGGTAAGCGGCTCCGTGCTAGCGGAGCATGGCCTGCCTGGCGCTGGCGGCAAAGGCCTCGGTGAGGTCACGGCCGAGCAATTGCTGCAGCAGGTCGAGCGAATCGAAGAATGCGCGATGCTCCAGGATGCGGCCGCCGGTCATGGTGAAGAACTCACCGACCGTCAGCTTGACGACGCGCTGGTCGTTGCGCTTGACCAGGCTGACGTCGGACAGGGTCGCCACCCGCAATCCCTCGACGGCGATGAAGCGCAGGGAATGACGACGGCTGGAGAACCGCTCGTCGTGAATCCGAATCGATTCGGCGATCCATTCCTTGCCCTGCTTGAACCCCAGATGCGGAAACACCTCCACGGGGGCGTAGGTCACGGATGTGAAGCCGTCGTCGCAGCATTGTGCGACGCGCTCGGCATTGCCGGCATAGAAGGCTTCGAGAAAGGCCAGCACGCATTGGCGGGCGGAAGAGGCATCCATAACCAGACTCGCAGCACGCAGAAAACGACAAGACGCGCCCTGCACTAGTGAATGAAGCGCCAGTTGATCAAGCCAAATGGATGTGAAGCGTTACCGATTCCTTAGAAGCCCCCCGACATTGCCTATAATGACGGACGATGCGCCGCGTATGTGCACGCGTCGTGCGCCGCTGCGGTGAATGGCGGTGCGCGGGGTTAATAAATCTTCGCGCCGTTAGGCAGAAAATTCCCAGCCTGCGGGCTCCGCGGCGACAGCAGAATCACCTTGCCGGCGCTGTCGGCGACGCCGAGCACCAGCACCTCGGAGAGAAAGCCGGCGATGTTGCGCGGCGCAAAGTTGGCGACACACACCACGAGTGTGCCGATCAGTTCGTCAGGCGCATAGTTCGTGATCTGGGCGCTCGACCATTTCTCGCCGAGATCGCCGAGGTCGATGCGCAGCTTCCACGACGGATTGCGCGCTTTGGGAAAGGGCAGCACCTCGAGGATACGGCCGAGGCGAATGTCGACCTTGGCGAAGTCGTCAAAGGTGATCTGGGGCAGCGGAGCGGAGGTGGGAGGCTGACATGAAGATGACGGTGCTGAGGCAGGCGAGGAGCTGTCGGGGAGGCTGCGGAACAGCGGCGCGTCAGCGCCGCTTCCAGCCGCCGCGTTTGCCCGGTGCACCGGCCGACGAGCGCGGCGAGGCACCGGGGCGATAGGGTTTCGACTCCATGCCGGGGCCCATCTCGTCGAGGCCGGGCTTGCGCGCGCGCGTGCCCTTGCCCTGGCTGGGCGGCAGGTTGGCGGCGTCGCCGTACTTGCGGCTGCCGGCATAGGCCCCGGCCTTGGTGGTGACCGTGCGCTGCTTGACCGTAGGATCGTCGACGACCGCGAGTTCGGTGGCGCGCAGCCGCTTGACCTCGTCGCGCAGCCGCGCCGCCTCCTCGAAGTTGAGATCGGCCGCGGCTTCCCGCATCCGCGTTTCGAGGTCGGCAAGCACGGCCTCGAAATTGTGGCCGATGCTGACGACGTCATCGGCGAGGCCGCCGTCGCCGACCTCGACCAGCACATGGTCGCGCTCATAGACGCTGTTGAGGATGTCGCCGATCGACTTCTTGACGCTCTCCGGCGTGATGCCGTTGGCGACGTTGTACGCGACCTGCTTCTCGCGGCGGCGATCGGTCTCGGCGATCGCGCGCTGCATCGAGCCGGTCATCTGGTCGGCGTAGAGAATGACCTTGCCGTCGACGTTGCGCGCGGCACGGCCGATGGTCTGGATCAGCGAGGTCTCGCTGCGCAGGAAGCCTTCCTTGTCGGCATCGAGGATGGCGACGAGGGCGCATTCGGGAATGTCGAGGCCCTCGCGCAACAGGTTGATGCCCACCAGGGCATCGAAGGCGCCAAGCCGCAGGTCGCGGATGATCTCGATGCGCTCGATGGTGTCGATGTCGGAGTGCATGTAGCGCACGCGGATGCCCTGCTCGTGCAGGTATTCGGTGAGATCCTCCGCCATGCGCTTGGTCAGCACCGTGATCAGCGTGCGGTAGCCGGCCGCAGCGGTCGCGCGCACCTCGCCGACGAGGTCGTCGACCTGGGTGCGGGCCGGGCGGATGTGCACCGGCGGATCAGTCAGGCCGGTCGGGCGGATGACCTGCTCGACGAACACGCCGCCGCTCTCGTTGATCTCCCATCCCGCCGGCGTTGCCGACACCGCGACCGACTGCGGCCGCATCGCGTCCCATTCCTCGAACCGTAGCGGACGGTTATCCATGCACGAGGGCAGGCGGAAGCCGTACTCGGCGAGCGTCGCCTTGCGGCGGAAGTCGCCGCGGAACATGGCGCCGATCTGCGGCGCGGTGACATGGCTTTCATCGAGGAACACCAGCGCGTCGTCGGGGACGTACTCGAACAGGGTCGGCGGCGGCTCGCCCGGCCGGCGGCCGGTGAGGTAGCGCGAATAGTTCTCGATGCCGGCGCAGCTGCCGGTCGCCTCCAGCATCTCGATGTCGAAGGTGGTGCGCTGCTCGAGCCGCTGCGCCTCCAGCAGCCGGCCCTGGGCATGCAACTGGTCGAGCCGCCATTTCAGCTCGGCCTTGATGCCCTTGATGGCCTGGATCAGCGTCGGCCGCGGCGTGACGTAGTGCGAGTTGGAGTAGACCTTGATGAACTCGAGCTCGTCGCTCTTGTGGCCGGTGAGCGGGTCGAACTCCTCGATGCTCTCGACCACGTCGCCGAACAGGTTGACGCGCCAGGCGCGGTCTTCGTAGTGCGCCGGGAAGATGTCGATGGTGTCGCCGCGGACGCGGAAGGTGCCGCGGGTGAAATCGGCGCTGATGCGCTTGTACTGCAGCGCCACGAGATCGGCGATCAGCTGGCGCTGGTCGACGCGCTCGTTCTTCTTCAGCGCGAAGGTCATCGCGGTATAGGTCTCGACCGAGCCGATACCGTAGATGCAGGACACCGAGGCGACGATGATGACGTCGTCACGCTCGAGCAGCGCGCGCGTCGCCGAGTGGCGCATGCGGTCGATCTGCTCGTTGATCGAGGAATCCTTCTCGATATAGGTGTCGGTGCGCGGAACGTAGGCTTCCGGCTGGTAGTAGTCGTAGTACGAGACGAAGTACTCGACCGCGTTGTCCGGGAAGAAGTTCTTGAACTCGCCGTAGAGCTGGGCGGCCAGCGTCTTGTTGGGCGCGAGGATGATCGCCGGGCGCTGCGTCGCCTGGATCACCTGCGCCATGGTGTAGGTCTTGCCCGAGCCGGTGACGCCGAGCAGCACCTGGGTGCGGTCGTTGCGCTCGATGCCTTCCACCAGCTCCTTGATCGCCTGCGGCTGGTCGCCCTTGGGGACGTATTCCGACTTGAGCTCGAAGCGGACGCCGCCTTCGGATTTCTCCGGGCGCGCCGGGCGGTGGGGTGTCCACACGCGCAGGCTGCCGTCGTTGTTGCGGAATTCCGGTCGGCCGTCACGGATCAGGCTCTCGAGCGCGTCCGCCGTCGCGGCGACGCCGAGAGCTTCCATCTTGTTGCGCGCCGGGCGCGCCAGCGTGTCGTCGTCCTCGACGTCGAAGCCGAGCTGCCTGGCGAGCTCCGGATCCATGGTCGGGATGGTCGCGGAGGTGCCGTAGTTGGCCTGCGGCGCTTCCTCGAGGCCGCTGGCCTCCGGGGCGGCGCGCGCGCCCGGCGGCTGAGGCTGCGATCGCAGTGGGCTGTGCCGCGCTGCCTTGGTGTTGCGCGTCATGTTGCGGTCGGGCAGCGGATCCGGCGGCAGCGCTGCGTTGCCATCGACGGTGCGGGTCGACGCACGGGCGCGGTGGGCCGCAGCCTCGCCGCCGGCGCGGCGGTCCCAGGAATTGTCCGGCGGCGGCTGCAGGCCGGTCTGCGAGCCGACGCCGCTCTCGCCGCGATTGATCGCGGGATTGAGCAGCTCGGCGAGCGCCGGCGCGATCGGCTGCACGTCGGGACGATGCGCCTTGGATTTCGGTGTCTTCGGTTTTTTGGGCTTGTCGGGAGGTGTCGCCATGGCGGGGAATATAGAGCCAAATCGCGCGTGAGAAAGGGAGCGGCGCAGATTTTGTCGTCCGTGCATGACGGCGGCAGGCCGCGTCGCGGCGATCCCCCCTCGGTTCCCGGAAACCTGTGGACAGGGACATTGTCAGCCCGCCTCGACGCGGGCTCGACCGTCGCGCATGTGCGCCGAATCGGTCGAGACTTGCGCATTGATTGCAAAAATAAATATTCGGGGGCGGACATGTTTTCAAAGGTGCTGTCGCGCGCCGTCGCGACGCTCGTCATTCTCGGGTTGCTCGGGGGCTGCGCGGAGATCGACCGCCGCGGCGGGATCATCGCCGAGGCCGAGGACTATGTGCTGTTCGTCGCACATACCAAGAGCCACCGACTGTTCAGATCCTATCTGCTGGTTGGCGTGCTGCTCGCGGCGGCACGCCAGGGCGGCCATAACGACACCGACAAGCTCGCGATCGAAGCCAACCTGAAGGCGGCGCTGGAGGTCGCGTCCGAGGCTTATCAGTGCCTTTATCCCAGTGACCAGGCGCGGATCGTCCTGACCAGCTCGACGACGGCGGCCATCGGTTCGTTGGAAGCCCTCAATTTCCAGCCGCCGGCGATCTGCCAGTTCTTCGACGAGAAGATGGCCCGCCTGGACTACGCGCTGTTTCGTCTGGCGCTGACGACGTTGTTCAACGACAAGAGCAACGTCTATCTGGCCGACATCCGCGACAAGCTGTTCGGCAAGATCCCGGTCCTGTCCGAGTCGGTGAAGGCGGCGGTGCATGCCAACACCGCACTCAACCAGGCGACGACGATGGTCGACGACCTGCTGAACCTGAGCTTTTCCAGCGCAGGGCCGGTCGTAACCCTTCTGCCGCTCTACCGGGATTCTCTCGAACTCAACATGTGGCTGCTCGTCGACAACCTGACCCGCTTTTGTGCGCTGCCGGGGGCCAAGCCTGCGCGGGTCAATGCCGACGGCAGCGTCGCTCCGACGTTCTCGCTGGATGCGGAGCATGTCTGCACCACCAAGGAATACGCGTTGTCGATCATGAACAACGGCAACGGATATCTGCCGGATTGGCGGATGTTCGTCAGGAAGATGAACGACGTCGCGCATGGCATCGAGGCGTTTCAACCGCACCTGTTCCTGATCACCAAACTGATGTGGCGGACATGCCTGAGCCTGCTCGGAGGACTTGCCGAGCCCGGGACGGCCAGTCAGAGCCGCGAAAACCGCTGCACCTCGATGCTGCAGAACGCCTTATTCAAGGCGCAGATGGACGCGGATCTCGTCCAGGGGGGCGATGGGCGGTTTTACAGCGCCTCGCTGTTGCGGACCCGGGTGGCGAGGGGGCGTGTCGGCCCGGCGGCCGGTGAGCCCGGCCGGGCCACTGCAAGGCAGTCGCCGCGTCAGGAGCCGGAAGCGACCGGTTCGATCACATCGCCGGCGGTTCCCGCTGCTCGCTGAGAGCGGGCGCCCTCAATTCGGCGAGAGACGGGGCGGGCGCCATTGACTTCGCCGCGGGGATTGGGTGAACTCGATTTTCATGCAACGGCATCTATTTCTATGATGTCGGCCGGATTGTTTCCGACAATCCGGCTTTCCGCCGTCACGTTCAAGGATCGCCCGATGATCGACCTGCACTACTGGCCCACGCCGAACGGCCACAAGATCACGATATTTCTCGAAGAGGCCGGGCTGCCCTACAACATCGTTCCGGTGAACATCGGCACCGGTGATCAGTTCAAGCCCGAATTCCTGGCGATCGCGCCGAACAACCGCATGCCGGCGATCGTCGACCATGCGCCGAAGGACGGCGGCAAGCCGATCTCGGTGTTCGAGTCCGGCGCGATCCTGACCTACCTCGCGGAAAAGACCGGCAAGTTCCTCTCCGCCGACGTGCGGGTGCGCTACGACACCCTGCAGTGGCTGTTCTGGCAGATGGGCGGGCTTGGACCGATGGCGGGCCAGAATCATCACTTCGCCATCTACGCGCCGGAGAAGCTGCCTTACGCCATTACCCGCTACGTCAACGAGACCAACCGTCTCTATGGCGTGCTCAACAAGCGCCTCGCCGACCGCGAATTCCTCGCAGGTGACTATTCGATCGCCGACATGGCGAGTTATCCCTGGGTGGTGCCCTACGAGCGCCAGGGCCAGAAGCTCGAGGACTTCCCGCATCTCAAGCGCTGGTTCGAGGCGATCCGGAGCCGGCCGGCGACCGAGCGCGCCTACGCGCTCGCCAAGCAGGTCAACCCCAATGCGGCCGGCATCCGCACCGAGGAGGAGCGCAAGATCCTGTTCGGCCAGACCGCTTCGGTGGTGAAGGGCTGACGGCGTGACGCGCAAGCTGTACGAACTGGTCGGCACCGACGACGCGCGCCCGTTCAGCCCGTATTGCTGGCGCACTCGCCTTGCGCTCGCGCACAAGGGGCTCGACGCGCAGACGATCCCCTGGCGCTTCACCGACAAGGCCGCCATCGCGCCGCACGGCTCCGAGAAGGTGCCGGTGCTGCTCGACGGCGACAAGGCCGTGGTCGATTCCTGGGTGATCGCGAACCATCTCGAGGATGCCTATCCCGATCGCCCGTCGCTGTTTGGCGGCGACGGCGGGCGGGCGATGGCGCGCATGATCAACGGCTGGGGTGACGTTGCCATTGTCGGCGGCCTGTTTCCGCTGATCGTCGCCGACATCCATGGTCATTTGTCGCCGGACGACCAGGCCTATTTTCGCAGCACGCGCGAGGCGCGGCTCGGCCGCACCCTGGAGGAGGCGGCGGCGACCCGTGACAAGGGCGTCGAGGTGTTCCGCAAGTCGCTCGACCCGCTTCGCCTGACGCTGCGCGCCCAGCCCTTCATCGGCGGCGACGCGCCGAACTATGCCGATTACATCGTGTTCGGCGGCTTCCAGTGGGCACGGGCGACGAGCCCGTTCAGGCTGCTCAAGGAGGAGGATGCCGTCTACGCCTGGCGTGAACGGCTGCTGGACGCGTTCGGCGGCCTCGCGCGCAAATCGCCGGGGTACGCTGTCTAGAGTGTTTTCGAGCGAAGCATGCCCCCGGACCTGATCCGGGGTGGGCGCCGGTTCGCGTGACGAAAACGCGTCAAAACAACCATGCGTCAAAGCAATATTGAGGGCGTGTTCGCGCTGTCACCAAAAGCGAACGCACTCTAGTCAGTCGCCGCGTCTTAGGCGCCCGCCCCGGAGCGTGCGACCGCCGCGGCGGCGCGCAGGCAGGCCGGGCACAGGCAGTCGCCTCCGGACGTCGGCATCGGCAGCCGTGCGGTCTCCGCATGGCACCAGCACTCGCTCGACAGGTCGCAGCCGAATGCGGTGCCGCAGCGGGCGCAGGTGAGCCGCCGCGCCGGCGTTTCGGTGGCTGGTCGAGCGGAGCGTTCCGTCACGGTTCACGCATCTCTCATGACGCCGGTGTCATTGCGGCGGGACGCACCATCATGAGACGCGTCCGACGGAGACAGAACGACAATCGGTCGCGCTGCGCAAGGGTGTCAGGCGACGCCCGGGACGGGGTCCGCGGTCTCCGGCGCAGGCGCGCTCTGGCGGCCAGGCGGGTAGCGCAATGCTGCCGCATTCATCCGCCGCACCGAGCGCTCGGCTTCGCGGGCGATCTGCTTGCGGTCGGTGCTCATGTCGTAGGCCACCGCAGCGCCCCAGCTCACGGTGACGTCCACCGCGCCGGCCCGCAGCACGTCGAGCATGTGCGGGATGAGGTCGACGTCGCCATACCAGGCGAGCTTGTTGCGCAGCGCCCGCCCGGCTGGAACGCCGCCGAAGCCGACATAGGCGAGCGACAGCGGCTGCACGGTGATGCTGGAATGGTGCGTCGAGCTGCCGAGCGCGTGATGGACCGACCCGATCAGGGCCGAACGGAACGGCAGGATGCGGTTGCCGTCGCTGGACGTGCCTTCGGCGAACAGCACCACGGTGTCGCCGCCGGTCAGGCGATCCCCCATCTCGCGGGCGACCGCGCCGGTCTTCTGCCGCCGCTCGCGCTCGATGAAAATGGTCCGCTGCAGTTTCGCCAGCCATCCAAACAGCGGCCAGCTCGCCACCTCATGCTTGGCGACGAACACCACCGGGGTCACGGCGGTCACGACGATGATGTCGAGCCAGGAGACGTGATTGGACAGGATCAGCATCGGCCGATCGGTGCCGCACTGTCCCACCTGGTGGATGCGAATGCCGATGATGGCGCAGACCGCACGATGAAACAGGTGCGGAACGATGCGCTGCAGGCGGTTGTCGAACATGATGCCGATCAGCTGGAACGGCAGCAGCACGAGCGTGAGCGCGAGCAGGGTGAGAACGACCAGGGGGACGCGGATCATCGGGGTCAGGTGTCAGGTCCGGTTGAAATGTCGGCCGATCAGATAGCGGATCGGCGGCGGGAATGCGACAGGCAGGCGTGAGCAACATCAACTCCGCTGTCCGGCGGCACGGTCGCGAAGCGGACTGACGGCAAGGACGCCAAAAAAAAGGCGGCCCCGGCCAGACGCGGCGACTGACGAGGACCGCCCGAATAGCATTGCCCGGCAAGATGGAGACTGGGTTTGCCGTGTCAAATGCTCGTCTCTCAGAAAGGCGCGTACCTCGATCACAAGCCTTGCCGGTACGCACCGGCACGCATGATCAGCGACGGGGGGTCGATCAGCGTACGGCGGAAGGCTAGTGAGGATTTATTGTGCATTTATGACGCGCAGCACGGCCGCGATTGCCGCATGCGGCGCTGAGGGAAACCCCGAATTGCTCGCTGGTTCAATCAGCTAGCTTAGGGTGCGGGCGGACGCGCGGCGCATTCGGATGGAGACTTTTGAGCGACTTGTCCACAGCCGCCGGCTGGTTATTCCGCCGCGCCCAGCAGTCCTCCGGCCTGCCGCCCGAGCCAGTCGCCGTGGCCGGTGCGCCGGGCGATCAGGCGGTCGCGTTCGGCCGGGTTGTCGGTGCGACGGATCAGGTCGGTGATCGGGATGTAGGTCAGCATCCGCCCCCCTTCCGGCAGCACCGTGCAGCGAAAGCGCAGCACCTGGCCATCGCTCAGCCGCAGGTCGACCGGGGTCGGGTCGCCGCTGCGCACCTGGGCGATTCGTGTGGAGATATAGGTGCCGACCTCGTCCTCGGGCATGGCGTAGGCGCGGGTGTCGCGGCCATGATACATCAGCGCGACGAAAGGCGGCTTGCTCGCGGCCTGTTCGTCGCTCAGCCGGAACATGTCGCGGAAGGCGCGGTTGATGAACTGCGCGCGGGTGTCGGCGTCGAGCAGCACCACGCCGATGTCCATCGAATCGAGTGCGCCGGACAGTCGCTGCAGGGCCGCACTGCGCTCGCGCTCGCGTGCGATGTCGGCGACAAATCGCCTGCGCAGCAGCCCGATGATGAGCACAATGGCGAGGGTCGCGATGCCCAGCAGCATCACGCGGGCGAGGTCGGGGCCGCCGGCGATCACCGGATTGGCCAGCAGGGATGACACAGCGAAGGCGATGACGATCGCAGCGCTGGCAACGCCCGCGAACATGCCGCCGAGCATCGCCGACAGCGCAACCGCGCCGACATGGAGCGAGGCGGGATCGGTCATGACGACGACGTGGCGTTCGCTGGCGACGATCGCCGTCGTCAGCGCCGCAGCCGCAAGAGCACCGGATACCGTTCGCCAGTCCAAGCGCATGAGGTTCACCGTTTGCGCGCCAGCCTAACGCCGGATCGTGGCTTCCGGATTGCGGTAACATCGTATTTTCGCCGCCGGGGCTAATGCGCTGGCAACGCGGTCGGCACCAATTTCATGAGATTTGATTCAAACGCCGCGGGATGGCGGTTGCCCGTGGCAGCAGTCTGCGAGACGTCAGGGATGCACCGGGCCGCCCGCCACGGTCCCGACCGTGAGCGGTCCGGCGGAGGATTCGAACGCGGCGTTGTCGCCGCGCGTGGTGGTGGCGATCGCCAGCGTGGCCAGCACGATGGCGGCCGCCAGCGATATCGTCACCAGCAGGACGGGCGTTCTCATCAGCGCTTCCTGGTCACGATGACCGGGAGCGTCGGCGTGGCGGTGCGAAGAGGCGGCGACACGGCCCGATACTGCGCGTACGTGATCATGCCGCCATCAGGCGCAGCGACACGGCGGCGATGCTGAGGATCAGGCACAGCGACAGGCTTCCGATCGCCAGCGAGGCTGCGATCATGTTGTGGGCGCGAGAGGCGGCAAGTGCCGTGCGGTCGCCAAAACCGTGTCCGGCACCCAGCAACCGTTTCATGCGGCTCGATTCCCAGGCTGGAGAGCATTCCGGCCAGTCCATGCGCCCGCCGGAGCATCGCTCATGTCAACATTCATCAATCGCGGCGCGCAGGACTTTCACGATCGGTTGGATCGTGGAGGTGCGGCGCGCGAATCACCTGCACGGCTGCAAATGTCCCAGAGATGACGGTCAAGATTGCGGCGGCGCCCGCGTGGAGTGGGGCGAAACCAAGGCGATGGACGGTCGAAAACCGGTTTGCCCCCGTTGATGTCGCCGATCACGCTTCAGCGGTGACGCCAGCTTCGCCCTCAGGAACCTCGGCCGGCGTCCAGTTCATGGCGACGAAGCGCGGCTCCTGCTCGATGCGCCTCAGCCAGGTGCGGACCGCCGGGAAGCTGGACAGGTCGTAGTCGCACTGGTCGGCGACGTGGGTGTAGGCGTAGAGCGCGATGTCGGCGACCGTGAGCTGGTTGGCGGCGAAGTAGTCGCGGGTCTGCAGATGCTGCTCCATCACCTGCAGCGCGCGGTAGCCGCGCTCCATCCAGTCTTCCAGCGAATAGGCATGGAGCTCGCGGCCACCCTTGACCAGCGACAGCCAGAAATAGGCGGCGCCGATGTTCGGCTCCAGTGCATGCTGCTCAAAGAACATCCACTGCATGGCGTCGGCGCGGTCGAGCCGGCTCTCCGGCGCGAGCGGCGTGCCGATCGCGAGATACCACAGGATGGCATTCGACTCCGCAAGATAGCGGCTCTCGCCGACCTCCAGCAGCGGCACCTGGCCGTTCGGATTCTTGGCGAGGAAATCGGGCGTGCGGCTCTCGCCCTTGAGGATGTCGATCTCGATGGCGCGATAGGGTGTGTTCAACAATGCCAGCGCAAGGCGAACCTTGTAGCTGTTGCCGGAGCGCTGCATTGTATAGAGCTTGTACATCGATCTTCAGGCCACCCATCCGCGCATGCAGACACTGCGGCTTGCCAACCGCCGGTGCAACAATGGGATGTGAGGTGCTGCGCCGCAACCCCCAAAACTTTGAAAAAGTCGAAGTGCGTTGCAGCATGCGGCCGTCACAGCAAAACATGCTGTCCTCGCGCGCGGCCGGAGCGCGCGCGGAGCCGGAGCGTCAGGCGTTTGCCATGCGCTGATTGCAGAGCGCCGCGCCGTCGCGGTCGGCGACGGCATGGCGCAGCAGCAGGATATAGAGCGCGCCCACGACCAGCACGCCGAGCGGGATGGTGCTGACGCCGGCCACCGCGCGGGCGAGCAGCGGCACGGTCCAGGCTGCCGCGAGCAGGCTGATCTCATAAGGCCGGAAGCCGCGGGAAAGGCCGGTCGCCACGGCAAATGCGATCGTGGGGCCCAGCACCATCAGGTCGTAGTCGAGTACATGGGGCGAAGCGAGCAGCGTCGCCGCCAGCAGCAGCGCGGCCTTCTCGGTGTCGTCGCGCAGCACGCGAAAGGCCCAGCCGACGGAGACGATCACAGCGCCCGAAACGATCGCCTGCACGGCGTAGGCGAGCGCAACGCCGCCGCCGAGCAGCCGCACCGCGGCGAACGCACTCTGCAGCTTTTCGAACCCGACGTCTCCGGCCTCGAGCAGCACGCGGCGCGAGGCTTCCATGGACGCGATGAACGCCTGCCACGGCGCGACGCCGAACAGTGCCGTGGTGACGGCGGCCAGTGCCGCGACGGTGAGCGTGGCGGCCATGACGCTGCGCCAGTAGCCGCCGGCAACGAGGGCCACCGGGATCACCAGTGCGAACTGCGGCTTGTAGGCGAGCAGGCCGAACAGCACGCCGGCGAGCAGCGGACGATGCGTCAGCAGCAAGGCTCCGCCGCCGAGCAGCGCGGCGGTCAGAAAGCCGTTCTGGCCATGGCCGAGGTTGATGAAAACGGCGGGAAAGGCGGCGGCGGTGAGCAGCCACAGGCGCCCCGCGGCCGGGCGGACCGGACGGACAATCCGCCTGATCACCATCAGGTAGAGCACAAGCGTGACGCCCTGCCACAGCGCCAGCGCGACCGGATAGGGCAGCGCGGCGAGGGGCGCCGCCACCAGCAGGAAAACCGGTGGATATTGCCATGCGTAGTACGGCGTCGCGGCCCCGAAGGTCTGCTGCTGGCGGGCGTGGTGGAGCTGCGGATCATAGGCCCCGGCGGCCTGGCCCTCACGGGCGAGGGCTCCGGCGGCATAGAAGCTGGAAAAGTCGGTTCCCAGCGGCTTGCCGTTGCGATCGACCATGTGGTGCGACAGCGCGATCCAGGCCAAAAGACCCGCAGTTGCGATGGCGAGCAGCAGCACGCTGTAGCCGCGTGCCCGCTCAGCCGTGAGCCAGGCCCCGCTGCGAATGGCCCGGAGGGCATCGCGTGGTCGAAAATAAGCCATCAGACCGCAAAATTTGCCGAATGTTGCCGATCCTAAGCGGCGGGTTTTGAAGGCTTTCTTAAAGTCCGGCGGAGTTTCCGGCCAAGCTTCTTGCGATGCAGCGGCGCTCGCTTTAGGGTGCCGCCCTGCCTGAAAAACCCGACTCGCGCGCGTTCGTGCGCCGTCGCCTGCTAGGAGAAGATGATGCCCTTCCTGTCTGCCTCGCTTGCCCGTGTGAAGCCGTCCGCGACGATCGCGGTCACGGACAAGGCGCGGCAGCTCAAAGCGGCGGGCCGCAACGTCATCGGCCTCGGCGCCGGCGAGCCGGATTTCGATACCCCCGCCAACATCAAGCTGGCGGCCATCCATGCCATCGAGGCGGGCAACACCAAGTACACCGCCGTGGACGGCATTCCCGAGCTGAAGGAGGCGATCATCGCCAAGTTTCAGCGAGAGAACGGCCTCGTCTACAAGCCGAACCAGATCTCGGTCGGCACCGGCGGCAAGCAGGTGCTCTATAACGCGCTGATGGCGACCATCAATCCCGGCGACGAGGTGATCATTCCCGCGCCCTACTGGGTCAGCTATCCGGAGATGGTGGCGCTCGCCGGCGGCGAATCGGTGCCGGTGGTGTGCACCGCCGAGCACGGCTTCAAGCTGCAGCCGGCCGATCTCGAGCGCGCGATCACGCCGAGGACCAAGTGGCTGATCCTCAACTCGCCATCGAACCCGACCGGCGCGGCCTACACCGAGGCCGAGCTCAAGGCGCTCACCGACGTGCTGATGCGCCATCCCCATGTCTGGGTGATGACCGACGACATGTATGAGCACCTCGTCTATGACGACTTCAAGTTCACGACGCCGGCGCAGGTCGAGCCGCAGCTGCTTGACCGCACGCTGACGGTGAACGGCGTCTCGAAGGCCTACTGCATGACCGGCTGGCGCATCGGCTATGCCGGTGGTCCGCGCGAGCTGATCGCGGCGATGGCGACCATCCAGTCGCAGTCGACCTCCAATCCGTCCTCGATCGCCCAGTGGGCGGCCGTGGAGGCGCTCAACGGCCCGCAGGACTTCATTGGCGAGAACAACAAGGTGTTCAAGGAGCGCCGCGATCTCGTCGTGGCGATGCTGAATCAGGCCACCGGTATCCACTGCCCGCGGCCGGAAGGCGCGTTCTACGTCTATCCGTCGTGCGCCGGCACCATTGGCAAGACCACGCCGTCAGGCAAGACGCTCGCGACTGATGAAGATTTCGTGACCGAACTGCTCGAGAGCGAGGGCGTCGCGGTGGTGCAGGGCTCGGCGTTCGGCCTCGGCCCGGCCTTCCGAATCTCCTACGCCACCAAAACCTCCGATCTGGAGGATGCCTGCAAGCGCATTCAGCGCTTTTGCGGCAACCTTCGGTAACCTTTGAGCCGCTTTCGTTCAGGTTCATCACAGAATTCGCGGCTTTTTTTAGAAAGTGCCTTGTTTTTGACACGGCACTTGCTTCATCGTCGGGCCGCGCTCACGCGTTCCAATTCTTAAAATCTCCGGAGTCTCACAATATGCGCTTCAAAGCCCTTCTCGGCCTCGCCGCCGCGACGCTTATCGCTTCCTTTGCATCCGCCAATGCGCAGCAGGGCGTGCAGGTCGGCATCCTCGAATGCCAGGGCGGTCAGAACGTCGGTTTCGTCGTGGGTTCGGCGACCGAGCTCGAGTGCGTTTTCCGCAGCAATGACGGTCGTTCGGTCCAGCCGTACATCGCCAGCATCCACCGCTTCGGTCTCGACCTCGGCGTGACCCAGCAGACCGGTCTCGCCTGGGCCGTCAACGCTCCGACCTATCGCGTGGGTCCGGGTGCTCTCGCCGGTCACTACGGCGGCGTCGGTGCCAACGCGACCGTCGGCGTCGGCGTCGGTGCCAACCTGCTCGTCGGCGGTTCGGCCAACGCCTTCTCGCTGCAGCCGCTCAGCCTGCAGGGCCAGACCGGCATCTCCGCCGTTGCCGGCATCGTTGACGTCGAGCTGCGCCCGGCCGACGTTCGCCCGGCCCGCCGCGCTCATCGTCGTCATCGTCACCACTAAGACGATCGATCGGTTGATAGAGAGGCCCGCGTCAGCGGGCCTCTTTTTTTTGTCGCAGCGCTCCGTGGCGTGGAGGCTGTCGTCGAACGTTCATTGAACATTCAGTGCGGCTATGAATTAATGGCAGCCTGCAGTGTTCGCGTGTCGTTTCACCGCCGTTCGATTCCCGCCACCCGGGACTCTCACCAAGGACCATCACCGGAGATCGCATCATGCGTCGTCTTTCAGCCCTCGTCGGAGCTGCCGCTGTCATGCTCGTTGCATCGTTCACGGCCGCCACCGCCCAACAGCCCGTTCAGGTTGGCGTGCTGGAATGCCGTGGCGGCGCCAGCGTGGGCTTCATCGTCGGCTCAGTCACCAACCTGTCCTGCGTGCTGCGGGCGGATGGTCGCCGCCGCGACTACTACGTCGCGCAGATCCGCAAGGTCGGCATCGACCTCGGCATCACCGAGAAGAGCTCGCTGGCCTGGGCGGTGTTCGCGCCGACCGCGCGTATCGGGCAGGGCGATCTCGCAGGGAATTATGCTGGCGTGCAGGGCAGCGCGACAGTCGGCGTCGGCGTCGGCGGCAATGCCTTGGTCGGCGGCTCGGCGAATTCGTTCGCGTTGCAGCCGCTCAGCCTGCAGGGACAGGTGGGTGTCAGCGTTGCGGCAGGCGTCGCCGAGCTGACGCTGCGGCCGGGCCGCTGAAGCCCTCGACAGCCGTCCCGCATCATTCGTAAAGGCCCGCGCAAGCGGGCCTTTTTCATGCCCCCGGGCCGCCGTCCGCTGTGCGAGTTCCATTCGCGCCACGACTGCCGCGTGTTCCGTCATGCTGCAGAGCCGCAAGTTTCATCCTTGCCAACGACCCGGGTGCCTGAGACGATCCCTGTGCCGACCCAATCATGGGCCGAGCTCCAGTCAGGAGGCGGCAATGGGACATGACGTCAGAAGTCCCCGCGGTCCACGGTGCATTGCGCTGGTGGGCCCATTCCAGAGCGGTAAGACCACCCTACTCGAAGCCATCCTTGCGCGAACCGGCGCGATCCCCAAAGCAGGCACCGTCGAAACTGGCACCACCTTCGGAGATTCCTCTCCCGAGGCACGCAGCCATCGTATGAGCGTGGCGCTCACGGCGGCGACCGTCAGCTTCATGGGCGACATCTATACCTTCCTCGACTGCCCCGGCTCGGTGGAGTTCATCCATGACATGCGTGCCGCGCTGCCGGCGGTCGATGCCGCGGTGGTGGTGTGCGAGGCCGACGAGCGCAAGCTGCCGCAACTGCAGATCATCATGCGTGAGCTGGAAGATCTCGGCATTCCCCGCTTCCTTTTCCTCAACAAGATCGACAAGGCCGATGCCCGCGTCCGCGAGACGCTGACGACACTGCAGCCGGCTTCGCGCGTGCCACTGGTACTGCGGCAGATTCCGATCTGGGCCGACAACATCATCAGCGGGTTCGTCGATCTCGCGCTGGAACGCGCCTTCGTCTACCGCGAGCATCTGCCCTCCGAGGTGGTGACGCTGGAGGGCGGCGATCTCGACCGCGAGAAGGAAGCCCGCTTCACCATGCTGGAGAAGCTCGCCGATCACGACGACCGCCTGATGGAGCAGCTGCTCGAGGATATTCCGCCGCCGCGCGATGCGGTGTTCGACGATCTGGCGCGCGAGCTGCGCGAGGGCCAGATCTGCCCGGTGCTGCTGGGGTCGGCGACCCGCGAGAACGGCGTGCTGCGGCTGATGAAGGCGCTGCGGCACGAGTGCCCGGGCGTGGAGGCGACGGCGCAGCGTCTCGGTGTCCAGGTCTCGGGCAAGGATGCGATCGCCTATGTGCTGAAGACGGCGCATCTGCAGCACGGCGGCAAGCTGTCGCTCAGCCGTGTGCTGGCGGGCCATCTCGATGACGGCGCCACCGTGCAGTCGTCGCGGGGCGAGGCTGCGCGCATCTCCGGCATGTCGGCGGCGTCCGCCGCGAACGACACCAAGCGGACGTCGGCCGAAGCGGGAGAGGTGGTCGCGCTCGGCAAGCTCGATCCGGTCCGGACCGGCGATACGCTGTCGTCGGGCAAGACCGCGCCGCGGGCCCTCACCGAAATTGCCGCGGCGTCGCCGGTGCTGGCGATCGCGCTCGCCGCCGTCGATCGCAAGGACGACGTCAAGCTCGGTCAGGCGCTGGCGCGCCTCAGCGACGAAGACCCCTCGCTGACCATGATCCACGATCCGGTGTCCCACGAGATCGTGGTGTGGGGGCAGGGCGAAATGCATCTGCGCGTAGCGCTGGAGCGGTTGCGTGATCGCTTCGGGGTGACGGTCAAGCAGCACGCGCCGGGGGTCGGCTACCAGGAAACCATCCGCAAGCCGATCACCCAGCGCGGCCGCCACAAGAAGCAGTCCGGCGGGCACGGCCAGTTCGGCGACGTCGTGCTCGACATCCAGCCGCTGCCGCGCGGCACCGGCTTCGCCTTCACCGAGAAGATCGTGGGTGGGGCGGTGCCGCGCAACTACATCCCGGCGGTGGAAGAGGGCGTCAAGGATGGCCTGTTGCGCGGGCCGCTCGGCTTCCCGGTGATCGATGTCGCGGTGACCCTCACCGACGGCTCCTATCACAGCGTCGACTCGTCCGACCTCGCCTTCCGCACGGCGGCGCGGGCGGGCATGAGCGAGGCGCTGCCGCAGTGTCAGCCAGTCTTGCTGGAGCCGATCTGCGAGGTCGAGATTGTCTGCCCGACCGATGCCACCGCGAGGATCAACGCCATCCTGTCCGGACGGCGCGGCCAGATCCTGTCGTTCGACACCCGCGAGAACTGGAGCGGCTGGGATGCGGTCAAGGCGCTGATGCCGGAAGCGGAGATCGGTGACCTGATCGTCGAGCTGCGCTCGGCGACCGCCGGTGCCGGCGGCTTCACCCGCCGCTTCGACCACATGGCCGAAGTCACCGGCCGGGCGGCCGAGCAGATCATCGCCGCACATCGCTCCGCCGCCGCCTGACGCCGGCGGTTACGCAATACCAGCAATGAAGGGGCCGCTTGCCGCGGCCCCTTTTTATTTTGACAAAGATCAATCCAGGTGTTTTAGAATGCAATCTAATTACGGTAGTATTGATGTATAAAACATCAATCATCGAGATGTCCGGATGATCACTTCCGCCCAGATGCGCGCCGCCCGAGCCCTGCTTGGCGTCGACCAGCGGCAACTCGCCGAGATGGCCGGCGTGTCGCTGCCGACCATCCAGCGCATGGAGGCGAGCGAGGGCACGGTGCGCGGGGTGATCGATACCCTGACCAAGGTGGTCGAGGCGCTCGACCGGGCCGGGGTCGAGCTGATCGGCGACAATGCCCAGAGCGTCATCGGCGGACGCGGCGTCCGCCTCAAGCAGCCCAAGCCGCCGCCAGATTTGCGCTGACCGACGTCCGGTGGTCGCGCGCCGCCGGGTTCTCCACGCCAGCGGCAGGAAAGGACGATCGTGGCCGCCACAGCTCTGCCTCCCAGCTTCACCGCGTTGTTCACGCCCAAGCTCGTGACTGTGCTGCGCGAGCACTATCGCCTGGCGGACTTTCGCGCCGACCTGATCTCCGGCCTGACGGTGGCGATCGTCGCGCTGCCGCTGTCGATGGCGATCGCGATCGCCTCCGGCGTCAGCCCGGACCGCGGCCTCACCACCGCGATCGTCGGCGGCTTCATCGTGTCGCTGCTCGGCGGCAGCCGGTTTCAGATCGGCGGTCCGGCCGGGGCCTTCATCGTTCTGGTCGCCGCCACCGTGCAGGCCCATGGCATCGACGGCCTGATTCTCGCCACCTTGATCGCCGGTCTCGTGCTGATGGCCGCGGGTCTGCTGCAGCTCGGCACCTTCATCAAGTATATTCCCTATCCGGTGACCGTCGGCTTCACCGCCGGCATTGCCGTCATCATCCTGGCAAGCCAGCTCAAGGACCTGTTCGGCCTGACGCTCGCGGGCGGGGAGCCGGGGCCGCTGTGGCCGAAGCTGCAGGCGCTCGCCGTCGCCTGGCCGACGGTCAGCCCGTCGGCGGTGGCGCTGTCGGGGCTGGCGATCGTCATCATCGCCGGGCTGCGCGCCGTCCGGCCGCAGTGGCCGGGCCTGCTGATCGCGGTGGCGGCGGCGACCATTGTCGCGGTCGTGCTCGATCTGCCGGTCGACACCATCGGCTCGCGGTTCGGCGGCATTCCGCGTGGCCTGCCCGCGCCGCATCTGCCGGCGCTGAGCGTCGCCAAGATCCTCGATGTGCTGCCGTCGGCGCTGTCGTTTGCGCTGCTCGGCAGCATCGAGAGCCTGCTGTCGGCGGTGGTCGCCGACAGCATGACCGGCCGGCGCCATCGCTCCAATTGCGAGCTGGTTGCCCAGGGGGTTGCCAACATCGCCTCCGCGCTGTTCGGCGGCATCTGCGTCACCGGCACCATCGCGCGCACGGCCACCAATGTGCGGTCCGGCGCGCGCGGTCCGGTGTCGGGCATGCTGCATTCGCTGTTCCTGCTGGCATTCATGCTGCTTGCCGCGCCGCTGGCGAGCTACATCCCGCTTGCCGCGCTCGCCGGCGTGCTGGCGACGGTGGCCTGGAACATGACGGAGCGGCACGCGTTCGCGACGCTGTTGCGGGCCTCGCGCGCCGATGCCCTGGTGCTGCTGGTGACCTTCCTGCTCACCGTATTCCGCGACCTGACCGAAGGCATCCTCGCCGGTTTCGGCCTCAGCCTGCTGTTGTTCCTGCACCGCATGGCGCAGACGGTCGATGTCGAGCAGATGCCCTCGCTGCGCGAGGACGATCGCGCCGACACCGCGAACGGCGGCCGTGTGCCCTATGACGCGGCGCTGGCCACCGACCGTGACATCGTGGTGGTGCGCATTTCCGGCGCGTTTTTCTTCGGGGCGACGGCGAGCGTCGCCGCCGCGCTCGACCAGATCGCCGAGCACCCGAAGGCTTATGTGATCGATCTGTCGGCGGTGCCGCTGCTCGATTCCAGCGCGGCCGCGACGCTCAACGGCTTCGTACGCAAGGCGGCACGCTGGCGGGCGCGGGTCTATGTCGCGGGGGCCCGCCCGGCCGTACGGCGGATGCTGTTGCGCCACGGCGTGCGGCAGCCCGAGGTGCGGTTCATGGCGAGCGTGCCGGCCGCGGTCGCACAGGCGCGGGCCGCCATGCAGGCTCCCGGCGCGACCGAGAGCGACGAGCCGGCGCTGCCGCCCGCCGCGGTTGATTGACTCTGCGTAGCCTGCCGTGGTTTGACCGCCGTGTTCGCTTGGAGCCCGCCGGAAACGCAGCGAACCTGCGAGGCGGGACACCGGGAGAGCGGCAGGAGTGCTGCCGTCCGCCCCATTCACATTGAGGAACTGCCCTACCATGTCGCTGACGCTCGCCCAGGCTGCCAAAATCATCGAAGGTGCTTTCATCAAGGCGCGCGATCTCAAGCTGAAACCGGTCGGCGTGGCCGTGCTGGATGCCCGTGGCGTGCTGGTGGCGTTCTCCGGCGAGGACGGCGGCGGCCTGTTTCGCCCCGATATCGCCCGCGCCAAGGCGTATGGCTGCCTCGGCTTCAATTCGGGAGGGCGGCCGCTGTCGGTGCGCGCCGCCAAGCAGCCGGAGTTCGCCGCCGCCATGGCCGAGATCAGTGGCGGCCGGTTCGCTCCGATGCCGGGTGGTGCGCTGGTGCGTGATGCCGCGGGCGCGATCATCGGCGCGGTCGGCATCTCCGGCGATACGTCCGACAACGACGAGGCCTGCACCATCGCTGCCATCGAGTTCGCCGGCCTCAAGGCCGATGCCGGAGTCTGATGCGGGTCTGTGATCCCCGCCGATGAAAGGACCGCTCCGATGAGTGAGGTGCGTGCGGCTTGTCTGATCGGGTGGCCGGCGGCGCATTCGCGCTCGCCGCTCATCCACAAATACTGGTTGAAGACGCTCGGCATCGCCGGTGACTACCGCATCGAGCCGGTGCCGCCCGATGCGGTCGCGGACTTCGTTTCGCATCTCTCCGCGCGCGGCTATGTCGGAGCCAACGTCACCATTCCGCACAAGGAGCGCGTGCTGGCGCTCGCCGAGGCCGACGCGCGCGCCCACGCGGTCGGTGCCGCCAATACGCTGTGGCTCGATCATGGCGTGCTGCGTGCGACCAACACCGATGTCGAAGGCTTTGTCGGCAATCTCGATGCCTGCGCGCCGGGCTGGACGGCGGCGTCCGAGGCGCTGGTGCTCGGCGCCGGCGGCTCGTCGCGGGCCGTGGTGTTCGGCCTGCTCGAGCGCGGCATCACCCGCGTGCATGTCGCCAACCGCACGCTGGCACGGGCGCAGGAGCTGGCCGCGCGTTTCGGCGCGCGGGTCGAGGCCGTGGAATGGTCGGCCGTCGGAGGCTTGATGGGCCGCGTCGGCCTCCTGGTCAACACCACCTCGCTCGGCATGACCCGTCAGCCGCCGCTCGCGGTCGACATCGCGGCACTGCCCGATGACGCGGTGGTCGCAGATCTCGTCTACGCGCCGCTGGTGACGCCGCTGCTCGCCGCCGCCGCAGCGCGGGGCCTCAAGACCGCCGACGGGCTCGGCATGCTGCTCCACCAGGCTGTGCGCGGCTTCTCGCTGTGGTTCGGACAGATGCCACAGGTGACGGCAGAGCTGCGGGCGCTGGTCGAGGCCGATCTCGCGAAAGTCTGAACCGCGTGCGGGCAGACACGTCCGGACACAATGCGGGCGCGGGCGCGCTCACGGCTGCGTGAAGGCGGCGCGTCGCGGGAATAGAGCCGACACGGTGGGGTTGAGGGGAGGCTGACCTCACACCTCACGGATGTCTTCATGCCATCATCACGCGTTCTGCTTTTCGCCACGGCGCTCGGGCTTGCAATGCTGCCGGCGGTTTGCCCGGCACCGGCCCAGCAACCCCAGCCTTCGCGCATTCGTGCCACCATCGACAGCGTCGACGGCAACACGCTGGCGGTCACTGCGCGTGACGGCACTCACCTGACGCTGCGCACGCCGGACAATGTCCAGGTCAGCGGCATCGTCAAGATCGCGCTGTCCGACATCAAGGCCGGCGATTATATCGGCGTCGCCGCCATGCCGCAGGCCGACGGCAGCCAGAAGGCGCTGTCGGTGCACCTGTTTCCGGAAGCGATGCGCGGCACCGCGGAAGGCTTCCGGCCCTGGGACCTGCGGCCCAACAGCACCATGACCAACGCCACCGTCGACCAGACGGTGGAAAGCAATGATGGCCAGCGGCTGACCCTGAAATACAAGGACGGCGAGAAGATCGTCATGGTCACGCCGGAGACGCCGATCGTCACCTATGTGCCGGGTGACCGCGCGGACCTCAAAGCCGGCGCCAAGATCATCGCGCTCGCAACCCGCAACGAGGACGGCAGCCTCACCGCGCCGCGCATCAGCGTCGGCAAGGACGGCCTGACGCCGCCAATGTAAGGGCTGGAGCGCAGATCGTGTCGCAAGCAGGCGGGACGAGCTCACGGGTTGAAGACGAAACGATCGTTCACGTAATCGATCGTCTTGCCCCTGAAGTTCTCGGACTGAGCGCGGCTGACGGCAAAGTACACATCGGGCCGGCGTCGGCCTTGCGCCGACGCCGGGTGTGCATGGCGATGTCAGCCTTCCGCGATCACCTGTGGGCCGATCTCGTCGATGCGGTTGACGCCGCACAGGCCCATGGTGACGCTGAGCTCCTTGGCGATGATGTCGAGCGCCTTGGCGACACCGGCTTCGCCGCCGGCGCCGAGGCCGTAGATATAGGAGCGGCCGATCATGCAGGACCGGGCGCCGCGCGCGATCGCGCGCATCACGTCCTGGCCCGAGCGGATGCCGCCGTCGAACAGCACCTCCATGCGCGAGCCGACGGCGTCCGCGATCTTCGGCAACACCGAGATCGACGACGGCGCGCCGTCGAGCTGGCGGCCGCCATGGTTCGACACCACCAGCGCCTGCGCGCCGGTGCGCACCGCCTCACGGGCGTCCTCGACGTCATGGATGCCCTTGAGGATCAGCTTGCCCGGCCAGATGCTGCGGATCCACTCGACGTCCTTCCAGTTCAGCGACAGGTCGAACTGCGAATTGACCCAGGCCGACACCGAAGCGAGGTCGTCGGCGCCCGGCAGATGGCCGGCGATGTTGCCGAAGTTGCGGCTCTTGCCGCGCAGGATGCCTGACAGCCACGCCGGCTTGCTCATGAAGTCGACGATGTTCTTGAATTTCATCAGTTGCGGCGGCACCGACAGGCCGTTCTTGATGTCGGCGTGGCGCTGTCCCAGCAGCTGCAGGTCGACGGTCAGCACCAGCGCACTGCACTTGGCGGCGATGGCGCGCTCGATCAGCGCCTTGCAGAAGCCGCGGTCGCGCATGACGTAGAGCTGAAACCAGAACGGCTTGTCGACATTGGCGGCGACGTCCTCGATCGAGCAGATCGACATGGTGGACAGCGTGTAGGGGATGCCGGCGGCCTGCGCGGCGCGGCAGGCGTGGATCTCGCCGTCACCGTGCTGCATGCCGGTCGAGCCGACGGGCGCCAGGATCAGCGGCAGGTTGGTCTTGTCGCCGAGCACGGTGGTGGACAGGTCGCGCTGCGAGATGTCGACGAGGATACGCTGGCGAAACTTGATCTTCTGCAGGTCCTCCCGGTTGGCGCGCAGCGTCTCCTCCGCATAGGAGCCGCCGTCGACATAATCGAAGAATGCCTTCGGCACGCGTCGCTTGTGGATCTGCCGCAGGTCCTCGATGCAGGTGATGTCTTTCATGGGAGTTTGCAAAAGCCCTCTTGTTCGCTGGGTCGGCCGCTGGACGCGGGAACGGCAGGGGTCGCTGGACGTTGTCCCATCCAGCAGGCGTGGAGAGCATAATGGCCGATACGGGATCACACGCAAAGCATAACGACGCAGGTAAGCGCGCGGCGCAGGCGCACAAGGCGGCCCTCGACCAGGCACTGGAGGAGGGTCTCGAGGAGACATTCCCGGGCTCCGATCCGGTCAGCGTGGTGCAGCCGGCACCGACCCGCGATGCGGGTCGAAAGGCCGCACCAAAGGCCGCGCCGCCGCACTGATCGTCAGCGGGCTGCGCGCGCAGGCACCGTTCGGCCGGACCGACCGGCCGCGCGACGGAACGTCGATTCGTGGTCAGTGGCGCGGCCCGGCCGGCATTTGCGGGGCTCCGCGCCACGGCGCGACGGTGGCGGTACACCCGGGGCGGATGTCTCAGCGCTGGCCGGCCAGGCAGCTGCCGTGGCGGGGTGTCAATTTTCCATTTGATTTCAAAGCATTGCTGCTGGGATGGCGTTTCCCCCAGTAATGATTCATCATATTTTTTGAAGTCGCCACCGTCTCAAAAGCTTTATAAGCGGGCTCGACATATAGTTTGAGCTCGCCGGTCCAGGGGGATGGACCGCGGAGCGGGGGAGTTATGACTCGCAAATATTTTGGAACCGACGGGATTCGGGGACGCGCCAACGGTGTCATCACGCCGGAGCTCGCCCTGAAGGTCGGGCAGGCCGCCGGCCTCGTGTTTCAGCGCGGCGATCATCGTCATCGTGTCGTGATCGGCAAGGACACCCGTCTGTCCGGTTACATGATCGAGTACGCCATGGTCGCCGGCTTCACCTCGGTCGGCATGGATGTGCTGCTGGTCGGCCCGATGCCGACGCCGGCGGTGGCGATGCTGACGCGCTCGATGCGCGCCGATCTCGGCGTCATGATCTCGGCGTCGCACAACCTGTTCGACGACAACGGCATCAAGCTGTTCGGGCCGGACGGCTACAAGCTGTCCGACGATGTCGAGCTGCAGATCGAGCAGCTGCTGGACGAGAGCATCACCAAGAAGCTCGCCGCCAGCGCCAGCCTCGGCCGTGCCCGCCGCATCGACGGCGTTCATGATCGTTACATCGAATTCGCCAAGCGCACCCTGCCGCGCTCGCTCAGCCTCGATGGCGTGCGCGTCGTGGTCGATTGCGCCCATGGCGCCGCCTACAAGGTGGTGCCGGAGGCGCTTTGGGAGCTGGGGGCCGACGTGATCTCCATCGGCGTCGAGCCCGATGGTTTCAACATCAACAAGGATTGCGGATCGACCTCGCCGGACGCGTTGCGCAACAAGGTGCGCGAGATGCGGGCCGATATCGGCATCGCGCTCGATGGTGACGCCGATCGCCTGATCGTGGTCGACGAGCGCGGCCATGTCGTCGATGGCGACCAGCTGCTCGCCGTGGTGGCGCAGAGCTGGAAGGAGGACGGCCGGTTGTCGAAGCCGGGCATCGTCGCCACGGTGATGTCGAACCTCGGCCTCGAGCGCTATCTTGAAGGCGAGGGGCTGTCGCTGGTGCGTAGTGCGGTCGGCGACCGCTATGTGATCGAGCAGATGCTGGCGCAGGGCTACAATGTCGGCGGCGAGCAGTCCGGCCATATCATCTTGTCCGACTTCAACACCACCGGCGACGGTTTCGTCTCGGCGCTGCAGGTGCTGGCGGTGATCCAGAAGCTCGGGCGTCCGGTGTCGGAGGTCTGCCATCGCTTCGACCCGCTGCCGCAGATCCTCAAGAACGTCCGCTACCGCAGCGGCAAGCCGCTCGACAACGCCGAGGTCAAATCGGCGATCTCGAGCGCGGAGAAGCGGCTGAAGGGCCATGGCCGGCTGCTGGTGCGGTCGTCGGGCACCGAGCCGGTGATCCGGGTGATGGGCGAGGGTGACGACCGCGACGTGGTCGAGGAGGTGGTCGACAGCGTGGTGTCGGCGCTCAGTCAGGCCGCGGCGGCCTGACCTCCCGACGATCCCTTCGACGATCCTTCTACAAGTCCTGCACAATCCCTACACGCCGTCGCTGCAGTCTCCGTTTGCTGCAACGCAGCCATGGTGAAAAGGCGCTGGCTCCCGACGTGCCGGCACCCTAGAAAGGGGCGGGCGATCCGATCGCCCCTCTTCTGCGTCTCGATCAATCTTTGCGCCTGACGTCACCCGCCGCGGCTTCCGCGCGGGCATGGAGGCGTTCCAGCCTGCCGGATCATTGCCGTGAACAAGCCTGTCGTCATCAATGCAGATGCGGTCGCGGTGCCGAGCGTGACGTCGGCGTCTCCGGCGGCCAATGCCGCGGGGCCGGCCTATGTCGTGCTCGGCAGCATCAGCTTCTCGCACTTCCTCAACGACACCATGCAGTCGCTGATCCCGTCGGTGTATCCGATCCTCAAGGACAACTACGCGCTCGATTTCGCCCAGATCGGCCTGATCACGCTGGTGTTCCAGGTCACGGCGTCGCTGCTGCAGCCGGTCGTTGGCATCGTGACCGACAGGAAGCCGATGCCGTTCTCACTCGCGATCGGCATGGGCTTCACCTTCATCGGCCTGCTGCTGATCAGCGTGGCGCATCAGTACGCCGTCATCCTGCTGGCCGCGGCGCTCATCGGTCTGGGATCGGCGGTGTTTCATCCGGAATCGGCTCGCATCGCGCGGCTCGCCTCGGGCGGGCGCTACGGCTTCGCGCAGTCGGTGTTCCAGGTCGGCGGCAATTTCGGCTCGGCGATGGGGCCGGTGCTGGCGGCGCTGATCGTGGTGCCGTTCGGCCAGCCGTCGCTCGCATGGTTCTCGTCGATCGCGTTCCTGGCGATCGTGATCCTGTGGCGGATCGGCCGCTGGTATCAGCCGCGCATCGTGCCGCGCAAGGCCGTGGCGCGCGAGCGCGATCCGCATGCGCCGTCGCCCGCGCGCACCGCGACGGCACTCGCGATCCTGATCGTGCTGGTGTTCTCCAAGTACTTCTACATGGCGAGCATCGGCAGCTATTACACGTTCTATCTCATTCACAAGTTCGGCGTGTCGACGCAGAGCGCGCAGCTCTATCTGTTCCTGTTCCTCGGCGCGGTGGCGGCCGGCACGTTCTTCGGCGGGCCGATCGGCGACCGCATCGGCCGCCGCTACGTCATCTGGGTGTCGATCCTCGGCGCATTGCCGTTCACGCTGCTGCTGCCGCACGCCGGCCTCACGATGAGCGCCGTGCTCAGTGTCATCATCGGCTTCATCATGGCGTCGGCGATGCCGGCGATCATCGTCTATGCCCAGGAGCTGATGCCGCATCGCTTCGGCATGATCTCGGGGCTGTTCTTCGGCTTCGCGTTCGGCGCTGGCGGCATCGGTGCCGCGGTGTTCGGCGAGGTGGCCGATCGCATGGGCATCGATTTCGTCTATTCGATCTGCGCCTATCTGCCCGCGCTTGGCCTGCTCGCGGTGTTCCTGCCCAACCTCCGGCGTGTCTCGCGCGCCTGATGCGTCCGCTCGTGGACGACGAATCGGCCTGTCGAATCCCATGCTCTCGGCAGGTCGCCGCTTGAGTCTCTGATCCGGTGTCGCGTCCGGATCAGAGACTCTCGCTGTCCTGTTCCGGCGCCACGGCAAGGCCGCGCCCCTTCATCGCGTCAACGGATCGTTAAGGGATGGCCGGTGGAACCCGCACCGTCCGCCGCAACATGTTGCCGAAATGCAGGCTCCTCACCGAAAATCAACCTTAATTATTAGGGTTAAGCGCCGCTTAAGCATTTGATGCGATCGTCCCGGCCGTGAGTTTTTTTGTGAGGCCTTTTGCGTCGTCTGCCTCACCGGACGAAAGGGACCGATCCATGCGTCATTTGAAGTATCTGCTTGCCGCGACCGCGGCCTCGTTATTGTCGACTGCGGCGCTGGCTGCCGATCTTCCGATCGCGCCCCCGCCGGCTTATGCCCCGCCGCCGCCCGCCGATTTCGGTGGCTGGTACCTGCGTGGCGACATCGGCATGAGCAATCAGAGCGTGAAGCGGCTGGACACTCCTGGTTACCATGATCCGGGCATCACCGTTCCGCGGACCAACGGTCTCGGCTTCGACAGCGCCGGCATCTACGGCGTCGGCGTCGGCTATCGCTTCAACAACTGGTTCCGCGCCGACCTGACCGGTGAATATCGCGGCAAGGCCAACCTGCACGGCCTCGACATCGTGTCGTTCAACGGCAACGTGATCGGCACCGACGAGTATCACGGCAGCAAGTCGGAATGGCTGTTCCTCGCCAACGCCTATGTCGATCTCGGCACCTGGTGGTGCGTGACGCCGTTCATCGGCGCCGGCGTCGGCATGTCGCGCAACACGATCTCTGGCTTCCAGGACATCAACACGCCGAACCTCAGCGTCGCGTTCGCGCCCGACGCGTCGAAGTGGAGCTTCGCCTGGGCCGCTCACGCCGGTCTCGCCTACAAGGTCACGCCGAGCACGACCATCGAACTCGCCTACCGCTATGTCGATCTCGGCAACGGCAGCACCGGCGCGCTCACCAATTACTTCGGCTTCACCCGTGGCCGGACCATCGAGTTCAAGGACATCACCTCGCAGGACGTCCGTCTCGGCGTTCGCTGGTCGCTCGAGCCGACGCCGGTCTACGCGCCGCCGCCGCTCATCACCAAGGGCTGATCGCTTTCTCCACCACCTTGACGGCGCGGATCGCTTCCGCGCCGTTTTTCTTTTGCGGCTTCACTTTTCGCGGGGCCGCTTTTGCGTGAGCGCTGCGGCACGCGCGGCGAATCGCAGGGCCTGGCCGGCGCTGCGCCGAAATCGGCGTTAAGGCAACGAATGATTAAGGTTAACGCGTGATACTCCGCAGCATCGGTCGTGGTGGTTGGAGTGTATTCATGCGTCGGTGGATGTTGGCAGCGGTAGTGGCCGGAATGGCGCAGGGCGCGCAGGCGGCCGATCTTCCCGATCTCTCCGATCTTCCGATCCTGCGCGGTGGCATCACCGACGGCCTGAGCCATTCGGCCGTCAACTGGCAGGGCGCCTATGTCGGCGGCCAGGTCGGCTACTCCAGCGCCAACATGGATTTCAGCAAGGCGACGTCGTCGCTGACATCCTTCCTGTATCAGAACATCCGTTACGCGAGTACGGTGTCGAACTGGACGTTGCTTGGAAAATCCAGCCCGACGAGCACGAGCTTCGGCGGCTTTGTCGGCTACAACGCGCAGTGGGATGACGTCGTGCTTGGCATCGAAGCCAACTACAGTCGATTGTCCGGTTTGAACGGTTCGGCCACGAATAGTTTGCCGTCCATCAATATTCCACAAGGTTGCACCGCTCCCCCTCCGGCGACGACTGACATTTGCGGTATCCAGCTGAGCGGTACCGCCGCTGCGAAGGTGACTGATGTGCTCACGCTGCGCGGTCGCGCTGGCTGGGCGATTGACAACTTCATGCCTTACATGTTTGCGGGTCTCGCGCTCGGCCGTGCGGATATCACCCGAACCGCGACGACTGTGGAGACCAACGATTACTATAACTCGACCACCGGCAAGTATGTGCAGTCGGATCCGCCGCTCGTTCAGTCGACCACCCAGGGGGGCGGCGGGACATTCGTCTACGGCTACACAGCCGGCCTCGGCCTCGAGGCCATGCTGATCGGCGGTGTGTTCGCCCGTGCTGAGTACGAGTACGTGAAGTTCACGAACATCAAGGACATCAGCATCAATATCAGTACCGTCCGTGCCGGCGTCGGCTACAAGTTCTGAGGCTCCGCCCGCGGCGCGGCAATGCGCGCGCCGCGTGTCGCCTTGATCTGCGTTGACTCTGCCCTATCGCTCTGGTTCGCTGATCGCGTGAGGCGACAGCGAGCGGGGGTGTGATGCAGATCTACGGCGACACCAAGTCCGGCAATTGCCTGAAAGTGAAGTGGGTTTGCGATCATCTCGCACTGCCCTATGACTGGATCGCCGTCGACATCATGACAGGCGAGAGCCGAACGCCCGCTTTCCTCGCCATGAACGGCGCCGGGCAGGTGCCGGTCGTCCGCTTCGATGACGGCCGGACGCTGGCGCAGTCCAACGCCATCATCCGCTACCTCGCCCGCGGCAGCGCGCTGATCCCGTCCGATCCGTTCGATGCGGCGAAGATGGACGAGTGGCTGTTCTGGGAGCAGTACAGCCACGAGCCTTATGTGGCGGTGTGCCGCTTCCAGATGGTGTATCTCGGCCGCAGCCGTGACGAACGCGATCCGGACAAGGTCCGGCGCGGCGAGGCGGCGCTGGCGCGCATGGAAGAGCACCTTCAGAAGCATCGCTTTCTGGCGACGGACGCCGTCTCGCTCGCCGACGTGGCGCTGCTCGCCTACACCCGTGTCGCCCATGAAGGGGGCTTCGATCTCGCCGCCTATCCAGCCGTCCAGCGCTGGATCCGTGAGGCCGAACAGGCGCTTGGCCTCGCCGGCTGAGGCCGGTCCGCACGGCAGGCCTGCCGGGGTTGTGATGGCCTCGCGCCGAAGTTTCTTGACGAAAACCGCCGTTTTTTCTAAAGCCGCCAGCGGGAAACCTCTCCCCACCGAGAGGCAGCTATCTGGAAGGGTAGATCATGACTGCAGCCAAGCCTGCCACGCGGCCCAACATTCCGCATTTTTCCTCCGGCCCCTGCGCCAAGCGCCCCGGCTGGACCCCCGAAGCCCTCAAGGATGCAGCGCTCGGCCGCTCGCACCGCGCCAAGATCGGCAAGACCAAGCTCAAGCTTGCGATCGACCTGACCCGCGAAGTGCTTGAAGTGCCGGCCGACTACAAGATTGGCATCGTGCCGGCGTCCGATACCGGCGCCGTCGAAATGGCGCTGTGGTCGCTGCTCGGCGCCCGCCCGGTCACCACCATCGCCTGGGAATCGTTCGGCGACGGCTGGGTCACCGACATCGTCAAGCAGCTCAAGCTCAAGGACGTCACCAAGCTCAGCGCCGGCTATGGCGAGATTCCGGACCTTTCCAAGGTCGATCCGGCGTCCGACGTCGTGTTCACCTGGAACGGCACCACCTCCGGCGTGCGCGTCGCCAATGCCGACTGGATCAAGGCCGACCGTGAAGGCCTGACCATCTGCGACGCCACTTCGGCGGCGTTCGCCCAACCGCTCGACTGGCCCAAGCTCGACGTCGTCACCTTCTCCTGGCAGAAGGCGCTCGGCGGTGAGGCGGCCCACGGCATGCTGATCCTGTCCCCGCGCGCCGTCGCGCGGCTGGAGAGCTACACCCCGCCGTGGCCGATGCCCAAGATCTTCCGCATGACCAAGGGCGGCAAGCTGATCGACGGTATCTTCGTTGGCGAGACCATCAACACCCCGTCGATGCTGTGCGTCGAGGATTACCTCGATGCGCTGAACTGGTCGAAGTCGGTCGGCGGCCTCAAGGGCCTGATCGGCCGCGCCGACGCCAACACCAGGGTGCTGACCGACTGGGTGGCGAAGACGCCGTGGGTTGATTTCCTGGCGGCTGATCCCGCGATCCGCTCCAACACCTCGGTCTGCCTCAAGGTCGTCGATCCCGCGATCACCGCGCTGCCGGCGGACGCCCAGGCGGCGTTTGCCAAGGCGCTGGTCGGCGCCGTGGAGAAGGAAGGCGCCGGCTACGACCTCGGTCACTACCGCGATGCGCCTCCGGGCCTTCGCATCTGGTGTGGCGCCACGGTCGAGGCGAGCGATGTTGCCGCGCTGACGCACTGGCTCGACTGGGCCTTTGCGGAAGCCAAGGCGGCGCTCGCCAAGGCGGCCTGACCTGCTTTGAGCCCTCCCGCGATCCGGGAGGGCTTTCCGCTTCTGTTGCATTTTTCCTGGTTCACCCGCCGGCCGACGTGGCCGGTCCCTCCCTCCATGGGAGATGAAGGACAACTCAGATGGCACCCAAGGTTCTGATTTCGGACGCCCTGTCGCCCGCCGCCGTGCAGATCTTCAAGGATCGCGGCATCGAGGTCGACTTCCAGCCGGCCCTCGGCAAGGACAAGGACAAGCTCGCCGAGATCATCGGCAATTATGACGGCCTCGCCATTCGCTCGGCGACCAAGGTCACCGCCAAGATGCTGGAGAAGGCCGCGAACCTCAAGGTGATCGGCCGCGCCGGAATCGGCGTCGACAATGTCGAGATCCCCGCGGCGACCGCCAAGGGCATCATCGTGATGAACACGCCGTTCGGCAACTCCATCACCACCGCCGAGCACGCCATCACGCTGATGCTGTCGCTGGCGCGCGAGATCCCGCAGGCCGACGCTTCGACCCAGGCCGGCAAGTGGGAGAAGAACCGCTTCATGGGCGTCGAGATCACCGGCAAGACGCTGGGCGTCATCGGCGCCGGCAACATCGGCTCGATCGTCTGCGATCGCGCCCAGGGCCTCAAGATGAAGGTGGTCGCGTTCGATCCGTTCCTGTCGCAGGAGCGCGCCAGGGACATCGGCGTCGAGAAGGTCGAGCTCGACGAGCTGTTCAGGCGCGCCGACTTCATCACCCTGCATACGCCGCTCACCGACAAGACCCGCAACATCATCGACGCCGGCGCCATCGCCAAGATGAAGAAGGGCGTGCGCATCATCAACTGCGCCCGCGGCGGCCTCGTCGACGAGCAGGCGCTGGTCGATGCGCTCAATGCCAAGCACGTGGCAGGCGCGGCCTTCGACGTGTTCGTCGAGGAGCCGGCCACCAAGAACGTGCTGTTCGGCCATCCCAACGTGATCTGCACCCCGCATCTCGGCGCCTCCACTTCGGAAGCGCAGGAGAACGTCGCGCTGCAGGTCGCCGAGCAGATGTCGGACTACCTGCTGAACGGCGCGATCTCCAATGCCGTGAACTTCCCGTCGATCACGGCCGAGGAAGCGCCGAAGCTGCGTCCCTTCATCGATCTCGCCGAGAAGCTGGGATCGTTCGCCGGCCAGCTCACCGAGACCGGCATCACCAAGGTGCAGATCACCTATGAGGGGCATGTCGCGGAGATGAAGATCAAGGCGCTGACCTCGGCGGCGCTGTCGGGCCTGCTGCGGCCGATGCTCGGCGACGTCAACGTGGTGTCGGCGCCGGTCGTGGCCAAGGAGCGCGGCATGACCGTGGACGAGGTCACCCGTGCCGCGCAGAGTGACTACGAGAGCCTGATCACGGTGACCGTCACCACCGACAAGCAGGAGCGTTCGGTGTCCGGCACGGCCTACCACGACGGCAAGCCGCGCCTCGTCGACATCAAGGGCATCCGCGTCGACGCCGAGTTCAGCAAGTCTATGATCTATGTCACCAACGCGGACAAGCCGGGCTTCATCGGCCAGTTCGCCTCGCTGCTCGGCGATGCCAAGGTCAACATCGCGACCTTCCATCTCGGCCGCAACGCGCCGGGCGGCGACGCCATCGCGCTGGTCGAGATCGACGGCGAAGCGCCGGCCGACGTGCTGACCAAGACGCTGGCACTGCCGCATGTCAAGCAGGCCAAGGCACTGCGCTTCTGAGCCCTGGCGCTGACGGACGATTCGAAGAGCCGCCCCGATCCTTCGGGGCGGCTTTTTGTTTGGTATGACGTATTCGTCATGGCCGCTCGCCGCCCGTCGCGGCGATGACGTCGGCGACAAGGCGGGCGACGCCGGCGATGTCGTTGTCGCTGCCGTCACCTCGTCGGCCGCGCATCGCGCAGCCGCGGCGCCGCGGGTTCAATTTTTCGCGGCGGCGGGGGCGGTGGCCGGCGTCGGGCCCGGCCCCCATTCGGTGACGCAGCGCTCGAGGTCGCGGAAGTTCTGGTGGATCTCATCGAGGGCGAAGCCGAGCGCGAAGAAATGCTCGATGGTCTCCGCCGACAGCGCCCGCGTCAGCCCTTCGCTGCGGACCTTCGAGAGTTCGACCGCATACATTTCCAGCGCGAGCCGCACGTCGTCGAGCGGTGGCGGGTTCTCGCGTGCCGACAACGCCCGCGCGCAGCCGCGCATGTAGGCAGTGTAGGCCTTGCTCACCTGCGACAGCGGCGCCGCCAGGCGCGACGCCAGCACGTCCGGCAGCGGCAGCGCCACCGCGCGGCCCATGATGACGAGGTCATGACGCAGCCGCAGCAGGGTGCGCAGCAGCGGGCCCGTTTCGGGCTCCGAGGCGAGGCGCGCCGAGCGCTCGTGGCCGGCTTCCGCTGCGACCGCATCGAGGCGGACCAGCGCGGTGCCGATGCCATCCTGGATCTCGTGCAGGGTTTCGACGTCACGGCCGTGGGTGAGGTCGGAGATCAGCTGGCTGAACGCGCTCGCCATCAAGTTGAGCGTGCGCACGGCGGCCTCGATCGCCTGGCGGTGGGCGCTGGACGGGAACACGATCAGCGACACCACGAGCCCGGTGAATGCGCCGAGCGCGACCTCGAGCACGCGGTTGATCGCGGAATCGAGCGGGCTGTGGTGGGTGATGGCCGGCAGCAGCAGCACGATCACGGCAGTGATCGGGGCGACGTTCATGCGGGGATTGAGCGCGGCGATCAGCGCCAGCGGCGCCACCGCCAGCGCCAGCACCGCAAGCAGGGCGATCTCGCTGTCGTGGGGGATCAGCACCGCGATGGCGCCGCCATAGATCGCGCCGCCGAGGGTGCCGATCATGTAGTCGATGGCGGCGCGCAGCGAGCGGCCGACGCTCGCCTGGGTCAGGATCAGCGCGGTCATCACGACCCACAGCGGCAGCGGCATGCCGAGGGCGAGCGCCAGCGCCAGCGCCAGCAGCGCCGAGACGGTGATGCGCAGCGTCAGCACCAGCTGGGCCCGCCGCCGGTTCAGGCGGGTGCGGAGCCAAGCGGCGAGAAGCGCGGGACGGGGAAGAAGCGGCAAGATCCTGGTTCCGATGTGATGCGGCCAAATGCTGGCACAGAGATGCCGCCGGGACCAGATGCTTCGTCATCACCGGGCCGACGCGGAGCGTCGAGACCCGGTGATCCAGCTTGAGACCTTTCCGTTGCGTCTTGAGTCAGCTGGATTGCCGGATCAAGTCCGGCAATGACGCAGTGGGTGTGGCGCCCGCCGCAACCAGATGGGGCAAGCCTGCTACTTGCGCGACGCCATGAAAATGCCGCCCAGCACCAGCGCATAGCCCAGGATGTGGAACAGCTCCAGCCGCTCGCCAAGGAACGCGATCGCCATCACCGAGCCAAACACCGGGATCAGGTGCACGAACGGTGCGGCGCGGTTGGGGCCGATCAGGGCGATGCCGCGGTTGAGGCAGAGGTAGCCGAAGATCGAGGGAAACAGCACCGCATAGCCGAACGACAGCGCGGTGGTCAGGTCGAACGCCGGCAGTTCGCCGCGCGCCAGCTCGGTCGCCATCAGCGGCACCAGCAGCAGCGCGCCGCCGGTTACCGTGCAGGCGAATAGCGATAGCGGATGCATCGGCGGGCGCTTGGGCATCACCGCCGCATAGATGCCGAACACCACGAGGGCGAGCGTCAGCATCAGGTCGCCCTTGTTGAGATGGATGCTGGCGATCGCGGCGAGGTCGCCGTGTAGCAGGATGACGAACACGCCGGTCAGCGAGATCGCGATGCCGAGCGCCTGTGCCAGCGTCAGCCGCACGCCGAACAGCACCAGCGACCACAGCGCCACGAACAGCGGACCCGACGACTGGATCAACAGGCCGTTCAGCGCCTGGGTGTACTGCAGGCCGTAATAGGCGAGCACGTTGTTGCCGGCATAGCCGGTTGCCGACAACAGCAGCAGCATCGGCAGCGAGCGGCGGATCACCGGCCAGTCCCGCCGCAGATGGGGCCAGGCCATCAGCAGCACGACCGGCACCGCGCCGCCCCAGCGCAGGCACGCCAGGGTGAACGGCGGAATGTGGCCGACCACGAAGCGGCCGAGCACGAGATTGCCGGCCCAGAACAGCGAGGTCAGGCTCAGCAGGAGATACGGCTGATTGGCGAGCCGCGCGAGAATGGACGGTGACGGCTGCGGACGAACGACGATGGTCATCGAACAGGTATTTTGGGGGAAAGGTGCGAGTGGACCCCACGCGGGGCGGCCACTCATTCGGCACGCTCCTTGTGTCGCGCAGCTGGCGCGTGATCACAACAGCCAATGCCGGGACCGTCCCATGCCGATTTGCCTGACGCGCGCATGGGCATGCGACGGCGCGATGTGATGCGGCCGAGCGGTGCATCCGCACCGCATGCGTCAGGCGGTGCGTGCACGCCTGCGGCGGCGGACCCATAATGTGATGCCGATCAGCATGACGAGCAGAGCGACGATGCCGGCGGCGCCGGCGCGGAAGCGGCCGCCGGGCCGATCGATGGTGCGCGACCACAGCGACGGCGCTTCGCCAGCGCGCGGCAGGCGGAACGCGACGAGACTGTCGCCGACGGTGGTGCCGGCCTCCGAGTGGCCGCCGGCGGCGATCACCACATACTGCTCGTTGTTCCAGCGATAGGTCATGGGATTGGCGATGCCGGGAACCGGCAGGCGGCCCTGCCACAGCTCGGCGCCGGTGGTGGCGTCGAAGGCGCGCAGATAGGCGTCGAGCGCGCCGGTGAACACGAGGCCGCCCTGTGTCACCAGCACGCCGTTGACCAGCGGTCCGCCGAAATGGAAGGCGATGCCGAGCGGCGCGCGATCCTCGGTGGTGCCGACGGTCGATGTCCAGAGAATCCGGCCGGCCTTGAGATCGACGGCAACCAGTTCGCCCCAGGGCGGCGTGTTGCAGGGCATGCCGAGCGGCGACATCACCAGCGCACGGGTCATGGCGAACGGCGCGCCGCGCTGCGGGCCGAAGTCGTGGCCGGGCGGCGTCTTGAAGTCGGTGGCGGCGGCGCGCGGGATCAGGGTGACGCGATGCACCGCGCGGCTGGTGTTGGCATAGAGGATCTGCTGCACCGGATCGAACGCCACGCCGCCCCAGTTGATGCCGCCGCCGGTCATTGGAAACAGCAGCGTGCCTTGTGTTGACGGCGGCGTGTACAGGCCCTCGTTGCGCGCGCTCGCGAACTGCGCGCGGCAGGACGCCTTGTCCCAGAACGGCAGCAGGCCGAAGGCGTCGTCGGGCGAGATGGTCTGCGGCGCCAGCGCCGGGACATGGGTCGGATAGGGCTGGGTCGGCGACAGCACTTCGCCGTCGGCGCCATGCTGCGGCACCTTGCGCTCCTCCACCGGCCACACCGGCTGGCCGGTGAGACGGTCGAGCACGAACACGAAGCCCTGCTTGGTGCCTTGAATGACGACGTCGCGTTCGCCGTTGCCGGTGTCGATGCGCGCCAGCGTCGGCTGCGCCGGCAGGTCGTAGTCCCAGACGTCGTGATGCACGGTCTGGAACGACCAGACACGTTCGCCGGTCGCGAGCCGCAGCGCCACCACCGAGTTGGCGTGGGCGTTGTCGCCGGGACGCGCGCCGCCCCAGAAATCCGGGCTCGGCGACGATGTCGGCAGGAAGACGAGGCCGTTCGCGGCATCCACCGACATCGGCGCCCAGACATTGGCGGTGCCCGCGGTGATGCCGTCATGCACCAGCGGATCCCATTGCCAGCGCGGGCGGCCGCTGCGCGCGTCGAAGGCGTGCACGGTGCCGCGCGGCCCCTCGACACGGCGGTTGTCGGAAATCGACGAGCCCACCACCACGACGCCGTCACCCACCACCGGCGGCGAGGTGATCTGGAATTCGCCGGGCCATTCCAGCGTGGTGCCGGGATCGAGCTTCGTCTCGCCGTTGTCGCCGAAATCGCTGCAGCGCTTGCCGGTGCGGGCGTCGAGCGCGACGACACGCGCGTCGTTGGTGCCCATGAACAGGCGGTTGGCGCAGGCGGCGTCACGTGGCCTCGTGTCGTCGCGCCAGGCGGCGAGGCCGCGGCAGGTCCAGCGGTTGGCGGGGCGCAGGTCGGTCGGGATGTTGAGATCGAAGCGCCACTTCTGCGCGCCGGTGCCGGGATCGAGCGCGATGACGTCATTGAACGCGGTGCAGAACACGAGGCTGTCCTCGACCAGCAGCGGCGTGACCTCGAGCTTGGTGCGGGCCATCAGCGCCGCCGGCCGGTTGGCGGCGTCGCCGGTGCGGAAGTCGAAGGCCCGGATCAGGTTGCCGACATTGGCCGGCGTAATCTGCGCGAGCGGCGAGAACCGCGTCCCGCCGGCGTCGCCGCCCCAGAATTCCCAGGCGCGGGCCGGGGCCAGTGATGTCGCCGCAATGACGGCAAGCGCGAGCAGGGGGCGAAGGCGCATCATCAAGGTTGTCTCCAGGAGGATGTGGCCTCGACAGGGCGGCCGGTGGAGGGCGCTGCGCACCGATAGCATGGATCTGCGACGGGCGGAGCGTTCGGGGTTCCGCCCAACGTGCCTTCGGAACATTCTGCGAGGCTTGCAGCGGGCCGCGGTGCCCGCCGGGTTGCGGTTCGGCTTTCGGTTCCAGGCCTTCGCCGGAAAACCATGGCCGGCGGTGCAAGGCAGAGTGCGTTCCGCGTCAGGAACACGAGATTTTTCGGGGATATCAATGGTTTGGCTGGTCGCGGCAACACTGGAAAGCGCCCATTTGGCTTGCGTCTGGAGCCTGCTTCCTTTATCCGGTTGATTTGTCTCACATGCGCGCGGCCCCGGCCGCAAGGCGAGGCGTTCACCCTCTTCAGATCAAGGATTTCAGGGGATCCACGCGAATGGCCAATGTTGTCGTCGTCGGCGCTCAGTGGGGCGACGAAGGAAAAGGCAAGATCGTCGACTGGCTGTCGGAGCAGGCTGACATCGTCGTCCGCTTCCAGGGCGGTCACAACGCCGGTCATACGCTCGTGATCGACGGCAACACCTACAAGCTGGCGCTGCTGCCGTCGGGCGTGCTGCGTTCCTCCAAGCTGTCGGTGATCGGCAACGGCGTGGTGTTCGACATCCAGGCCTTCCTCGACGAGGTCGAGCGGCTGCGCGGCCAGGGCGTCGCGGTGTCGCCGGAGAACCTGCGCGTCGCCGAGAACGTCACGCTGATCCTGCCGCTGCACCGCGAGCTCGACGCGCTGCGCGAATCGTCCAACACCGGCACCGCGATCGGCACCACCCGCCGCGGCATCGGCCCGGCCTATGAGGACAAGGCCGGCCGCCGTGCGATTCGCCTGATGGACCTCGCCGACCTGCCGGCGCTGCCGCACAAGATCGATCGCCTGCTGGCGCACCACAACGCGCTGCGCCGCGGCCTCAACATTCCGGAAGTGGACGGCGCTGGGCTGCTCAAGGAGCTCACTGAACTGGCGCCGAAGGTGTTGCCCTACGCCGAGACGGTGTGGAACCTGCTCGACCACAAGCGCCGCGAAGGCAAGCGCATCCTGTTCGAGGGCGCGCAGGGCGCGCTGCTCGACGTCGACCACGGCACCTACCCTTACGTCACCTCGTCCAACACCGTCGCGGCGCAGGCCGCCACCGGCACGGGCCTCGGCCCGGGCGCAGTCGGCTATGTCCTCGGCATCTGCAAGGCCTACACCACCCGTGTCGGCCTCGGCCCGTTCCCGACCGAGCTCACCGACGAGATCGGCGAGGAGATCGGGCGGCGCGGCAAGGAGTTCGGCGTCAACACCGGGCGCAAGCGGCGCTGCGGCTGGTTCGATGCGGTGCTGGTGCGCCAGACCGCGCGCACCTGCGGCATCAACGGCCTCGCGCTGACCAAGCTCGACATCCTCGACGGCTTCGACGAGATCAAGGTCTGCATCGGCTACGAGCTCGACGGCAAGGTGATCGATCACCTGCCGGCCGGCGAGGGCGCGCAGGCGCGCGTCAAGCCGATCTACGAGACCATCGAGGGCTGGAAGGAGCCGACCGCCAACGCGCGCTCTTGGGCGGAGCTGCCGGCGCAGGCGATCAAGTATGTCCGGCGTGTCGAGGAATTGGTCGGCTGTCCGATCGCCTTGCTTTCGACAAGCCCGGAACGCGAAGATACAATCCTGGTGCAGAATCCTTTCGAGGCCTAACCGGGAGCGGTTCGGACCGCAGGCGGGACGTTCATGGCAGATTACTATCCGCTTATCGCGCGCGCGATTGCCGGTCTCGAGCCCGGGGCTCCTGGCGAGGCGCGGCGTGCACTGTATGAACGGGCGCGCGCGGCGCTGATTTCACAGCTGCGCAGCGTCGAGCCGCCGCTGACCGAGAGCGAGATCACGCGCGAGCGCCTGGCGCTGGAAGAGGCCGTGCGCAAGGTCGAGGCGGAGGCCGCGCAGCGGGCCCGCATCGATGTGCCCAAGCCCGATCCGCTGGGACGCGCCCGTCCGGGCGATGCGCTGCGCAGCAGCGTGCGCTCCCGCGCCACCCCGACCAGCGATGCGACGGCCGCCTCGCGCGACCGTCCGGCGCCGCGCAGCGAGCGCACCCCGCTCGGCCATGACGAACCGCGGCCGCCGCGCAACCTGCGGGCCGACGTACCGGTGCCCGCGCCGGCGCCGGAGCAGGCCGACAGCGACCCGCCGCACAGCGAGCCCGCGCGTCCGGTGCCGCCGCCGCCGCCCGTGCCGGCGACCCGCGAGGGTGCGGCACGCGCCACGCCGCCCGGCGTGCGCGGCTTTCGTGATGTCATCGCCGACGCCGACGATCTCGGAGCCGCCGCGGCCCAGGCCAACCGTGCCGCGCGGCGCACCTACGCCAACGTGCCGTCGCCCTCGCCCGAGTTCGACCGCATCGAGCCGAACATGGACAACCGCGTCGATCCGATGGCGGAGGTCCCCTACGATGCGCTGCCTGGCGATGCCGCCTATACGCCGGACCGTTCGCCGGCCGGACGCGGCAAGCCCGCCAAGCTGCCCAAGCCCGCGAAGGTGGCGAAGCCGCCACGGCCGCCGAGCCGTTTCCCGCTGGCGTTCGCCATCGTGCTCGGCCTCGTGCTCACGCTTGCCGGCGTCGGCTTCCTGGTCGGCCCCAAGCTGTGGGGCACGGTCAAGGGCCTGATGAAGTCGCAGCCGGTGGCGGAGGCGCCGAAGGCGCCGGCCTCCGACAGCGGTGCGCGGCCCAAGATCGCCGATCGGGTCGGCCAGCCCGGCTCGCAGATCGCGCCGGTGGCGCAGAAGGTGGTGCTCTACGACGAGGATCCGTCGGATCCGCAGGGCAAGCGCTATGAAGGCACGGTGGTGTGGCGCACCGATCAGGTCGGCGGCACTGGCGGCCAGCCGCAGGATCTCGCGATCCGCGCCGACATCCAGGTGCCGGAGCGCAAGCTCAAGATGAGCATGACGATCCGCCGCAACATGGACACGTCGCTGCCGGCCAGCCATACCGCCGAGCTGACGTTCGCGCTGCCGCCCGACTTTGCCGGCGGCGGGGTCGCCAACGTGCCCGGCATCCTGATGAAGTCCAACGAGCAGACCAAGGGCCTGCCGCTGGCGGGCCTCGCGGTGAAGGTGACCGACGGCTTCTTCCTGGTCGGGCTGTCGAACATCGAGGCCGACAAGTCGCGCAACCTGCAGCTGCTCAAGGAGCGCTCGTGGTTCGATATTCCGCTGGTCTACGTCAATCAGCGCCGCGCCATTCTCGCGGTCGAGAAGGGCGCGCCGGGCGAGCGCGCATTCAACGAGGCGTTCATGGCGTGGGGCCAGTAGCGCGGCCGTTCCGGCGTTTGTTTCAGTGACGTCCGCAACGGGCGGCGCCCGGCACCGAAGATGCGGCCGGCGGGCGTGAGACAGGGGTAGGGGTGAGAGAATGCGGCTGACGCTGGTCGGCTCCCGCCATTTCGGCGTGACCGTGTTCGAGATGCTGCGCCAGCACGGCGTCGGCGTGGCGCGGGTCGTGGTGCATGACGGCGACGACCGCCTCGCGGCGCAGGCGCGGCAGGCGGGTGTCGAGGTGGTGGTGCAGGCCGATCCGAAGCTGGTGGTGCCGGCGGAGATCGCGCCCGGCACCGATATCATCATCACCGCCCACAGCCATGCCCGCGTCAGTCGCGAGGCGATCGCCGCGGCGCGGCTCGGCGCCATCGGCTATCATCCCTCGCTGCTGCCGCGCCATCGCGGCATCGCCGCGGTGGAGTGGACCGTCAAGGAAGGCGATCCGATCGCCGGCGGCACCATCTATCACCTCGCCGACCGCATGGATGCCGGCGCCATCGTGGTGCAGGACTGGTGCTTCGTGAAGAAGGGCGAGACCGCGCGCGAGCTGTGGGAGCGTGCGCTCGCGCCGCTCGGGCTCAAGCTGCTGGCGCAGGCGATCGATCACGCCAAGGCCTTCGGCACGCTGCCGGCAAAACCCCAGGACGAACAGTTCGCCACCAAGGCGCCGGCGCTGCCGCGCTAGAGGTGACTGAGATCCCGGGTGTCGCTGCGCTCACCCGGGTGACGATGCTGCGACTTTACATTTTCTGCGTCATCACCGGGCCGGCGCGTAGCGCCGTGACCCGGTGATCCAGCTTTAGAGACGCACGTTCTGTTGTGAATAAGCTGGATTGCCGGGTCTTCGCCCGGCAATGACGCGGTGGGTGTGTTCTGCGTGAAGATGTTCAACGCCGCCGTGCTGTCCAGCATGAAGCGCCGTGGTGATCGGCATCGCGCTCATACCGTCGCCAGCAGCTCCATCCATTCCATCAGCTGCGTAACCACGGTGTCGCTGTCGGCGTCGCGCGCGGCGGTCGCGGGCTCGTCGTCGAGGGCGCGGCAGCAGGCGTCGACATGGTTCATCAAGGTGAAATCATCAGGCAGCGTCAGCCGGCATGACTGATCGCCGCGGCTGATGGTGTAGTCCCAGTTCGGCGGATCGGCGAGCGCGCGGTCCTTTACAATCGTGAACTGCGACGGCGACACGCCATGGGCGATCAGGCTGCGCTCGATGCGGGCGAGGCGCTGGATGAAGGTGTCGTCGAACGGGCCGACGCTGCTGCGGAGCATGATGGGCATGGACGCCTCCGACGGCTGATCTCTGCCAAGGGTGTCATGTCCATTGGTCGGCCGGCCGCCGGGGCGGGTTCATGCGGAGCATCCGCGGCCAACAAAAAAAGCCGGCGTTGCCGCCGGCTTTTCGTCATTGCCTCGTCGAGGCGTCAGTGCGCGTGGGCGTGCGCCAGCTGCTGGCGGTTCGCTTCCATGCGCGCCATCGCGCTCTTGACCGCCGCCTGCACCTTCTCGAAGGCGCGGACCTCGATCTGCCGCACGCGCTCGCGCGACACGCCGAACTCGGCGGCGAGGTCTTCCAGCGTCATCGGCTCATCGGCGAGGCGGCGTGCCTCGAAGATGCGGCGTTCGCGCGGGTTGAGCACGCCCATGGCGCCGCTGAGCGCGTCGCGGCGATGATCGTACTCCTCGCTCTCCGCCATCACGGCTTCCTGGTTGGGCGAGGTATCGACCAGCCAGTCCTGCCATTCGCCGGGTTCGCCGTCGTCGCGGATCGGCGCGTTGAGCGACGCGTCGCCGCCGAGGCGGCGGTTCATGTCGACGACGTCCTGCTCGGTCACGCCGAGACGCTTGGCGATCGTCTGCACCTGGTCGGGGCGCATATCGCCCTCGTCCAGTGCCGAGATCTTGCTCTTCGCCTTGCGCAGGTTGAAGAACAGCTTCTTCTGGTTGGCGGTGGTACCCATCTTCACGAGCGACCACGACCGCAGGATGTATTCTTGAATGGACGCCTTGATCCACCACATAGCGTAGGTGGCGAGACGGAAACCCTTTTCCGGCTCAAAGCGCTTCACCGCCTGCATCAGGCCGACATTGCCCTCCGAGACGACCTCGGAAATCGGCAAGCCGTAGCCGCGATAGCCCATGGCGATCTTGGCCACGAGGCGCAGGTGGCTGGTGACGAGTTTATGTGCCGCGTCGCGATCGCCATGCTCCCGCCAGCTGCGGGCGAGCATGTACTCCTCCTGCGGTTCCAGCATCGGGAACTTGCGGATCTCGGCGAGGTAATGGGCAAGACCGGATTCTCCACTGAGAACCGGTAAGGTAGCTGCTCGGGCCATTTGTGCGCCCTCCAGTGTTTTCAGACCCCCGATAGCGGCGGGCCAGGCAGGCCTGCTGCTGTGTCAAAGCCAGCAAGCGCTGCGTTGTTCCGCGCTGGGATATCCAACGCAGGTGCACAATACATGAAAGGGGTGGATTAGGGGAAGGATACTGCCCTGTCACGTTGCTGTGACACGGATTAAAGTATTGTAATTCTGAATCTTTTCAAGATGGCCTGCGTCATGTCGCCGCGCGCAGCTGTGTTTGCAGGAGAAGCATATCCTCCGGCAGGCCTGCCTCCCAGTGAAGAACATCTCCAGTTCCCGGGTGCTCCAGGGCCAGGAGGTATGCATGCAACGCTTGGCGGTTGAGGGCTTCCAATACCACCTGGGATTGAGGTCCTAGCTGCCGGGCCTTGGTCTTGAAGCCGGAGCCATAGACGTCGTCGCCGAGCAGCGGGTGGCCGATATGGGCGAGGTGGACGCGGATCTGGTGGGTGCGGCCGGTCTCGAGCTGGCAGGCGATGAGCGAGGCGACGCCCTTGCCATCGCGGCCGGTGTAGCTCTCGATCAGCTCCCAGTGGGTGATGGCGTCGCGGCCGCCCTGGCGCACCGCCATCTTTTCGCGGGCGTGAGGATGGCGGTCGATCGGCGCGTCGACCGTGCCGCGCGGCCGGTCCGGCACGCCCCACACGAACGCCATGTAGCCGCGGCGCAGCGCGCCGGTGCGGCCGTGGTCGGCGAACTGCGCGGTGAGGGAGGCATGGGCGCGGTCGTTCTTGGCGGCGACCATCAGCCCGGTGGTGTCCTTGTCGAGCCGGTGCACGATGCCGGGCCGCCGCACCCCGCCGATGCCGGAAAGGCTGGCGCCGCAATGGGCGATCAGCGCATTGACCAGCGTGCCGGTCTCGTGCCCGGCGGCGGGATGCACCACGAGGCCCCTGGGTTTGTCGAGCACGATGATGTCGTCGTCCTCGAAGATGATGTCGAGCGGGATGTCCTCGCCTTCCGGCTCCGCCGGCACCGGCGGCGGCACATCGATGGTGACGACGTCGCCGGCGGCGACATGGGCGGACGGGTCGGTGAGGGCGCGGCCGTCGCGCGCCACATGGCCGGCAAGGATCAGCGCCTTCAGTCGCGAGCGGGAGAGGCCGAGGCTGCGCACGGCGAGCACGCGGTCGAGCCGTGGCGAGCCTTCGTCGCCGGAGACGACCACCTGTCGCACCCCGTCTGCGGAAAGAGCGTCTTCGGCGGGTTCATCGCCCCGAAGTTCATTGTCACCCATCACCAAACCTGCTTGAAGGGGCCGCATGACCGACGCCGTGACGCCCGACCCCAATCCTGAACAGACCGCGCTGCTGGCCGCCCGGGTCCGCCGCATGATGATCATCGCCGGCCTGACCACCGGCATCGGCATCGCCGCGGTGTTCATCGCCATCGGCTACCGCCTTTTCCGCAGCGAGGGAAGCCTTCCGGCCGCCGACCTCACCGCCACCCTGCCGCGGGGGGCGAAAATCGTCGCCACCGGGATCGCCGCCGACCGCCTGATCGTCACCCTGGATGTGGGCGGCGTCACCGAAATCCGCACCTTCGACGCCCGCACGCTGAAGCCTGCCGGCCGGCTGAAGTTTGCGAACGAGCCGTAAGGACCGGGGCCACGGGTCCGGAATCGCGAGATTCGGGGCTGCCGGCCCGGTTCCCACCCGGTGGGCCAGGCGGCCGGGCCGAGACCGGCCTTCGTTGACCATTCCCGGGATTGTTGCATTTGCACGCTTGCGGCGAACGCCGTTCGAGGTTATTCCCTCCGCCAACGCTCCCTTCGTCTAGCGGTTAGGACGCGGCCCTCTCAAGGCTGAAACAGGGGTTCGATTCCCCTAGGGAGCGCCAGCAAACTCAGGCACTTAGCTAGCCGCCAGCCGCATTCGTTGAATATTGGTTGAATAAGACGCTGGTGAACAGCAGCGAACGCTGGGGGAATTTTGCTGCCGACATTAGCGGACTAGCCTCGTCGGCAGATTAGCCTCGCCTCTCACTGTGGCTGAAGCATTCGCGAGAAATTTCCTCGTCGCGCTTGGGTATCCAGAAATGTTCAAACCATCGCTGACGTGCGCTGTCGTACGCCAGCGCCCTCGGACGTGCGCATTGATGTTGCTCGTCGTACAGCCAACTCTCCTGTCAAGCGTGTGCGAATAGGAGGGCTATGTGAGATACAATCGACGGGAGAAAACCAGCGGACAACAGTCACAAGACAGTCTATCCGCTCCGAAAGCCGCAGAACTGAGCACGATGCCATTCGCCCAACGGCTTTCCTGCACGATTGACGATGCATGCGAAGCGACCGGCTTGGGACGCACGAAGCTTTACGAGTTGATAGGAGCTGGGCGTGTCGTCACGACAACGATCGGACGTCGGCGCCTAGTAGTGGTGCGCTCACTTCTGGCGCTCCTTGACTCCAACATGTCGAACTAATGAACGTGCGACTTAAGGAAGCGACCCCACCTTGAACGCGCTTTTCCTCAGTCAACATTTTGATGACGATGGTGCTCCCTCAGCTGGTCGAACTCGTCCGCCCACCACCGCACCATCGCGATCCTATCAGAATTCGGCGGCATGGGTATATCGGCCGCGGTGTTGAGGCACACACATCGGACCAGCATAGAGCCAACCGATGGAGAGTTGCGCATCAATGCTGCTGTGCTAGTACGCCCACTCTCGAATCGAGGAGCTAAAAGTGGCGAAGAAGGCAAAGAAGAGGGCTACGAAGAAGAAACCCGTGCGTCGCGAATACACAAAGGCCGACGTGAAGGAGCTGCGCGCTCATTCGAAAGCGAAGACGCCGGTCGCAAATATTGCGAAGCTCACAAAGCGCTCTGAAGGCTCACTCCGCCAAATGGCGCCCAAGCTTGGAATCCGGCTCGGTCACCAGCGCTAGAAGGCGCCTACGAATAGTGACGCATGAAGTAATGATAGGCGAGGCGGTCCCCATACTGCACCAGGTTGTCCACCACGGTAATTATCTTGCAGGTTTCGGTGCCGCCGTTCTTGGGCCCTCGCAGTCCGCGGCCGACCATTTGCATATAGCGCACAGGGCTGAATACCGGACGCGAAATGAGGATCGTCGCTGTCTTTGGCGCGTCGAAGCCGGTCGCGAGTACCTGATAGTTGGTGAGCACCTTGATGCGGCCGTCGAGAAATTGACGGATGAAATACTGCCGCACTCCCGAGTCGGTATCCGCATAGATGGATGCCGCCGGCACGCCTGAGAGGCATAGTCGGGCGCTCAGGTGCTGGGCGTGTTCGACCGAATTGGCGAAAAGCAGGACGGGCCCGTCTTGAATGACATTTTTAACGCAATCGACGATTAGGTTGTTGCGATCGCGGTCGTCGGCCAGTCGTCGCAGCGCGCTGTCCGAAAACTCGTTAAAGCGGCGGAAATGATCTAGTTCGTCTGGCGTAAACTTGAAGGGAGCCTCGTAGGGAAGCGGCTCGGCTTCGACATTCGAGAGAATGCCGTCCCGGCGCAGCTGGTCATATAGCTCAGGCTGCTTCGCCGCAGGAGGCAGCACGGTTCGACCGAACCGGTTCGCGAGCCACTTCGTTTCCTCCTCTTTCGTGCCGCGAAACGGTGTAGCCGTCAAACCTATGACAGGAGGTAAGTTCTCGTCAGCATCAGCAGCCTCCTCTGGAAGGAACCAGTCCAGTAGCTGCGTATAACTCGGGGTGATCGCGTGGTGCGACTCATCAATGACGACTAAAGCACAGCTCTTAAGAAACGCGAGACGGTCTTTCCCAAGCCGCGAAGTCAATGTTTGAATCGTCGCTACAACAGCCGTCGGTGCATCATCCGCCGATGGCGTCGGGTCGGGATTTCCTCCCCACAAGCGCACAATCCTGAGGTCGGTCCAGTCCTTGCCACGGTTGCTCCAGACTTGACGGAAGCTTTGGACCGCTTGCTCGCACAACTCGTCAGTTTGAGCGACCCACAGCACATATTTGTCACCGGCCTTCATCGCGAGCACGTGCTTAACCGCCGCCTCGACTGCGACCCGCGTTTTCCCCGCGCCCGTCGGTAGGCTTACCTTGGTACGTGCTTTGGCTCCGCGTGAAGCGACAATGGGAGCAAGTGCAGTCACGATATCTTCCTGGTACGCATGCAGGTCGCCAAGCGGCATAGGCCCAGATGCTGATAGCTCCGAGGGACGCTTCTGGGACGGGCTGACTGAAAATTCCGGAGGAAAACCAAGCGACGCTACGAAATCCCGGGCGTCCTGCGTGCCCCACCTAGCGGGTGGCTCGAGCCCATTATCTTTGAGTGCCTCCGATAGATGGGAAAGCGTAGCTGGTCCATGCACGTGGAGCGCTAGCTGAGCAAGCTTTCGACCGTCACTCGCGACAACTTTGGAAATCGCCGTGCGCGTTCCTTGGTCAAAGCTGTCCAACAATTGTCTTGAGTTCTTGCGAACCGCGCGAAGGAGCCGGTCAGGAAGATCGTGACCCTCAGCCACCGATGCGCGGAGACGAAATACACTGTGACCGAGGAGCTGGTCGAGCGCAGCGGTCGCATCACCCGAGAACCATTTCGCGGTAACGGCTTCATCGATGAGGGACCGTATTTGCGCTTTCCACGGTAGGTCGTCGAATTGGTATCGATCCAACAAGAGCTCTCCCGCATCAAGGATGCAGGGCTTTTTGATGCGCGTTCCTGCGACCCTGAGCGCAAGTCCCGTTACGAACCTTACTAAGGTCGAGCCTTTCGCTTCGTCGGCAAGAATCTGGGCGAACTCCGGAACCACCTCGATAAGTGACACGGGTATTTCGTCTTTCGACGCAGTTTCAATTCGTATTTGCGACTCCAAGGCCTGAGCGCCGTTCTTGAGCCACATGGCGGCCGCACTCGGTGAGAGCACAATGGCGGGTACGGCGGCTTCGCGAGCGGCCTCAGCCAGTGCATAGGATTGCGTCACATAACAGTCTTTGAGAGCAGCGTTGGCGATCGCAGTGCCGACGGTCGACGGATACCAGCCCGCTTCCGCCATCCATTCGTAAATGACGCGACATTCTTCCACTGACACGTCGTCCTGCTCGCAATGACTGGATAGGGCGATCCAAAAGGAGCGCTCTTCTTCATCAGCTCTCTTTTTGCGCTTTGTCGGAAGCGTGGAATAATCGTCGTCGGGAATGCAGGCGACGAGGCCCTCGATGCCGCGTTGCCATCTCTTGAAAGGATGGCTGTCGAGCGTTCGTAGTCCTTCGAGCCGCGTAGCGAGTATCTCGACGCTCACCGATTGGCCGTGCGCTTCGACTATTCCGCGCTTCAGAAGCGACCACGCCGCGGGACTCATCATGTCGATTTTCGGATAGGTCTCGGGCCGGGACCTATGGCCGAATGTGACGGGACGAACTGCGTCGAACGCGACAGTTTCGAGAAAGTATTGCGAAATACGAGCCCGTATGTGCCCAGTTGTCCGTTCCACGAGCTCCCAGCCATGCGGTGCTGAAAAATCGTCGATGATGCGGATCAGGTGTGTGTGCGGATTCGGGCTGTCGTCCCTCAGATGAGGCCAATACAACTTTCGCATTGCGTCGATGTATTCACTCGGCGCGCTGGAATGCTCGAATTCATGCAGACTGTCGCAGGGGACATCACCGACACCTATGAGCTTGAGGATCGATGTGTCCGCCTTGTGAAGCTCGGAATTGACGAGGAGACTGGCGCTTAAGCCTACCTCATCTTCGGATAGAATGCGCCCTAGCAGCAAAACTTCGTGCCGACATCGCCAGCCCTTGTCCAGGCACTGTATCTTTATCTGGTCAAAGAGATCGGAAAGTTTTTCGAGTACCACCGGCGGTGCAGCTCTCAGAAGTCTCCACCCGGCTTTCCAAGCAAGTGTCTCTCGCATTCCTTGTTGGCCGCGCGCGTTCCCAACAAGTCGTCGTATACGGCGCTCCCATTCGTCGTAGTCGAGGCTTTTAATCGAGAGCACCTCCACTAGAACTTTGCGCGACGTGACGTCGGCAAGCAGCTTTGGCTCGACCTGGTAGATCTCACTGATCTTTGTGGTTGCTCCGTCAACGACCGCGTCTTGCGCAGCCACAAGCTCGCCCGTGTCGGCGAGAACGATTTTGGCTTGGCGAACGGGCTCCCTAAAGGACCACCACTCCACCGACTTGCTTAGCGCTGATACTAGTGCCAAGCATGCCTTACCGCTCGGAACAGTGGAATCGCATGCTGCTTCGAGCCACCAGCATAAGTCGTGCTCTGTCAGCTCGCGCTTGGAGCGGGAGCGCAGTTCCCGCAAGCGGGACATGCGAGGGCGCTTCAAGCAAGAAGGATGAACAACTTCGTTGAGCGCGTGCTCGGCTTTAACAACCGAGAGCCAACGCTCTGCGAGCGCTTGATCTTCCGTCGGATGCAATGAAAGTTCTTCTACGCAATGCAGGCTGCCCGTCCCGTCAGGAACAACGGCGGTCTTGGCGAGTAGGGTCCACATCTCCTCGACGAGCGGCGCCGCGGGCTCGTCCTTTGGTTCGAGGGTTCGGGGCAGGGCATCTAATGTACGTCCAGGGTCATCCGGTAGGCAGAGCTCAGGAATCGTATCGACGATGAGTGCGGCGGCCGCTTTCATCAGGGCTGTGTTGAACTCTCCCGGAACGAGGGCCGAGCGGCCGAAGTCGATTTTCCACGGTGCGTTGATAATGCCGGACACCCGGCTGCGCGTCTCCGTCGGGAAGAAGGCCCAGAACTTGCCGGCACTGTCCTCGGAGGAGTCGAGCGGCGTGGCCCAAATGACTGGTATTTCCTGTATCTCCTTCCTGCCATGGAGCGCGCCCGCGTCCTTGCGCATGGCGTCGGTTATAGGGACGTCGCGTTCAGCTACGAGCCATCGCTCCTCGTTGTCGCCCTCGCAAAGGATGACGGTGTCGCCGTCGTGCACTCGGTGAATTGTTCGCGATGTCCCGTTACCGAGCTCTAGCTCCAGCGACACCTCGACCGGCAAGAACAGTACGAACTCGCGCGGAAAGTTCTTGAGCTCCTGAAGGATTTGTTCGCCCAGGCCTTCCGCCTTGATCTCGGCGCGGAGAACGGTTGTTGCCCAAGAGCCGAGCTCCGCTAGGTGCTCGTCCTGCTCTGCTTCATCGGCGAAGGAGACAACCTCGGCCATCCGCAGGCCGGGGGGCATCTCCCCGGGTGGTAGCTGTAGTGCCTCGGCTATCGTCCGCTGGCAGGCTTCCGGATCGAACCGCATGGAGATTGATTGGCTGAACAGGTCGATCGTGCCGCCGAGCGCGAGCAGCGACTTGAATCCCAGCCCGAAGCGGCCGATCTGATTTCTGCCCTTTCGAGAGGAATTGGCGCCCAGAAGCGCAACGATGCCGTCCTTGTTGAGAGGTGCACCGGTGTTACCGACGTATAGATGCGTCTCGGTCGCTCTGACTAGGATCCTGCCGCCACCCTCTGCCGCCTCCGCCGCTTCAAGGATGGCGTCGGCGCCGTTCTGAACGACCTCAAAGACCTGGCGATAGCGATAGCCGCTGGAGAGCACGGATTGCTCGGTGCCAAAGTGCTCCCGGATGAGGTCGGGCTTTATCCTGTAGACTTGGAGGATCTTGTCGCGATCCGCCAACACGTAAGCGAGGAGCAACGGATCTGGAGAAGACCACCCCGTGCCTGCGCGCGCCCGTGCTTTGTCCCGCTCCAGCATGGCACGGATCGTATAGGCGCGACGGGCCGGACCAAAGTAGTGAGGCGCCAGCGACAAGTGCCTCGAGGTTGGGCAGGGCGCCACAACCCGCCGCGCAGGGCCTAATCCGAGATTTCTGCAGGAGTGGCCATCCCTGCCGAACAGCTTCTGCCAGCACCGGGATGCTCATCTCGAACTCAAGCGCGTCGACTCAAAGCGCCGGCGGGAAAATAGACCAATTTTCATTCGAGTATTTCCGAACGTTATCAAAGACTTAGATGACTGTGCGGGATCGGGCCGATCCGCGATTCCCGACGAGACCAAGTTGTTCGCTACGCAGCCTCATCGCTGAAGATCGCGTCGGAAAGTGCCTCCATCGCCGCTGCAACATCTGCCTCGGTGGTGAATCGACCGAAGCTAAATCTCACCGAAGAATTCGCTTCCTCACCCGTCAGACCGATTGCTCGCAACACGTGCGAAGGTTCGACGATTCCAGATGAGCAGGCCGAACCTGAGGAGACTGCGAACCTCGGTTGAAGCGCTGCGATCAGATCCCGACCATCCCGTCCGCGAAATCTCACGTTCGAATTGCCCGGATGGCGAGAGGCCCCGCCACCGTTGATCACGACGGGATGTCCAAGCCTTCGGAGGCCGTCTTCAAAATGGTCACGGAGAGATGCGATCATCGCCCGTTCTCCGATAGCCTCCTCCGTCCCAAGAAGTTCGGCCGCGGTCCCGAAGCCTACGCAAAGGGGCGTCGGTAACGTGCCTGCCCGCAACCCACGCTGCTGTCCGCCACCGTAGACTTGAGGCTCGATCATATTCTGGACATCGCGGCGAACGTAGAGTGCTCCGATTCCCTTGGGACCGTAGATCTTATGCGCAGACAGAACGAGCAGCGGAATCTTGCACCGGTCCACATCAAGGTCGACGCCCAATGGAGCCTGCACGGCGTCGCACACGAGATGAACGTCGGCCGTAGCACAGATCGCCGCAACGGCCGGAATGTCCTGAACGGTACCGATCTCGTTGTTGACGGCCATAGCCACCACACAGATAACATCCTCCGAGATCATCCCGGCGAGACGATCGAGGTCGATCCGTCCTTCCGCGTCGACCGGAATGACTTCGACGATCGTCCCGTACCTGCCCGCGGCAGCGCGGGCTGCGGCGAGCACGCTCTTGTGCTCGACAGCCGACACGAGCATTCGCCGCCGCCCGGCAGGTGCGCGGTGAGCCAAGCCGAGGATGGCAAGGTTGTTCGCTTCGGTTGCTCCCGCGGTGAAGATGATCTCGTCCGCGTCAGCGCCAATCAGTGCCGCAACCGAAGCCGCAGCCCGCTCCACCGCTTCATCAGCCTGCCAACCAAACGCATGTTCGACGGAATGCGGATTGCCGAAAGCCGTCGACCAAAAAGGTGCCATCGCTTCGACGACGCGCGGATCGACGGGGGTGGAAGCCATGTTGTCTAGATAAACGGGTCGTTCGGTCATGGGCTGGGGACTTCATCCAGTTTGCACATTGACCCTACCGGAAGCGACGCCTACTGTCCACCTGGAGACATCCGCCAGGGGAGCCCGGGTCCGTGAAAAGTCCGCTGTTCGAGGAAGACTACCGTTCGCAGTTTTCCGGTCACGAGACCTTCCCATTACGATACGGATGGCTGAAAAAAGCCATCGATGCCACGTTGGAGACGGCGGACGAGCCCAACAACAAGCGTACCGTGTTTCTTGCCGACGATGCAATCGCAAGGTTCGGCGTGGGCAAGAATATGGTCGCCTCCATACGGCATTGGGCGACCGTCACCGAGATCATCGAGGATGAGGGTGACTGCGTCAGGCCGACCGCCTTCGGGAAGTTGATTTTCGGTCCGTCGGGGCAAGATCCCTTCATGGAGCATCATGCCACCATGTGGCTGCTCCACTGGAAGCTTTGCGGTCGCGCGACCAAGACGACGTGGTTCTGGGCGTTCAACCATTTCGGCGCGCAGACCTTCAGGCGTGATGACCTGATCCAAGGGCTCCTCAAGCTCGCCGCGGCGCGCGGATGGCCCAAAGCGTCCGAGACGACGGTGCGCCGCGACGTTGAATGCTTCCTCCGGACGTACTCGTCGACGGCGGCTTCTCTCGTTGGGGCTCCAGAAGATGCGCTCGAGTCCCCTCTTGCCGAGTTGGGCCTCATCCGGACGATCGGGCGGCGCGACGACTATCAGTTCGCGCGTGGTCCGAAGCCTACGCTTCCCGCAAGCGTCTTCGCCTTGGCGTTAAACTCCTTCTGGGAGCGGGTTGGTTCGACCCGGACGCTGTCTTTCGAGATGATTGCGCACGAGCCGGGTTCGCCCGGCCGCGTCTTCCTGCTCGACGAGGCGGGCCTAGCCGATCGTCTCGTCAAACTAGAGGATCAATCTGACGGTCTCTTCCGGTGGTCCGAGACGGCCGGTCTTCGTCAGGTTGTTCGCGGAGGGGATTTCGATGGTCGCGCTCTCAACTCGCTGATCAAAGCGTCCTACAAGAAGAGCCGGCAGGGGGAGATGGGCTGATGACGCTTTCCGAAAGGGTTCACGTCGCGCCGCGCTTCCAGAGGGCTATTCGGATCGACACCGATCTCGAAGATCCGCGCGCGCTGGAGGGGTTTCTGTGCCCGCAGTCCGCGGTCCAGACACTCCTAACGATGGGGCGCCACGTTGCGGAAACTGGGCACTCGGCGTTTACTTGGACGGGTCCTTATGGAAGCGGGAAGTCCAGTCTTGTCGTCGCCCTCAATGCGATTTTGGGCGGGGATACGAAGCGCAGGGCCCGCGCGGCCGAGATCATCGGCAAGAAGCCTGCCGATCAATTGTGGAAGTCTTTGCCGCCGCTGTCGAAGGGTTGGCGGATGCTGCCTATCGTCGGCCGGCGCGGTTCGCCCGTCGCCGCAGTTGGCGAAGCTCTCGCGACGGCGAAGCTTTATCGGCGCCCGCGGGGCGAGTGGACCGAGGCAAAGGTGCTCGAGGCTCTGTCCGAAGTGGCCAAGGAGGAGCCGCGGACGCGGGGTGGGCTCATCCTCGTTCTCGACGAAATGGGGAAATTTCTAGAGGGTGTGGTCGGCGAGAATACCGACATTTTCTTCTTCCAGCAGGTGGCTGAGATCGCGAGCAGGAGCGGCGGCCGTCTTGTCGTGATCGGCATCCTCCACCAGGCGTTTGAGGAATATGCCCAGCGCCTGTCGCGCGAGCAGCGCGACGAGTGGTCGAAGGTGCAGGGTCGATACATCGATCTTCTCGTAGATACTGCCGGCGAAGAGCAGCTCGAACTGCTCGCCAGGGCGATCCAGATGGACGGCTCCGGTCCCGATAGGTCCAAATCGATCAGGGCGGTCGCGGAGTCCATCGCGAATTCGAGGCGTGGCGATGCCGGCAAGATCGGTAGCGCGCTGGCGAAGTGTCTGCCGTTGCATCCGATTGTGACTGCGCTGCTGGGCCCAATCTCGCGCCGCCGCTTCGGGCAGAACCAACGCAGCATGTTCGGCTTTCTAAACTCGGCCGAACCGTACGGTTTCCAGGAATTCCTGCGCTCGTCCGACGACGGCGACACCTACGATGTTCCTCGCCTCTGGAACTACCTTCGTTCCAATCTCGAGCCTTCCATCCTAGCGTCCCCCGACGGGCACCGGTGGTCCTCGGCGGTCGAAGTCGTCGAGCGCTGCGAAGCGGCGCAGGGTGAGCGCCTCCATGTCGATCTCGTAAAGGCGATCGCGGTCATCGAACTCTTCCGCGAGCGGTCCGGGATCGCCGCAACCAAGACGTTGCTATCGAACTGCATACCGGGTGCTTCCGAAACCGATATACGCGCCGCGCTCGATGATCTCGCGATCCGTTCATTGATCGTCTTCCGAAAGCATCTCAGTGCCTACGGGGTCTATGCGGGCAGCGATTTCGATATCGAGGCCGCGCTCGAAAAGGCGTTATCGGAACAGCTCCAGCCCGACTTCACATCGCTGCGCTCGCTCGCCTCATTCCAGCCGGTCGTCGCCAAACGTCATTATCACGAGACCGGATCCTTGCGTTGGTTCGACCTCGACGTCGTGCCGGCTTCCGAGCTCAAAAGCCGGGTCGAGCGCTACAAGGTTGGTAAGGGCGCGATGGGGCTGTTGCTGCTGCCGATACCGACCGCAAACGAGTCCGTGGAAATTGTTATCGCTGCGGCGCGGCAGGCGTTGTCGGCAGACAACGATGTCCTGATCGGGGTTTCGCCTAACGCGACGGCGGTATTGGACGCCGCAAAGGAAGCACTTGCACTCGAACGCATCAACGAGGAGCGGCCCGAGCTCCACGGCGACCCGGTGGCAAAACGCGAAGTGACCGCGCGGCTTTCGTCTGCGCAAAGCCAGCTCGAAAACGTTCTCCGTCTGGTGTTGGACTCCGCCGTGTGGGTGCGCAGAGGAGGCGCGAACAAGCGCCTCTCGGCGGCCGACCTCAGCTCGCTCGCCTCTGACCTAGCCGATGACCGGTACGGCTCCGCTCCGAAGCTTTTCAACGAACTCCTGATCAGGGTGTCGCCGTCTTCGAATGCCAACACCGCCAAGAACACGCTGTTGAAGGCGATGGTGGCGAGCGAGGGTATCGAGCGTCTCGGAATGACGGGCCTGCCCGCCGAGGCGGGACTGTTCATCTCTCTGCTGGAAAAGACCGAGCTATACAGGCGGGTGGGGAGAAAGTGGAAGTACGTCGTTCCTGGTACCGACGACATTGATCCAGCGGAACTGGCGCCGTTGTGGAGCGCGACCGACGATTTTCTGCGCAAGAACGCGCAGCGGGTTGTGACGCTCGGCGAGATCTTCGACGTCTGGCGCGATCCACCGTTTGGCATCAAGGACGGCGTCCACGCGGTGCTGGGCCTTGCATACGCGCTATCGCGGCGCGATCACTTGGCCTACTACAGGCAGCACGTGTTCCAGCCGCTTTGGACCGACTACGATGCCGACCTGCTCATCAACGATCCAAAGGACATCCAGGTCCGTTGGCTGGAAATTCCCGCCGCGGGCCGCAAGCTCCTCGACGGGGTGCGCGACGTGCTGATCGAACTCGAGGGGGCGGACGCGGTGGCTTCGACTTCTCCGCTCGATGTCGCCCGGGCTCTGGTCGCAAGCTTCGACGCCTTGGAGCCGTGGACCAGACGGACATCGCGGCTCGACGCTGAGGTGTTGCCGATCCGCGACATCCTCCGCCATGCCTCGGATCCGAATACGCTCCTGTTCGATGAGCTTCCGAAGCTGTTTTTGGGCGAGGACTCCACGAGTGACGGAAAACGCATCCGAGAGGTGATCGCGCGGATCGGCGCTGCGGTACGTGTGCTCAAAGGCCGCTATCAGGGCATGCTCGACGAGCTTCTGGTGCTCATGCTGCATGAACTCGACATGGATGGCGTCGCAGATGCCGCAGACGTCCTCCGGGACAGGGCTGAGAACGTCAAGAAAATATCAGGCGATTTCGATCTCGATGCATTCGTCCTGCGGTTGGCGCAGCCACTCGGCGACAAGGTCGATATCGAAAGCATCGCGAGCCTTGCCGCGCATAAACCGGCGAAGGATTGGACCGACGCAGATCTCGATCGCGCGCGCGTCGAGATCGTCGCCTTTGCGCAGCGGTTCATCCGGCTCGAGGCGCTTGCTATCGTGAACGGGCGGAAGCCCAAGCGCCATGCGATGGCCGTGGTCGTTGGTATGGGCGATAGAAAGGACACCCGCTCGCACGAATTCGCGGTATCTGACCATGACGCACAGGCGGTACGCGAGGTCATCGCCACCGTCGAGCAGGCCATGAAGTCGGCCTCGAAGCAGCGGAAGAACATCATCCTTGCGGCTCTCGCCGAGATCAGTGCGCGCTATATGGCCGAGCCTTCCGATCGACCGTCGGCCGAGCCGAAGGTGGGAGCGAAGGCATGACCGAGCGGCACGTGCTGGGATTGTCGGGAGGGCGGGATAGCGCAGCGCTCGCCGTCTACATGCGGCAATTCCATCCCGAAATCGATATGGAATACTTCTTCACGGATACCGGCAAGGAGTTGCCGGAGGTCTACGCGTTTCTCGACAAGCTCGAAGGAATTCTCGGCAAGCCGATTGTCCGCCTCAATCCAGACCGGGACTTCGACTTCTGGCTTAAGCGCTACAAGAGCTTCCTGCCTTCGGTGCGGACCCGCTGGTGCACCCGCATGCTGAAGATCAGGCCGTTCGAGGCCTGGGTCAGGCCTATGCTAGAGGCTGGAACGAAGGTGGTGAGTTATGTGGCCATCCGAGCGGACGAGGACTTCCGGGACGGATACACCTCGACCTTCGACAATCTTGTCGTGAAGCTGCCGTTCAAGGAAGCGGGCATCGCCAAAGCAGGCGTCACGGAGATCCTGGACGGCTCTGGGCTTGGATTACCCAAGTATTACGAATGGCGCTCCCGCAGTGGATGCACCTTCTGCTTCTTCCAGCAAAAGATTGAATGGGTCCGTCTGAACGAGCGGCATCCCGACCGGTTCGAAGAGGCACAGGCCTACGAGAAGACGGCACTGGAAAACGGCTCGCCCTTCACCTGGAGCCAGGGCGAATCGCTCGCCGAACTGATTCGGCCGGAGCGCGTCGCGGCAATCCGCGCCGACCACGAGAAGCGAATTGAAAAGATGCGCAGATCGGTGCCGCCAAATCCGCTTCGTCCTAATGCGTCGCCGGAAATCGAGGAGCTCTATGCGGACGCGGGCTCCTGCGTCGTCTGCCATAAGTGAACCGTAAGGATGGTCTCCGTCCCCGGCATTTCGATCCGAGAGCTGCTGGAGCGAGCGCCTGAAACTGCGCTGCGGGATTTTGTGGGCGAGGCGACCTTGGGCGTCGTCGCCATCATGAGTCCGGAATTGCTCACCAAGGACAATCTCGTCGCTCTCGCCCTGCACTTGGCCGAACCGTGGCAAATGCTGCGCGATCCGGTATCGCGCGATCGGCTGATCGCGATGCTGCCGCTCGCGAAGGCGACGGAGCTCGCCGAGAAGTTGGGACTGCGTGCGGCAGGAAACCGCGTCTTCGACCGGTTATCAGCCATCGTGCGCCAAAAGGGCGTGGGCGACCACCTGCTCGAATTCTTCGGCGTCGTCGTGCCGGAGCGCGCGCCCGGCGGCGAGGAATCGGCCGAACGGACGGTCGACCCGGCCTATCCTCTGTTCGCGCACCAATTGTCCGTGGCCGATCGGGCTCGTGATGCCCTCCTGGAGCATCCTCACAAGGCTCTCGTCCACATGCCGACGGGGGCGGGTAAGACCAGGACCGCGATGCACCTGGTGTGCGAGTGGCATAATCGCGCCGGCGATCGTCTCGTGGTTTGGCTTGCTCAAAGCTCGGAACTTCTCGAACAAGCAGCCTCCGAATTTGAAAGAGCGTGGTCCTCGCGCGGCCGGTCCGCGGCGACGGTCTACCGCTACTGGGGGGACTACGAACCCGACCTCTCGCACGCCCGATCCGGTTTCCTGGTTGCAGGCTTTGCCAAATTGTACGCTTTGTACCGTCGGGATCCGAACATGATCCTGCGCTTGGGCGACCGCGCGACGCTTACAGTGGTCGATGAGGCGCACCAGGCCATTGCTCCCACTTACCGGGCGCTCATCTCGTTCATCTCAGAGAAGAGGCCCGCCAATGCCCTCTTGGGGTTAACGGCCACTCCAGGCCGCACCTGGTCGGACATTGCTAAAGACGCGGAGCTGGCGTCATTCTTCGACAACAGGAAGATCACGATCGAGGTCGGGGGCTACGACAATGCCGTTGACTTCCTCATCGACCGGGGCTTTCTCGCCCGCCCGACTTTCCGCGTCCTGGAAATTGCGGCGGACGAGCACAAGGGAAAGCAGGCCTACGCGGAGGAATCGGACGAAATCGCCCGCCTGGGCGAGAACCATCGCCGCAACGTGCAGGTACTCAACACCATTGAGGATCTGGCGAAGCGGCACCGCCGCATAATCGTTTTCGCGGCCTCCGTCGCCCACGCCCATCTGCTGTCCTCGATCCTGACACTTCGAGGCACCGAATCCCACGTGGTTACGGCCTCGACAGACCGCGCCTCTCGGGAGCGTATACTACGGAGGTTCAAGGGCAATGGAGTTGAGCCGCAGGTCGTCTGCAACTACGGTGTGCTGACGACCGGATTTGACGCGCCTAACACGAGCGCGGCAGTGATCGCCAGACCGACCAAATCGCTTGTCCTGTACAGCCAGATGGTCGGAAGGGCCATCCGGGGTCCGGCCGCGGGCGGAAATGCGACGGCCGAGATCGTGACGGTGGTCGATACCGATCTACCGGGCTTTGGAAGCGTGGCTGACGCTTTCGTCAATTGGGAGGACGTGTGGGGCAATGGGGGTCGGGGCGAAGCAACTTCCTAAGGACAGCTACATCATTCCGGCGGAGCTCGCCATCAAGGCGATGCGCGACAGCGGATACCGTAACACGGCATATGCACTCGCCGAGCTGATCGACAACTCGGTGCAGGCCACGGCTTCCGTTGTCGAGCTGATCTGCAACGAGGAGATGATCCAAGTCGGAGAACGACGGCGCAGGCGCGTCAAGAGCATCGGCGTCCTCGACAACGGCACCGGCATGACGCCCGATCTCCTGCGCCACGCACTGCAATTCGGCTACGGGACCCATCTCGACGACCGGTCGGGAATAGGACGCTTCGGGATCGGGCTTCCCAACGCTTCGATCTCGCAAGGCAGGCGGGTCGATGTTTGGACCTGGCAGCGGGGACCGGCCAACGCCGTGCGGTGCTACCTCGACGTCGACGAGATCGAAGCGGGCAGCATGCAGATGATTCCGGAGCCCGTCCTGGATCCGGTGCCGGCCGAGTGGCGGTCGCTGTCGGTCGGGCTCGAGACGACCGGCACGCTCGTCGTCTGGAGCAAGTTCGACGAAGAAAGGTTGACCTGGAAGGGCGCGAAGCACACCCTGGAAAACACCGGGATGCTTGTGGGACGCATCTACCGCAAATTCATCGCGGACGGCTCGTTGCGGCTACGCCTGTGCGCGGCTGAAGGCGGCCGGGTCGTGAAGGAGCAGGATGCTCAAGTAAACGATCCATTGTACTTGAGTGCACCTTCGGCAACTCCCGCACCCTTCGACACCACTGCGATGTTCCAGAGGTTTGGCGAGCGGGACGAGGAATTCCACATCGAGTTTGGGAGCAAAACTCACATCGTTCACGTCAGGGCGTCCTGGGCCACACCCGCGACGCTGCCCGCCGACGGCACCGATCGAGGAGCTAAGGATTACGGCAAGCACGCAGCCAAGAACATTGGCGTCTCGATAGTGCGCGCCGGCCGTGAGCTGGACCTCGATCCATCCTGGACCAATAGCTACGACCCGCGGGAACGCTGGTGGGGGCTTGAAGTCGAGTTCCCGCCCGAGCTTGATGAGATATTCGGCGTCACCAACAACAAACAAGCCGCGACCACCTTCTCGCATATGGTCAATTTCGAATGGCAGACGGAGGCCGAGCCGAACGAATCCTATGTCGACTTCAAGCGGCGGCTCACTGAGGAGGGCGACCATCGTGTACCGTTGATCGAAATTGTACGCTACATCGAGAAGACCCTTTCGACCTTGCGCAACGCGATCGCCGATCAAGGCAAGGGACGCCGCGGGCCGGGAAAGCGACACGACGACACCAACGTCGAGGACAGGGCGTCCACCAAGTTCAAGGAACGCGCCGATGCCGGCCATACGGCTCCCAGTGATGCGGAAGTGTTCAACGACGCGGCGCAGGACCAACTCGTCGAAGACCTCGTTAAGGAGAAGAAGTACGAGGAAGACGTCGCAAAGGAAATCGCTGCGGCCGTCCTGCTGCGTCGCCGCAAGGTCATCTTCGTCGAAGCCGCCAGCGACATGGATGCCTTCTTCGCAGTCGAATCAAAGCCAGGTGGCGTCACGGAGATCGTCTTCAACAGGTCTCATCCGGCCTACAATCTTCTGATCAAGACGCTCGACGCTGACACGACACAGGCGACCGAAAAGGATCTCGTCAACCGGATCATCAACGCGTCGGATACCATCAAGATGCTGTTCGCCGCGTGGGCACGCCAGGAGCTCGAAGACGTGCCAAACCGCGAAAGGATCAGACGGATGCGCCAGGATTGGGGTCGGATGGCGCGCGACTTCCTCACCGACGAACGCGAGGATTGATCGTTGGCCCTCGGGGATATGCTGCTCGAAGCGGCCCGCACGGCGCGCTCAGAGTCTTGCCTGATCGCGCCGTTCGTCAAGGCCGAGGTGGTTGAACGCATCTTCGGCGAACTGTCCCCGGATGTCCGAGTCGACATGGTAACGCGATGGATCCCGGCGGAGGTCGCTGCCGGCGTGAGCGACCTCGAAGTATTCGATCTGGTCTCAGTGCGCCCCGGCACGCGGCTGTTCCTGAACAACATGCTGCACGCCAAGCTCTACCGGTTCGATCAGAGCTACCGGCTCGGTTCGGCCAACCTGACCGGAAGGGCGCTCGGATGGAGGGCGCCGTCGAACATCGAGATCCTGCGAACGGCGGACGGCCCCGATGCCGATCTGCGCGCTCTCGAGCAGAGGCTATTGGCGACGTCGATGCCGGCAGATGCGCGCTACAGGGACGAGATCCGACGTCAGGTCGATCTCTTGATGAAGTCGGGCTTCGACCCCCGACCGCTGGCAGCCGAGATCGGCGGTCTGTCGGCATCTTGGTTGCCAACCTGCCCGTCGCCGGAGAAGCTCTGGGACGTATATTCCGATCCGGTGAATGCGCGCCGCAGGATGGTGGAATCCGCGTTTGAGGCGGCACGTGCGGACATCTCATGCCTTGAGGTCGGCGAAGGGCTGAGCGAGATCCAGTTCTACCGCGTCATGTCCGGCGCTCTCAACCAAATGCCCCTGGTCAGGCTCATCGAGCGCGAGGCCGAGACCGGGCTGGATGCGGCAAAGGCCGTCGAGTTGATAGCTGCTGCCGGCGGCACCGCCCCGTATGCCACGGAGGAGATGTGGGAAATCCTGGCCGCCTGGCTTCAGTATTACTTTCCGGACCGATATAGAATGGAACCGACCGGCGAAGTGCTTCGCTATCGGCGCGTTTTGGGGTGAGCAGGATCGACTGAAAAGCGATCTGGCTTCGCTTTAGGGGGAATTGTTTGAGCTTTCGCGTCAACGCCCGCGCTGTTCTGGAGCTCGGATCCGAACTGATCAGTTCGGACATCATCGCATTCTATGAGCTTATCAAGAATGCGTTCGATGCGGGTTCGAAGACAGGCGCGACCATCTCATTCAATGTCGTGCTCCGGCGGAACGCTTATCTGCGATTGCGGAGCAAGGCTTCGGGGAATCTGGCGGTGGCTGGCAAGGAGCCGAAGCCGGGCAAGGCTGCATTGGCAGGCATGCTCGCGGACCTGAAGGTTGCCGTCAGCAAAGCGCTCGACCCAGCCGCGGGCAAGAAGTCGGTCGACGCTTTCAATTCGATCGTCGACAAAGCCACATCTCTGCGGGAATTCCTCGCTGCCCTCGACGAGGCATATGCCGCCGGCAATACGATCGAAGTCGCGGATACCGGAAGCGGCATGTCGCTCGACGAGCTCGTCGAAAATTTCCTGACCATCGGCACCCCCTCCCGCAAACGCGAAGTGGAAAAGGCGCTCGGTGCAGGCGGAACGTCGCCCTATCTGGGCGAAAAAGGCATCGGCCGCCTGTCGTCGATGCGGCTAGGCAATCGCCTCACCGTCGTGACAGCTCGTTCAAACGATCGCCGATTCAACGTGCTCGAGGTGGACTGGAATAAGTTCGCGGACATCGAGGCACGAGTCGAAGATATCGACGTTGAAGCCAAAAAGGGTGAAATCAAGAGCGACGCTGCTTTTAGCGGAACGACGCTTGTGATCGGCGATCTCACGGAGGATTGGACCGAGAAGCGCGTCGAGGAGATGGCCCGGCTCGAGTTCGCGCGCCTGACGGATCCGTTCGTCGATGTCCGCAAGCGCAAGCGCATTGCGCTCGTCTGGAATGGTACGCGGGTGACGATTCCGGTCATGAATCGTCTGCTGCTCGAAAATGCCCACGCCAAATTCTCTGGGAAGTTCTCAGGCGGCGTGCTCAGCGTTCATATGGAGGCCGTACGCCTGGGGTATCCCCACCCCAAGGAGATTGACGACGTCTCACGCTCGTCGCAGGAGCTTGCAGATCTCTTGCAGGACGCATCGCACGAGCTTCCCGCGTCCGCGCTGCAGACGCTCGGTCCATTCGACTTCGAGGCGTACTGGTACAACCGGCGGCTCCTCGGTGGAATCGATCAGCTGGGCAATCAGAAGGAAGTCCGAGACCTGCAGCGAAACTGGTCCGGCATCATGCTCTTCAGGGACGACTTCCGCGTCTTCCCGTATGGAAATGAAGAGGATGATTGGCTGGGCCTGGACCGCAAGGCCTTGAGCCGGCCCGGCTACGTTCTGAACAAGGCACAGTTCGTCGGTCATGTGCGCATAGCGCGCGCCAAGAACCCGAAACTGGTCGATCAGACCAATCGCGAGGGATTGAGGCGCACCGACGAAGAGCGGGCACTGATTGGAATCCTGCAGCACGTCATACGGGATATGCTCTGGGATTTCTTCAGGGAGACTGACCGCAAATACAAGAAGGCACCGATCGAGCTCGACGATCTGAAGGCCGATATCGACACCCTGGAAACGCGCGCGAAAAATGCGCTGACCAAGGTGCGTCAGCTCATTCCGAAGGAAGAGCGCGAATCCTTCGACGCGCTACAGCACGCCTTCAACGAATTCCGAGATTTGTCTTCGCGCGCGCAAATGAAGATCGAACAGGTCGAGGAGGACAGCCGACAGATGATCGACATGGCGGGCGTCGGCCTCATGGTCGAATCGGTCGCCCATGAATTGGCCCGCGCCGCCGAGAGCGCGCTCGGCGTTCTCGAGCGCCTTCACGGCCAAGAATTTCCGACTGAAGTGCGATCCCAGCTCGAAACGCTGCGGGCCGAGATGAAGACCGTCACGAAGCGGCTGCGCGTTCTCGACGAATTGAGCGTGTCCGGTCGCCAGCGGTCCGAAACCTTTGATCTGGTCGATCTCGTGCAGGAAGTGCTCGACGGGCATGCTGCCAAGTTCCGGCGACACGCGATCAAGCCTTCCTTCAAGCATCCCAAGCATCCCGTCCGCGTCAGGTTGGTAAAAGGCATGGTGGTCCAGATCGTTCAGAATCTCGTGATCAACTCGATGTACTGGATGGAAACCCGTGCCAAGCGACAGACCGACTATGCGCCGCGACTGAACATCACGCTCGAAGAGGACCCTCCAACCTTGACCATCTCGGACAATGGACCCGGTATCGCTCCGGAAAACATCGAACGAGTCTTCCGCCCGTTCTGGTCGCTGAAGGAAAGAGGAAAGCGGCGCGGGCTCGGGCTATTCGTCGCCCGCGATCATGCAAAAAGCCTTGGTGCCACGTTGACGCTTTCGGATAAGCCCGATCGAGAAACCGGCCGGCTTCATGAATTCATCCTGGAGCTGTCGGAAAGCGCGGTGGTGAAATGACCGTGCTCAAAGAACTCCTCGAAAGCAGCGGAATCAAATCCGCGGTGGTCATTGACGACGCCTACGACAAAGTGCCCAAGGCGTCAGATCTCGACGGACAGGAGATATGGTCGACCTTTTGGGCTGACGCAAATCCCTCAGAAGCGGCGCTGGCCGAGATATTCCCTGCCTATCCGGACATGCAGCCTGAGCAGCTTCAGCTGTCCGATCAATTCGTTGCAGCCGTGTGGGGAGCGGAAGGTAAACTTCCCGCCGCATTGCGGGATCCGCTTTTCCAGGGCTATCGCCAAGCGATCGCAACCGACCGGAAATATCTCGACGATCTGGAGGCGCGGCTGAAGGCCGCTGGCCTCGACGTCATCCAGTCCGGGCGCGTCCCTCCGCAAGAGGCGATTGGCGTGCCACTCGTATTCGTGGATCTCTTTCTCGGTGCGACCCAGCAAGAGGGCGATATCGACCTTTCGCTCGCCGCTCTTGCGCCGATGCTGCAGGGACACGAGAAAGAGCCGCCTTGTGTGGTGCTGATGTCCAGAAGCGAGCTGTTGGGCGACAAGAAGGAGCGCTTTCGTGACGGTGCGGGTCTCCTGGGCGCCTTGTTCCGCGCTTATCGGAAGGCACCGCTTTTGGAAGGGCGCACGCTTGAAACGACGCTGGAGCGGCTCGCGACGCATCGAGCCGATGCGCTCCGCGTCGCGAGATTCGTCTACGGGTGGAAGACCGGACTGGAGCAGGCCTCGAAGCGATTCCTGCACGGCATCGGCCGGCTCGACCTCTCCGACTACGCCCAGATCAGGGACGTCCTGCTGGCCTATGAGGGGCAGCCGCTCGGCAGCTACATGCTCGACGTTTTCGATCGCGTTCTGGCCCACGAAATCGAGGGAGACGAGCCTACGATCGACGCGGCGCAAGCGTTGAACGAGATCGATCCATCGCAATACCCGGCACCACACATCGCGGGAACCACCGACCTTCAAGATTTGGTCTTCAGGACGATCTGGCAGAATCCCAAGCGCCTGAAGGTCAAGACGACGGTCGACGAGAATCCAGTTGGCTTCGGCGATGTCCTGATCAGGAAGGATCTTCTCGACGGAGCTGCACCCGGCGAGCCGCCAGACGCCTACGTCGTCATGACGGCGGCATGCGATCTCGTGCGCAAAGAAGGTGCGAAGCGCGTGTTGCTGCTGAGCGGCACCGTGACCGAGATCTCACCGAAATCGTGGACCTACGGGGCGACCAGCTTCAAGACGCCCATAATGAAGCTGCCAGGAGACAAGCGCGTGTTCCTTCGGTGGGACGCAAAGGATATTGTTACTCTCACGCATGAGCAGATCCGTGCGATGCTCTCAGCCGACGGTCGGTACGGTCTCCATCTGCGGCTCAGGGAAGCGCATGCGCTCGAATTGCAGCAACGCCTGCTCGCCGAAATGGGACGCATTGGTCTCGTCGCGCATATGCCCGGCACCTTCGCGGTCCAGGTCGAAGCCCACTACAATTCGCCGGAAGGGCTGAAGAAGTACGATCTCGAAGTGGCCGCCCGAGAAGGTGGCGTCTGCTATGTCGGTCGTGACGAGGAAGGCAAGGAGCAAACGAGATTGATCTTGACGGAGGCGGCCATCGACGAGCTGCTCGCAAAGATCGACGCTATGCCGCCCGAAAACCTGGATGTGAAGACGAGGCCGGTGCTCGCGCAGCTGCAGAAGGCGAAAACGCTGTCCTCGGACCTTCAGAAGGGACTTCTGGTCCCGCGCAACGATAAGACGGGCTATGCCCCCATCAAGGCGGCGATTCCAAACCAGGGCGGTGTAATCGAACAGATCACGATCGCGCAAATCGCCAGGAATCCCGCGACCAACATCAAGGTCGATCCCAAGCTCGCAGCCTTGGTCCTCGTGATCACCGATGCCGTATCACTCCCAACTGCGCTGGCCGGTACGCCTGCCGCAGCACCAGCTGCTGAACCTGACGGCCCTGTGGGCGCGAAGCCGGAGGCCGCGGGGCCAACGGATCCAAAGCAGGGCTGATCCCAGATGCCGTTGCGATACGGTCTGACCACGATGAACGCGGAGAAACTATTCAAGCCTGTGATGGAGTCAGCGTGACAATATCGGGATAGCGAGCCGCGATCTCAGGATGACGGCGCATCCGTTCTTCCAACTCGCTCCGGCTCCACCAGTCGACCCACCAATCGCCTCTACGGCGTAATGCATCGAGGTGGTCCATCAAGGGGACAGTTAAGCGGGGATATCCGACGACAAGAAGCCCGTCGCTGCGATAGTGCTCAAGGGTGTCGCGTAGGTCAGAGAGATCCCCCTTGTTGACCGCTCTTTGGCGAATCTTGACCTGTACGATTATGTTTCGAACGGCCGAAATCTTCAGGCCTGTCTTTTCCTTCCAGGTATTGCCACCGCGATCCGGCGCGGTAGACCACTCGACTAAGAGGTCTCGACCGCCGTCGGGTTCGCGGCTCGCTCCTACCTGACGAACACGGTGCACGCCTCTCTCCACGGCGAGCAGATCATAGACAAGCAGCTCGAAGCGGCCGTCGTCGATAACGTCCGCCCACCGGCAGATGTTATCATCAAAGAGGAGCCTGGCTTCGTTGGCTCGCCTTGTGTTGAGTTCGTCGCGTGCGGCATCATAGTTGTCTCGCCCACTCCATGAGCGGACGGCTGCCAAACTCCGCTCACCGATCCCAATCAGATGAGAATCCACAGGGATGACAAGTGGAGGGCGCGACGAGCCGTCTATTTCGCCCACGAGCCAATTGAGTTGCGCCAGAGCCTTATCTTCTGCGGCATTGCGGATGCGTTGCGAACGATAAAGTCGTGCGTTCACACCGGGAACTGACGTTGATTGAAATACCGAGAGAGCCGCCTTCAACGTGGTCGCTGCGCTTTCGTCGATCTGTACAGCGCTGATGCCGCGCTTGGTCGACCCGAAATAGATCCATTTGGGATAGGCGCGTTGGCGAACTTCATTGTCTTTGAATTCCGCCAGCCGATAGCGTCGGCGAACGTTCTTTATCCACTGCGGTTCAGGCGAATCCAGGTCAATATCGTCGCTCGCACTGTCACCGCTTGGTTGACCAAACGCATCAGTTATAAGATTGCCGACATCAAAGGATTCAGCTGCTAAAGCTAGCGCCTGTGCTCTCATGCCGCTCGGCAGCGTGCCGGGTTGATCGAGACGGATGAGACGAGCGTAAATCTCGCTATCAATTCCAGAGAACCCATTCAACACTGTCACGAGTCGGCCTGAAGCCACCTCTCGGGCACGCAGCATGGCTGCCCAAAGCAGGCTGAAGACATCGTGCAGATCTGTGCGCTCACCGTCGAAATCCCACGACGTTGTTCGCACGGTGAGATAGAGTTCCGCTCCGGCGAAGTCGTCGGAGACCATGTCGACCGAGATCCCGAACGGGTGTCGTACAGGCACGCCGCCCGGGCAATCGGGATCGCCGCAGTCGCATGGTGCTGAAATGTCCATATCCGCCATGCTCAAGATCGAGGATGTTCGCGCCCGAAGGTTCACAGACCTGGCATTGCCGCTCAGTGTAGCCGGGACCCATCATTCTACATCCCGGTTGACATTAGCTTGAGACTGGAACAAAAAGCGAACTTATTGTGGTGAGCTGTTCAGTTCGGCGTCGCAAATTGATTGTATGCCCATCACTACAAGGTGCGTCGCGGCTGGGCTCGTGGAGGTGAACGATGACTGGTGCCGATATTTTTTCGCTCCTCGTGGCAACTGGGGCCAACGCAGCACCGGCATCGCCCGCGGCGGCGCCGGCAACCGGCGGGTGGGAGCCGAAGGATTACTTTGCGCTGATCACGGCTATTACGGGCATCGTAGCACTCATTGTTAGCTCCTTGATCAGCTCGCGGACGCTGAAGGCGTCGCTGGCCAATACGGAAGCGAGCATCTGGCAAAAAGCCAATGACGGCGAGGTCAACGAAATTCAGGCGCAACTTGATGGATTTTTCGGCCCGTTCATGCGCATGTCCGATGTGAATCGCCTCTTATCCCGAGATCTTAGAGCCCGACAGGCCGACTCGCAGCGCTTTCTGTTGCTCGAAAGCTTGTTCGACCGCGAATGGCTGAACAATCTCCCTCAAGGAGAGAAAACGCTCGTGACGGAGATCGTTGCCAACGCAAAGACCTTGAGAGAATTCATCGCGGCCAACGCGAAGATGGTGAACGCAAAGGTGCAGCCTTATCTCTCGCGCGCTGCGGCGCACTACCGAGTCTTGGAGCTCGCGCATGCGGGGCAATTGGGCAACGACGCCAAGCCTTTCGTAGATCTTTATGTTTTTCCCATTCAACTCGATGATGTGCTGACTTTAGAAGTGAAGCGGTTGGAAAAAAGGAAAGAGTTGATCCGGTCACATCCGGGAAAGCCAATCCCGCCGATCGAAGATCTTGTCATATCTGACAGTCTGAAGTTGAAGGAATGGCCTAAACCCGCTCGCGTGCCTCGCCCCGAGTTGAACGTCCCCGTGGAGCAAAAATGAACCTGGTAATTTTGCCACGGAGATCCGGATTGTCATGTTGTTCGACGGACGCATGGAAGGCGTCTATGTCGACGTCGATGAGTCTTGCGATGACGGACGAGGGCCTCGCCTGCTCGTCGGCCTCAATGATCAGGTTGCTGGCCTCACCGGATCTTCCTTGACGCCCTGGGCGATGATCCGAAGTGTCTCATCCGGTAGAGGCCGCTGCAGCTTCAGGGCCTCGTCCGGTGGAGCCGTCATCCAGGTCTCGACTTCTTCTGGTGTTGTCAGGATGACCGGCATCGCTTTCGGGTGGATGGCGCGGACCTCGGCGTTCGGCTCCGTCGTGAGGAACGCGTAGAGGTCGTTGGTGGTCTCGCCTTCCTTGACCTTCCGGACAGACGTCCAGTTGGTCCAGATGCCGGCGAAGCAGGCGAGGGGACGGCTCTCGTCGAGCGCGAACCAGATGTCGCCGCCCTCGGCCTTGTTGAACTCGCTGAACGAGTTGAACGGCACTATGCAGCGATTTTCGGTCCCCAGCCATCGCGTCCAGTGCTTGCTCTTCACATTGCGGATGTTGGTCGTACCGCCGTCCGGCTCCATTCTGAGCAATTCCTTGAAATCCACTGCCTTGCCCTTGGCTTGCAGTTTTTCGGCTCGTTTCTTGGTGGCGTCCATCAGCGCCTTCGATGACGATGGCATTCCCCACCGGGCCGTGGCGAGCTCGCGACCCTCGGCTCCGTTGCGCACCGTCGCCTTCAAGCACCACCGCCCACGGACCGGCCGCATTGACGTGTCGAACGACATCGCTCCGGGCGACTTCGGATTCGGGCAATGCCGCTGGGGCGAAGGCAAGTATGGCGGCGTCGAGCAGATCGTGGTCGCGACCAACGACGGCGACCGGCGCGCTCTGTCGTCAATCCTGCAGAATGTTTTCGACGCCTGGATGGTCTTCCTCGGCCAGCCGTTGCCGCCGATTAGCCAGTATTGAGATCGTCATGCACTCGAACCTCGCAGAAATCTGCAGGGCCGTCGGATTGAATGGTGCGCTCCGAAGATGAACGAAAAGAAGCCCTACGTTCCGCCGACGCCGCCCGACATCCAGGAGGAGATCGAGACCTTCCGGAAGGAGGAAGAGGCGGCCCAGCAGACCTTCTTCGCTTACCTCGGAATCCGCGATCTGCTCGCCGAGCGCCCTGATGTCCTCGCGGCCGTGAACCGCAATTCCATGTTCTGGCTGACGACGAACCACGCCCTGTTGGTGTCGACCTTCATCTGGCTTGGCCGCATCTTCGATCAGAAGTCCGCGCACAACGTCGACCTCCTGCTGAAGGCCGTCGAGCAGAACCTGCCGGAGCTCGGCCGGGACGCCCTGCGCAAGCGCAAGGGAGAAGTCATCACGCCTCAGCAGGCCGCCGACTACGTCAAGGACCGGCACGACACCGTCATCGACGACGTGCGCGAGCTGCGGAAGGAGGTGAGGGCGTGGCGCAAGATCTATGAGCCCGTCTACGGTGAGGTCCGAGACCACCTTGCGCATAATAAGCGGGGTGTCTCCGAGATCGATCCGTTCCTCGCGAAGACCAACATCGACGAGATGAAGCGCATGTTCGGATTCCTGCACGTGCTCCACGAAGCGCTGATCGAGCTTTACCTCAACGGCCGCAACCCGCTGCCGCTTCCGGATGTCACGTTCAATCCCCCGCCGGCCAAGCCACGCCATCCCGGTGACAAGGCCTATGCCGAGGCGCAGGCGTCGCTGCTCTCGATGGTCGGCGAGCAGCCAGCCTAATTTCGATTCTCGCCTGTCCAGGCCCAAGAAATCGCAAGGCGTAAACCTCTGCTGGCCAGCTATTGAGGGAGGCCCGCAACGCTCAGATAGAAGTCGACTGAACGTAGAGCCTTCACAATCCCACCCGATCGGATGGACTGCTCTTGGGATCAAGTGGACATTGGTGCGGACGGGCGCTGACGTCCCTTAGTGACCTCCAACAGACATTCCAGACAGAATGCAAATTTGCGCGGCTAACCGAACGAAGACATTCTCCTGGTCGAAGGATAGCCGGGGCGCCGTCGCAACACTGCATCACAACATTAAAAACCGTTCATCGAGAAATTTCACCGACGCCGACTTGAACTTTTGGCGCGAGCGGCCAAACTCACTGATAAGAGCTTTGTGTCTTGCATCGAGGAATTGCTTTCCGGGGGAGTAAAGCACCAATGAGGCGTCGCACGTTTATTCATTTGCTTGGGGGCGGCTCTCTGTTGGCGCTCGGAAGTCCCCTTTGGCTCCATCAGCCCGCCCGAGCTGAGGGAAGTGGCGGTGTCCCCGTCTTTAGCCTCATAAATCAATCACTTGAGTTCATGAAGCGTTCGGGCGACATGCAGCTCGAACTGGGCGCCATCAATCTAAAGCTCGACCTGATACTTCGGAATCAGCTGGAGATGTTCGCTGCGCTCCAGGCGATGAACGAGACGCTTGACAACGTTCAGCGATACATCACTGAGATTCCGTCCGAGACAATCACTTTGACGCAAGTCATCGAAGCGCAGAGCAGGTTCAAGAGCGTTGCAGACAACATTTCTGCCCTAAGCCGTCGTCCGCAAGACAAGGAGGCTCTTGCAGGTCTTCAAGAAGACCGGAAAAAGCTGTACGATCTTTCGAATAGTCTGTTTGCGGCCATCGCTGCGACGACCCGGCCGCCGGGCATTACCATCGCAGCCAATCATCTTGTAAACGCGGCAGCGCTGATTGATCGTTACGATAGCAGTCGAACAAAGCGCCGCGCCTCCGATACCGATTCCGAGCGCTTCAAAACGGTGCTGTTCAATATCCGGAGTTCTCTCCAAACGATGACAGGCGACGGCGGCATCAAGACGCGGCTTCCGCTCATAAACGAAAAGTACAAGCTCAGAACCGCGGAAATCGCATCCCAGCCGTTCGCGAAACTTCTCCCGAAGGACTACAGCCAGCCTGTCCCAGATCAAGATGAAAATAGAAGCGCATCTAACCCAAAGTCTTTGTGCTTGATGAGCAGCGTTGCTTCATCTGTAACGCATCACGAAGTCTTGCGCGACGTCAATCCCAGCGGAGCTGGTACTCACGTTTCGGGGTTCTTAAGCGATGTCCGAGAGACGCGATCACTCGAAACGGTGCAATACGACGTTGTTTCTTTGAGGGCTTACGGCGGGAGGCGAGCCTTCCAAGTTTCGATGAAGCCGAGCGATACGTGGAGGGCCGATAGTTGGTCCAGAATGGTCCGGAAACAATCGGATTGGAATGATCGCGAAACATCGGCCGAACCTCGAACAAAAATGGATGGCTGTGTCGAGGTTGCAGACAATGTTCACGGATCGCCGCAGGCGTTTGGTCTATTTCAAGGGTATCTGCAGGGGTATTCAGCCCTCGTAGGATTGGAGGCCAGGATTTTGGCTCTGCAGCACGTTGCGGAGGACGATCTGCAGAGAGTGACCGCCCTGTATGACCGGCAAGGATGAACTCGATGAAGCGCCTATCCCTAGGGATGCTTGCCATTCTGGCAGTAAGCTGGTCCGCGCCCTCGTTCGCTGCGGATGAATTTACTGAACTAGCAACGAATACGATATTTGGCATCATCAAGGCCGTCGCTCCGAATGCCACTGCATTCCGGCTGGCGCTGGACAAGTTGAATGAAAATGTCGAGCGAGCGCTGCCAAAATCGATGATGGATGAGGCTTCGCTCAAGCAGCTGGAGACCAACACCCTTGAACTGAACCGTGTGGTGCCAAAGCCGCTTCCGGCCCTGAACAACAAAGAGGCCATCGAAAAGATCGCAAGTGGCGGCAAGGGTCGCGGGACGTTGACGGGAGCAAGTGATGAGCTGCAGCGTCTCGACAGGGCAGGGCGAGCGAGGGAAGAAGAAATCGCTCAGCTGAAGAAAGCGCGTGATGACCTAAAAGGTCTTGCTTCAACGTACAAGGACACGACGGAAGTTGCCGGCAAACTCAGCGACAAAATTGGAAAACTGGCATCGAGCCCGACAATAGAGTTTTACTCCAGGTTGACAGGTCGAAGCGTCGGGTTGAGCTGGGCGGATTTCGAGACCGAGCTTTTGCCGGCGCTTGCGAAGCGCCAAGAGGCCGCAGAGCGCGCCGCCGACCGGCTGGATCAGGTTATCAAGAGTTCTGAGAAAGATCTGAAGGACTTCAACGAATCCAAGCTTTTTGCAAATGCCATTTTCGCACAGCATGTCGGCAGCGCCAACGGGCTCGACGCCTCCGCCGTCCCAGGGACGAGTGCGGTCAAGCTGGCCGAGATCGGTAGCGACATGCAGGAAGACTCGAAGGCGACAATGGAGCTGGCTGAGAAAATGCGCGAAGAGGCTTCAGAGATACGCAAGTGGAACGCGGGCATCTCGAAGTTTCAATCCATGGTCAACTGGATTTCAATGGGACTTACCGGTTCTTCTGGGGGGCAAGCAGGTGAGGAGCCAAAAAAGGAAAAAGGCAAAACCTTCTACTATAGTGTTTTGACCCGCAACGGAAATGACTGGGAACTGAGATCTGGAAAGGTCGAAATGAAGCCAAAGCAGTAGCTGCCGAGAAGAGTAGCCCGGCGCAACCCCTATGGCTCCATATATCAAATGAATCCCTAACGGAGCTCGATGAGCCCCTACGGAACGTTGATGATGTCGTCCTTTGGCTGGTAGCCCACTCCGTGCCTTTCTTCCAATGTCCAAGAGCCTTGGAGAAGCGGAAGGGCCTGCCTAGTCTAGCCAGCGAGCACCGCTTTCTTGGCCGCGAACACCGAAAACGGCAGGGATTTGCCGGGGGGCTTCGATGGAAACGCTCCCCCGCTACCATGCGTCCCCCACTATTCTCAAAAGTGGGTTTCGCGCTGTAGCGGTCTACTGACTCGAACCCCCGACAGCTCGCAAGGCGAACGCACTGCTAGTGATGCAAGGGGGCTACGGGCACCATCCGACGAACGAATTCGATCAAGACGGCAGGATGATCCTTACGCGCGTTTCCGCATTGACACCACGTTTCCATCGCTCCGCGGTACCAGGGGCACGACTGCCGCCCTTGCGAGGTCTTCCAAGGCCGTCGCAATGTATTTCGCGTAGCGCCGTTCGATCATTTTGACTGAGGTGTTGTGCAGTTTAGCGACCTGTTGGATGGGCAAGCCTTTTCGGAGACCGCGCACGATGCTCGAGTGCCGCAAAGCATAGGGAATCACCTCCGGCATACCGGCGCGCTCGCGAATGGCCTTCCACGGACGTGCAAGTTCGGCTCTTTTCCACGGACCGCGTTCAGACTTCTTCCACGCGATACCCCCCGGCTCCTGTTCATGGATCCATCGCTCGAAAAGAGGTGCCTCGCTTGGCCGCCCGGCGATTGCAGGCAAAAGCACCTCAACCACGTCGTCACCCACTGGAACCGGGTCTGAGCCGCTGTTGCCGCCACGCCCTTTGTAGGAACCCGGCAGCATCAGACGCCGTGCAGAAACCTGGGCGTCGCCTACGCGCATTCGCCTGACCTGGGCATACCGCGCGCCCGTCGCGGCCAGACATACGATGATACGATATAGATCGCCATCGAATCCTTGCTCCTGATCGACTTCACACGCAGCCTGAAGGATCGCGCCAACTTTCTCATCCGTGAGAATCTGGTTATCCCGAGCGACCGACAGGTCATCATCATCATCGACCCGCTCGGCTTTAAAGCCGGCCTTCACAATGGCGAGGAACGCCGGGTTTAGTTTCTTCCGATCTGCGGAAAGCCGCGGCCACGCGGCATTTAGTGCGGCCTTGAGGTCATTGACGAACCGCTGCTTGGTAGTGACCTTTAAGTCCGCCGGTAAACCCTCACGCCAAGCTATCAAGTCGGCTTCATTCAAGGCATGCAGATGCACCGATGCGAGAGGAGCAGCGTCCATAGCTTCCTGATTGCCGCGCTTTTCCTGACCAAGGAGGTAGCGCCGAAGCTTCGTACCGGCGTCGGATTGGACGTCGCGACCTGTTCGGCGTCTTTCTCGAGTATCTCGATCCTTGACGTAGGCTTCTACGGCCGATCGCACGGTGGGCGCCGGGCCCGCCGCCTGTGCCGCGGCTTCTGTTCTGGCTCGAGCTACCGCCTCCCGAGCCGTTCTGACGGCCTGTTCAAAGGTTAGAATTCCGTCGGCGAGCTTGTCATTGATGTCATTGGTGATGCCAATTGGCGCCTGTTTGTAATTGCCGCCTTCGTGGTGATTGCGCCAGCGGACAAGCCAAACGCCACCCCGTTTTCCTTTGCGATAGCCCAGATGGGCTTCGGCATCGAGGCGACGCCAATGCACGCCAAGCTCGAGCCGGGAGCGCGCCTTAGCCGTCGTGATCTGAGCCTCGGTGAGCGTCTTCGACATAGCTTTCGCCGCGGAGTTTTACGTCGAATATCCGTCGAATATCCGACAATGTATATGGGCGAACAGTACCGTATTGTGGACGCTTAAGCTATTGAAATTATTGAATACTGGCGAACGATGACGGACGAAGGCGGATCCATTATTTGGCCCTCTCAAGGCTGAAACAGGGGTTCGATTCCCCTAGGGAGCGCCAATTCTCTACGATTGAGAACAGGACTGCGGACCCGCGCTTCGCTAACCGAAGACGCGCTGCATCGCGCGTGGCGTGATGCTCTCATTGCTGCGCGGGTTCAGCTTTCGGGCAACCGTGCGCACCGCCGAAGAAACCCTGAAAATGTGCGCAAGCGCGCGGGGCGCGGCAAATATCAGAAAAATTTCAGAATGTCCTGGCCGCAATCGCGGGACCTTGCCGCCCCGCTATGGCAGGATTGGCCGAGGTTGATGTGGGGAGTCGGGCCGAAGGCGGACTGCGATGCCGGACAGGCGCGCGGGCGTTCGAGGTCGGGGGCGGAAGATGGTCGGTGCGCGTTATCATTGTGTCGGGCTGCGCGGCGTCTGCGGCAGGCCGTTGCGTGCGGCGCTGTTGGCCGCGACAGCGCCCGTCTGGGCCAGCTTGCCGGCGGCGGCCCAGGATGCGACCTGGCTCGCTGCTCCCGTCAGCGGCGTTTACGACAGCTTCCGCAACTGGAGCGGCGGCGCAGTGCCGTCAGGTACCGCCACCTTCGGCGCATCGCACATCACCAGCCTGTCAATCCCCTCCAACGATGAAGCCAACCGAACGAACGTCGGCGGCTGGACCTTCAACGCCGGGGCGGGAAATTACACGTTCGCCAACGGCCAGTTGTTGAATTTCAATGGTGCAGGCATCGCCATCAACGGCGGCAGTGCCACCATCCTCAACGGGGTCAGCGTTAATTTCCGCAACAGCAGCACGGCCGGCAGCGCGGCCATCACCTCCACTACCGGTGACGTGAATTTCTACAACACCAGCTCGGCGGGCAACGCGGCTATCACCGACGGTTACTTGAATTTCTACAACACCAGTACTGCCGGCAGTGCCCACATCACCAACCATGGCGATGGGGGAGGTGATGGTGGGGGGATCCCGGGGGGGTCTCGTTCCGCAACGGCAGCACGGCCGGCAGCGCCACCATCACCAACTACGGCGCAATGGATTTCTCCAACGCCAGCACGGCCGGAAGCGCCGCCATCACCAACAATGGGGGCGACGCCCGGTTGACTTTCTCCGGCACCAGCACGGCCAGCAACGCTACCATCACCAACAACGGCGGCTTCCTGTACTTCTTCGCCACCAGCACGGCAGGCAACGCGGCCATCACCAATGCTGCCGGCGGCACGGTTGATTTTTCGAGATCGGTGGGACCTGCCGGGGACGGCAAGCTGAGCGCCGGTTCGATTGCGGGCGCTGGCAATTTTTATCTGGGCGCGCGGGAGCTCACCGTCGGCGGCAACAATCTCAGCCAAGAGGTGAGCGGCGTGATCAGCGACTGCGGCGCGAGCGGCAGCGCGTGCTCCACCGGCGGGGCGCTGGTGAAGATCGGGACGGGCGCGCTGACGCTGTCCGGCGTCAACACCTATACCGGCGCGACGACGGTGAACGGCGGCATCCTGAGCGTGGGCGGTTCGATCGCGTCCTCCTTGCTCACCTCGGTGAACAGCGGTGGCCTGCTGATGGGCACCGGCACCGTCGGCAACACGACGGTCAACAGCGGCGGCGCGCTGCTGGGCGGCAACGGCACCGCCGGCCCCTCGCTCGCGGTCTCGGGCAATCTCGCGTTTCAGTCGGGCGCGTTCTATTTCGTCCAGTTCAGTCCCGCGACGGCGTCCTTTGTCAGTGTGGGCGGCACGGCAACGCTCGGCGGCGCGACCGTCAGCGCCGTCTTCGCGCCCGGCAGCTACATCACAAGGCAATACACGATCCTGACCGCGAAGGGCGGCGTTTCCGGCACATTCGGCGCGGTGGCCGAGACCAATCTGCCGTCGAACCTGCGCACGACACTGAGCTACGACGCGACCCATGCCTATCTCAATCTGGTGTTGAGCTTCGTTCCGCCGCCGGGCAGCGGGCTCGGCGGCAACCAGCAAGGCGTCGGCGCCGCCATCACCAACTACTTCAACAGCAACGGCGGCATTCCTATCATCTACAGCGCGCTGACCGCGCTTGGGCTCGCCCAGGCCTCGGGTGAGACCGCAACCGCTTCGCAGCAAGCGACCTTCGACGCCATGGGCCAGTTCATGGGCCTGCTCACCGATCCCTTCATCGCGCGCAACGGCGGCGACGGCACAGCGTCTGGCGCGCCCGGCTTTGCCGGGAGCGCTTATGCCGCGCCCATGCGCGACGATGCGTTTGCGATGCTGACCAAGGCACCGCCCTCAGCCTTGCAGCGCTGGAGCGTGTGGGGCGCCGGTTTTGGCGGCGCGCAATCCACCGCCGGCAACACGGTGGCTGGCACCAACGGCAGCACCAGCCGCATCTACGGCACCGCCGTCGGCGCCGACTATTTGCTCGGGCCCAACACGCTCATCGGTTTTGCGCTGGCCGGCGGCGGCACCAGCTTTGCCGTCAACGGCTTTGGGTCGGGCCGCTCCGACCTGTTCCAGGCCGGTGGCTATGTCAGGCACAGCGACGGGCCGTTCTACCTCTCGAGCGCGCTCGCCTATGGCTGGCAAGACATCAGCACCGACCGCACCGTGACCATCGCCGGCGTCGATCGGTTGCGTGCCGCCTTCAATGCCAATGCGTGGAGCGGCCGCCTCGAAGGCGGCTATCGCTTCCTCGCGCCGTGGACCGGCGGCATCGGCATCACGCCCTACGCCGCCGGCCAGGCCACGATCTTCGCGCTGCCGGCCTATGCCGAGCAGGCCATGCCAGGCACGCCGGCCTTTGCGCTCGCCTATGCCGCGAAGAGCGTGACCGACAGCCGAAGCGAACTGGGATTCCGGACCGACAAATCGCTCGCCGTGTCGAGCGGCGTGCTGACGCTGCGCGGCCGCTTCGCCTGGGCGCACGATTTCAATCCGGACCGCGCCATCGCCGCCACCTTCCAGGCGCTGCCCGGCGCGAGCTTCGTCGTCAACGGCGCGCGGCTGGCGAGCGACTCCGCGCTGACCACGGCGTCAGCCGAGATGAAGTGGATGAACGGCTGGTCGGCGGTCGCCACCTTCGACGGCGAGTTCTCCAACGTCACCAGATCCTATGCCGGAAGGGGTATGGTGCGATACGCATGGTAGCCGGGGCCCGATCGCATCAGCGAGCCGTCAGCATGAAATGCTCGGTGGGGGTGGCGCGCCATTTTTTTCCATTCAGAGCGGAACTGCGAACCTCCCGCTGCAGCGGCAAGGCGGATGTTCACGCACGGCTGGCGCTTGTTGCTGTTTGATCCGTTGCCGCCGCCGGCGTTTCGCGCGTTCGTGATGCGTTTTCTGCGAACCGGTATCCTCTTCGCTTGAAAGCGCTCCATATCGCGCGCGGAATGACATTCCCTGCGCGTTGAGCCGCGTCGTTGATCACGCGGCATCGGCCGGGAGCCTGCAGGGATTGCGTTTGGCAAGCTCGTCGAAGGCGATCAGTGTTTCCAGCAGCTGCGGCAGCGCCTGCAGCGGGACCATGTTCGGCCCGTCGCTCGGCGCCGCATCGGGGTTCTGGTGGGTCTCGATGAACACCGCCGCCACGCCAATGGCGATCGCGGCCCGCGCCAGCACCTCGACGAACTCGCGCTGGCCGCCGGAGCGCGCGCCCTGGCCGCCCGGTTGCTGGACGGAATGGGTGGCATCGAACACGACGGGAAAGCCGGTGCGCGCGAGGATTGGAAGTGCCCGCATGTCGGAGACCAGGGTGTTGTATCCGAAGCTCGCGCCGCGCTCGCAGAGCAGGATGTCGGAATTGCCCGATTGCGCCAGCTTGTGGGCGACATTGATCATGTCCCACGGTGCAAGGAACTGACCTTTCTTGACGTTCACCGGCCGACCGGTTTTCGCGGCCGCGATCAGGAGATCGGTCTGGCGGCAGAGGAAAGCCGGAATCTGCAGGACGTCGACATGGGCGGCGGCCGGCGCGCACTGCTCCGGTGCGTGGACGTCGGTCAGCACCGGGCAGCCGCAGGTCTCGCGGACCTCGGCGAGAATGGCGAGCCCTTCCGCCATGCCGAGCCCGCGTGCGCCGTCCAGACTGGTCCGGTTCGCCTTGTCGAACGAGCTCTTGTAGATCAGCTTGAGGCGAAGCCGACCCGTCATCTCCACCAGCGCATGCGCGGTCTCGAGCGCATGAGCGCGGCTCTCGATGGCGCAGGGACCGGCGATCAGGGTGATCGGCAGCTCGTTGCCGACAGCGCTACGTCCGATGGTGATCACGCGTTGCTCGGGCATCTGAATGTCATCCGCTGGTTGCCGGAGAATGTGGCGTTGTCGACGCGCGGCACTATCAGGCGAGGATGTGGCAACTTGAGCCTTGCTTCGAACAACGTTTTGCAAAGCTTTGGTTGCCGTCATGCGCAGGCGTTCACGCCTCACGACACGGTGCGATGCGTGGAAGTCACACTGCCGCGCATACCGCCGTCAAGAAACGGATGCAGTTGCTTTATGGAAAGATGATGCAGGACGCAGCGTGGCCCGGGGTATGCTCCGCATCAAACAGCCGACGGTTGTTGACGCTTGCGGAAAGGTTATTGATGATGAGCAATCTCGTTTCTCCGACCTCCGTTTCTCCAAAGCCGATCGCTCCGCTCCATCTCGCGCCCGGCGCCGCGCCGCCGCTTGCTCAGCTGAGCGCCGCGACGCGGATCCGCCCCATCAGCCGGCAGCAGATGCTGGAGCATGCACGGGACGTGATCCGCCATGAGGCCATGGCGCTCGATGCGCTGTCCGGCCGCATCAACGACCAGATCTGCGTCCTCGCCGATCGCATTCTGGCCGCACCCGGCACCGTCGTGGTGTCAGGGGTCGGCAAGTCGCTCATTGTCGGCGAGAAGATCTCGGCGACACTGGCTTCGACCGGCACGCGCTCGATTGTGCTCGACCCTGTCGATGCCATGCATGGCAGCCTCGGGCGCGTCGGCCCCGGGGACATCTTCCTGGCGCTGTCGAATTCCGGGGAGACGGCCGAGCTGCTGCAGGTCGTGCGGGCCGTGCGGGCGTTGCCGGCCGCTGTCGCGGTGATGACCGGTCGCTCCGGCTCCTCCCTCGCCCGGGCGGCCGACATCGTGCTCGATATCGGCGTCATGCAGGAGGCCTGCTCGCTGGGATTGGCGCCGACCACCAGCACCACGGCGATGATGGCGCTGGGCGATGCGCTGGCGCTGATCCTGCTGGCGCGGCGCGGCTTCACGCGTCAGGATTTCGCGCGTCTTCATCCCGGCGGCAGCCTTGGCCGGGAATTGATGCATGTGCGCGATCTGATGTGGCCGCTGGAGGGCATCCCGGTGTTGTCGCCGGACACGACGCTCGCCCAGGCATTGGTGGCGATGTGCCGCCGCGCCCGCGTTTCCGGCGTCGCAGTGGTTCTCGACGCTCGCGCGCGTCCAGTCGGCGTGCTGACCAATGAGGCGGTCGAACAGGCCCTGGGGCGGGGCGCGCAGCCGGATCTGACGATCCTGGTGGAGGCGCACATGGAGAGCCCGAGGGGGACGGTTCGCGACGATGCGCCGGCGCTCGAGGCCATGCAACTGTTCCGTCGCGGCGGTTGCGAGGTGCTGGTGGTCGAGGATTCGGCCGCTCGCTTCGTGGGCCTGCTGCCACGCGCGGCCGTGTTGGATGAAGGCCGCCAGGCCAGGCCGGCCTGAGCCCAGGTGCTGTCTGCGGTCCTGCGACAGGAATTGTTGCGGGACCGTGCGCACGCGCTTCACGCGATAAATTCGATCAGAATAGCGTCAGCATCCTGTGCATGGCCTCCCGGGACGGGAAGCCACGCACAGGCTGTGTTGCGTTGATCCGGGATATGCGCAGTGCGATCAGGCCGGTATGGCCTCGCGTTCGATGACGCTGGCCGTGGGATTGAACACCCTGGCGACAGTCCAGGCGAAGGTGTGGGTGGCGGCGCGGGTGATACGGTGCGGCCGCAGATCATAGAGTTCGTCGCGCGGGCTCTCGAAGACCTGCAGCTCGGCGGTCGCTGCATGATACGGACCATGCACCGCGCCTTCTGACATATGCCGGACGAGGCGCGGCCGGCTCGGCGTGGGGTCCTCGATTAGATTGGCAAAACCGACAAGGCCGTAAGTCGGCAGCTTGAAGAAGCCCAGCTTGTCGCCGGGCTCGCCGGTCAGGCGCAAACGCGCCTCTGCAAGGCGGCGGTCCTTCACCGCCAGCGTCGCGCCGAGCCGGGTACCGGCCTGGAGTGGAGCCGCCGCGAAATGATCGAGGCCGAAGCTGCGCGTCATCCAGACGCTGCCGAGTTTCTTCGGCAGACCCTGCAGCCAGCCGCGCATCATCGAAAGATCCTGGTCGACATAGATCAGGGGTGTGAAGTTGGCATGCGAACCGTCGGCGAGTTCGGTCTCGATCAGGACGAAGCTCTCCTTGTATTGTGCATAGGCGGGGTCCTGCAGCTCGGAGCCGTCCGACGTCACCTGCCATTCGGTGAAGTTCATCGAGGCAAGTCCCGTCGCGCGCCCGAGCTCCGGCGGCAGGAAACGTCCCGCCACGGCTGGATCGAGTTCGTACTCGATGGTGAAGATCCACGCGGCGTAGTGCCACGGCGGCGCGGGAATGAGAGACGATCGTCCTGTCGGCGTCAGGGGGGCGGTGAAACCGGTCAGCATGGCGGATGCCCTGTGTATGGTTTTCATGTGTGGGATCGATGAGCCGCAGCGGCCGGGCGGCATGCCACGCCAACCTCTGCCTAGCGCTGTCGCGAGCGTGTCCGATGCTATCAGCGATGCTGTTGCGGCGAGGTAAAATTCCGATGTCATTTCCAAGGCGGGCCGCCGCCGTGTCGCAACATGATCTGCACAATCACTTCATGATCTCTTGATCCGGGGACCGGCGGCGCGCGGCTACTGTCGTGGTGTTGAACCGCGACGTGGATGACCTCATGCCTCAGATCGCCTCGATCCTTCGCCGGCGTTGGCCGCACGCATCGTTGTCGCGACGCGAGGCGGTGACGTTAGCTCCGGCGGCAGATCCTCTGCGTGGGTCGGCGACCACGAGCGATGATCGGTCTGCACGTGCGCTGCCGATGCCCGACCGCGACCGCCTTGTGGCCATCGCCCTGATGTGTGCGGCGCTGTTCTATTTCGCCTGCCTCGACGCCAGCGGAAAGTGGCTCAACCATGTCATGGATCCGGTGCAGACGACGTTCATTCGCTATCTGGGCAGCGTCATTCTGGTGCTGGCCGTCCTCAATCCGGTGACGCGGCCGGGCGTCCTGCGCGCGCGGCGGCCGGGTCTTCAGCTGTTTCGGTCTCTGATGGGGCTGCTGGCGACGGCGTTCAACATCATCGCGCTGCAGCACCTGCAGTTGGCGGAAACGATGTCCATCATGTTCGCGACGCCGTTCTTTGTCGCGCTCCTGACCGGGCCGCTGCTCGGCGAATGGCCGGGGGTGCGGCAGATCACGGCGATCGTGGTCGGCTTCGCCGGCGTGCTGGTGGTGACGCGGCCCGGCCTGAACGGGCTGCATCCGGTTGCGCTGCTGTCGGTTGCCGGTGCGCTTTGTTATGCGTTCTACAACGTCGCGACCCGCGTGCTGGCGGGCAGCGATTCGTCCGAGACCACCATGGTGTATTCGGGTGTCGCCGGCGTCGTCCTGCTGGCGCCGGTGATGCCGCAGGTGTGGACGATGCCCGATTCATGGCTGGTCTGGGCGGTTGCGATCGCGATCGGGGCGTTCGGCGCCATCGGCCACTGGCTTCTGATCATCGCGCACCGTCGCGCCTCGGCGCTGGTGCTGGCGCCGTTCATCTATACCGAGATCGTCTGGATGATCGCGCTCGGCTTCGTTGTCTTCGGCGACGTTCCCGATCGATGGACGCTGCTCGGTGCGCTCATCGTGATTGGTTCGGGTCTCTATCTGCTCGGCGGTGAGCGGAAGACCGCAGGGCCCGCAGTGGTGGATAAGGCGTTGACCATGCCTGGCGGCGATGACGCCGCGCCCCGCCTTCAGCCGTGTCCGCCGCAGACGGAGGAGATCGATACCAGGGCGGACGGTCTCGTCGGGCCGATGCAGAACGGGCGCCGCCGCATGCCACAGGCGTGGCGTGGCAAGTCGCCCGTTCCATGATCGATGCGCTGTTGCACGCCAGCGTCAGGCGCTGTGCCGCTTCAGGTCGTGGAGGACCGTGGAATGGGACGGGCGCAGCGTGATGGGGAGGCCGGCCAGCGCGGCATCGATCACCGCCTTCTGCTGGTCGGAGACCGGCTGCATCGGCGCGCGGGGCAGATGCAGGCCCAGCCCCTGCCGGTGCTGGATGTACTTGACGCAGGCCGGCAGATTGTCGTGGCTCAGCGCATTCCAGAGCGTGTTGAGCCGCTGGTGCAGATCGAGCGCGGCGGGATGATCGCCGTTCTGAACGTGCTTCCAGAGCTGGACGCAGACGCCGGGAACGGCGGCGGTGAGCGCCGTAATGGCGCCGTGCGCGCCGAGCGCGAATGACGGATAGAGCAGGGCGTCGATGCCGGTGAGCACCACATTGTCGGCCGATGCGCCGCCGAGCAGATCGGACACCGACTTGAGGTCGCCGGAACTCTGCTTCATGCCGACCACGCCCGGGACCTCGCGCATGATCCGAAGCATCATGTCGGCGCTGAGGTAATTCCAGGGAATGACGTTGTAGATGAGGATCGGGATGCCGGTCTCCTCGTAGATCGCCCGGAAGTGTTCGATCGTCCGTTCGGCATCGGGCTTGAACAGATAGTGCACCGGAGTGATCTGCAGGGCGGTCATGTTCAGTCCCTTGAGCAGCTTCACGCGTTCGATCGCCTCACGCGTGCTGTTGACGATCAGCCCGGCGACGAAGGCGCCGCGACCGCGCAGCGCTTCATGGCTGCGTTCCATGATCCTGGCGAATTCGTCGCGATCCAGCGTGTGGCCTTCGCCCGTGCTCCCGCCGACGACGATGCCGGTGACGCCGTTGTCGATCGCCTGATCGACCACCTCGCCGAGCGCGGAATAGATCACCTCGCCCTTCTGATCGAATGGAATGGTCAATGGTGGAATAATACCATGGAGGAATGCTTTGGGACGCGTCAGCACGGGATTGGACATTGCCTTCTCCGAAGGGGCTGCGGGCTGCGCAGAGGGAACTCTGCGAGGGATCGTCACAAATTTTCCATCGATCGTTTGTCCTGTCAATTGGAATTATATCCCGAATTTCGGGATTGACCAAAATGAGGGCACGGGCATGCGACAGCGCGCACACGCCGCCGGGCAGCGGTGCCTGTTTCGCAGCGTAATAGGAGATGGTGCGACCGTCGGCGGCGCGCGTCGGGGAAGCGTCTTCGCGAATCGGTCTTCGGGGCATCGTCGCCGGCGGGACACGGCCCGGCCGGCGGCGGCGATCGAGCGGCCGTTCGTTGCCGCCCGTCGGGACGCGTCAGAGCGCCGCTGAAATCTGGTTGGCCGTGTGCTTGACGATCCGGGCGAGGTTGTCGGTCTCCGTCGCCGGCACTTTCCAGGCCGGGCCGCTGATGCTGACCGCGGCAAAGACCCGCCCGTCGTGGTTATGGATCGGCGCGCCGATGCAGCGCAGGCCCGGCTGATGCTCGCCTTCATCCAGCGAATAGCCGCGCGCATGAATGGCGGCGAGGTCGGCCTTCAACGCGTCCTCATCGGTGATCGTGGTGTCGGTGTAGCGGGGGAGGCCATTTCCGATCAGCTTGTCGACGATATCCGGCGGCTGAAAGGCGAGGATGGCCTTGCCGACGCTGGTGCAATGGATCGGCGCGGTTTCGATAAAGGTCAGCGGTGTCGGCCCGGCCGCCGGATCGGAACGGTGAATCACGATCGCCTGATGGCCGTCGAACACCGCGAGATGGACCAGCTGTCCGGTGAGGCGCCCGAGCTGCTCGATGAAGGGCCGTGCCTCGCGGTGCAGATCCATGTTGGACAATGCGATGTTGCCGAACTGGAACAGCTTCAGGCCGAGCCGATAGCGATCCCTCTGGCGCTCCTGGTCGAGCAGCCCGCCCTCACGCAGCGAGGCGCACAGCCGATGGGCCGTGCTGCGCGGATATCCCGATCGCTCACTGATCTCAGCCACCGACAGCGAACGATGCGTGGTCGAAAAGCATTCCAGGATCCGGATGATCTTGGCGATCGACTTGTTGGTGTCGTCCGCTGGCTGTGCCCGACCGGACGGGCGTTCCGGCTTGTCGGTGCTGCTCGGGCGTGGGCTTCCGGTATCCATGGGGCTCCTCGGGTCGGGGGCGCGGCGAACCAAAGATGAGATCGACCTCGGTTGCAATGCGGTGCGGCAGCTTAATGGAGCGGCTTGCACATTGTCCACAATCCGGGACACGAGATTGGAATCCGGTGGATCGCCTGCCGTCTGTTCCCGAACCTAGAGAATGGCGCCCTGCTCGGCCAGGGCCCCCCGAAGCTCGCCGACGTCGAGCCGATGGGTGCTGAGATGAGAGCGGGCCGCGATCGCCGCGGCCAGTCCCGCCGCCTGGCCCATCGCCATGCAGGTTCCGGTGATGCGCGCGCTCGCCAGCGCCTTGCGGGCCGCGGAGATGCAGCGGCCGGCGACCAGCAGGCGGTCGATCGTGTTGGGCACCAGCACGCGATAGGGGATGCCGTATGCCCGCCGCACATGCTCGGCGCCGTCCATGCTCGGGCCGCGCGAATCGTGGCTGTCGATGGGAAAGCCGCCGAGCGCGATCGCGTCGTCGAACTGCTGGCCGGAGCGGACGTCCTCGTCGGTGAGTGTATAGCGCCCCTTGATCCGGCGACTTTCGCGGACACCGACGCAGGCGGCAGTGGCCGAGAGAAAGACGTTGCCGCACCCCGGGACATAGCGACGGAGAAAGTGCAGGCCCTCCATGATCTGCTGCCGCAGCACGTGTTCGGCCCGGGCGAGCTCGCCGGCCTTTGTCGCATCGGCGGCATGACGGGTCAGGTTGATCACGGCCTCGCGCTCTTGGATCGCGCCGGCATAGTGCAGCTCGTTGCGAGCGAACGACAGCACGCCGTCCGCCTGCGCCTGCTTCAGCAACTGACCAAAGCCCCAGAGATTGACGAACGGCTGGTCGCGCAGCTCACGCGGATCAAGACCGAGCTTGAAATCCGCCGGATTGGCTTCGACATAGTCGAGCAGCGCCCGGTGATCGACACCGCCGACCTTGAACAGCAGGCTGACCGGCTGAGTGACGTTGTCCGGATCGGAGTGGAATTCGGCGCCGGCGAGGGCGGCGATATCGGCGTCGCCGGTGCAATCGACGACCACCTTGGCCGAGAAGGCTGTGCGGCCCGACTTGTTCTCGACGATCACGCCGGTGACGGCGTTGCCTTCGCGCAGCACGCCGCAGATCGGCGAGAACACCAGGAATTCGACGCCGGCTTCGACCAGCCATGCGGTGACGATCGACTTGTAGGCCTCATGGTTCACCGGGACGCGGAACTTGGTGTAGCCGGTGTCGTCCCGCACATGTCCGGGCGAGGCGCCGGCCTCCACGAGACGCTCGACAAGCCGCTCGGGCAGGCCGCCGACGATCTGCTGGCCGAGCGCGTCGAACCAGCCGGCGCTGTGCTCCAGCAGCTGGGTGGCGATATGGCCGCCGAGAAAGCCGGCCCGTTCCAGCAGCAGCACGCGCGCGCCGCTGCGGGCGGCCGCGACCGCGGCCAGCACGCCAGCCGTCCCCCCGCCGCCGACGATGACGTCATACCCGTCGATCAGCGGGATCTCGCGAGCGGGCTCGATCATCGTTGCCAAAGCCATCCTCCACCAGTTTGCCATATTGCCGATAGCACTGTTGACACAAATTGGGATTGTGGTCCACATTGCGGGATATAACTAACAACTAAGTCAAACATGTGTCAAAGGGAGGACGACCGCATGCCAATGGACCGCGTGACACAGCGCCTGGGAAACAGGAGCCGGTCTGCAGGGGCGCTCATCGCAGGCGCCGCGTTGATCGGATGTCTCGTCGGCGCAGGTCCCGCGGGGGCCGTCGAGATCAGCTTCTGGACCAATCTGACGACGGCGTCGCAAGCCAACGTCATTCAGAAGCAGATCGCCGAATGCTCGGCGAAGCAGCCCGGTCTTGCCGTCAAATTCGAGACCGTGCCGTTCGGGTCGATGTACACGCGCCTGATCACCGCCATGCGCAAGAATGATGCACCGAACATCATGAATACGCTGGAAGGCGCCGTGGCCTTCATGCAGGCGAAGGGCGGGCTGGAGCCCGTGAGCGATCTGGTCGATGAACTCGGCCGGAGCGATTTCATCGCCTCCTATCTCAACGCGGTCAGCAAGAACGACAAGATCTGGGGGCTTCCAGACTGGGCGCTGCACCAGGAGGTCTGGTACCGCAAGGATCTGTTTGCGAAAGCGGGCCTCAAGGTGCCGCGATCCTGGGACGAGCTTTTGCAGGCTGCCAAGGCGTTGAACCAGCCGGCAGCGGACGGCGGACAGGCGCGCTTCGGGTTTGCCGTCCCGATGGGACGCTCGCTGGTCGCGCCGCAGACCTACTTCCAGATTCTCTATTCGGCGGGCGGGACCGTCTTCGATCCGACGAGCGGCGAGTATGTGTTCGGCAGCCAGAAGCCGTTGGCGCAGAAGGCGCTCGCCTTCATGATCGAGCTCTACAAGGCGGCGTCGCCGCCGGCGAGCCTCGAATGGTCGTGGGCCGAATACCGCACCGCGCTGATCAAGGGGCAGGTGGCGATGGCCAATGAGTGGGGAGCGGTCGTCCAGATGGCCGCAGAACAGAACCCGGAGATGCTCGACAAGTTCGATGTCTTCCCGTTCCCGGGGCCGAGCGCCGGCAAGAAGCCGGTGGCCTCGCTGGGCGGCGGCTACTACTACCTGGTGGGCAAATCCACGCCGGACAAGGTCGATGCGTCGAAGAAGCTGCTGCGCTGCTTCTACGAGCCCGGCCGTGTCGCCGAACGCGCCAACTCGCGGCCGATTTTCGCCATCCCGGCGACCAAGAGCGCGTTCCACAGCGACATGTTCCAGGCGAACGACACCGTGAAGCGTTTCAAGCCGCAGCTCGACGTCATCTTCAACGAGGTGATGCCGACATGGTATCGCTATGGTCTCGAAGCCGGCCTCAGTCCGATCACCGGGCAGATCGAAGCCACCTCGTTCGTCGGCGACGCCATCCAGAATGCCGCCCTCGGCAAGCTCTCCGTCGAGGCCGCCGTGGATCAGATCGACGAGCAGCTTCGCTTCCAGCTCGAGGTGCTGGCGCGATGATGCATGCACCTGGAAGCCTTGCATCGACGACGGTCATCATGCCGCCGTCGCGTCCAACATTCCTGCGGACCCTCAAGGCGAAATGGCTCAGAAACCACGAGACCCGCACTGGCCTGCTGTTCGTGCTGCCGGCGGTCGTCTTCCTTTGCGTTTTCGTGGTCTATCCCGTCCTTGACGTCTTTCGCCTCAGCCTGTTCTCCGTCAATTTCGTCGCCGATGACGAGACGTTCGTCGGGTTGAAGAATTTCGGAATGATCCTGCGCGATCCCAAGCTCGGGACCGTTGCCTGGAACACCCTGGTCTGGACGTTCTTCTCGCTGATCGGGCAGTTCGGCCTCGGCCTGGTGGCCGCATTGTGCATCAATCAGAACCTGCCGGGCATGAAGCTGATCCGCACCATCCTGCTGCTGCCCTATGTGGTGCCGGTGATCGCGCTGGCGCTGTTCTGGCGGTGGCTGCTCGACGGATCGTTCGGCATCGTCAGCGCGGTGTTGCAGTCGGCGCATCTCCTGCAGGCGGATCAGTCGCCGCTGGCGCTTCCGTTCGGAGCGACCGTCAGCGTCATCCTGGCGAACATCTGGCGCGGCTTCCCCTTCGTGATGATCTCCTATTGGGCCGCCCTGCAAGGCATTCCCCAGGAGCAGTATCAGGCTGCACAGGTCGACGGCGCCAACGCCTGGCAGGAGTTTCGCTATGTGACGCTGCCGCATCTCGCCGCAATCACCAAGGTGATGTTCGTGCTGCGGCTGATCTGGACCGTGACGTTCTTCGACATCATCTGGCTGATCACCCGCGGGGGTCCCGGCGGGGCGACGCAGCATTGGCCGATCTGGATCTATGAGGAGGCCATGGGCTTCTTCCGGTTCGGTTCGGGCGCGGCTTTGTCTGTCGTCCTCGCCGGCATTCTGATCGTGTTGAGCACCTTGTATTTGTGGCTGTTGCGGAGGCAGGACAACGCATGACATCCCGACATCTCGTGGCGCGGACATTGACCTATGCCACCGCAGGCCTGCTGACGATCTTCATCGGCTTTCCGCTGTTCTGGATGATCATCTCCTCGCTTAAGCCGGGGTCGGAGCTGTTCGTCCGGCCGCCGCGGCTGCTGCCGAACGAGCTGACGCTCGTGTCCTACCAGCATATTCTGGCCAGCTCGGACACCATCGCGCTGTTCAGGAACAGCCTGATCGTCGCCGTGGCGACGACTGCGATCTGTCTGGCAATGAGCACGCTCGCCGCCTACAGCGTCACCCGCTTCCAGTTTCCGGGCAAGCGTCTGTTCCTGTTCGGCGGTCTGCTCAGCTACCTGTTTCCCGCGGTCGTGCTCTTCATCCCGGTCTACATGATCGTGAGCGCGCTGGGGCTTACGGACACCTTGCTGGGGCTGATCCTCTGCCACTGCATCCTCACGTTCCCGTTCGCGCTGTGGATGCTGAACTCGTTCTTCAGCAACATCCCGCGGGAGATCGATGAAGCGGCCTGGGTCGACGGCGCCTCGTTCATGTATACCTTCGTCGTCATCATTCTGCCGCTGGCGCTACCCGGGATCTTCTCCGTGGCGGTATTCGTGTTCGTTCTGTCGTGGAATGAGTTCCTGTTCGCGAGCGTGATGATTTCGAGCAGCGAACTGAAAACGATTCCGCTCGGCATCGCGGAGTTCATCACGTCGTTCGATATCCGCTGGGGCGAGATCATGGCCATCGGCACGCTGGCGACGGTGCCGGTCGTCGTGCTCTTCCTCAGCGTCCAGCGTTACTTCCTGCGCGGCGTGATGGCGGGGGCGGTCAAGGGATAGGCTGATCGGACGTCCACGTCCGGGCGGTCACCGTCGGCACATGCGTTTCCGCCGTCCGCACCGGGCAAGGTGCGGACGGCGGTTGTGTGATGGACAGCGTGCAGGAGACCGTGCGCCGCGAGGTGCACGAGGCCCGGGGCGCTCCGTGGGGCAGCGCTCTAGCGAATGCGCCGGCCGCTGTCCGCGTCGAACAGATGGATGAGATTGGGATTGGGAGCGAGGGGCAGCGTGTCGCCGGGTCGGATGGTCATGCGCTCGCGGAACAGGACCACAAGGGTCTCGCCGCCGATCCGCGCGAACACCTGGGTTTCCGAGCCGGTCGGCTCGACCACCATCACCTCGGCCGGCTGGCCGTGCGCCTCGTCGATGACGAAATGCTCCGGGCGGATGCCATAGACGGCGGCCCGTCCGCCGGCGCCCGCCGGCACCTCCCTGAGCGGCAACGCAAGTCCCCTTTCGGTGACGAAACCCGGGACGCCGCCCTGGGCGATGTGTCCTTCGATCAGGTTCATCGCGGGCGAGCCGATGAAGCTCGCCACGAACAGGTTCTCGGGGCAGTCGTACAGCTCCAGTGGCGAGCCCATCTGCTCGATGCGCCCTTCACGCATCACCACGATCCTGTCCGCCATGGTCATGGCCTCGATCTGGTCGTGGGTCACATAGATCGTGGTCGTCCCCAGCCGCTGGTGCAGCTCCTTGATCTCGGTCCGCATCTGCACGCGAAGCTTCGCATCGAGGTTCGACAGCGGTTCGTCGAACAGGAACACCTGCGGGTCGCGGACGATAGCCCGGCCCATGGCGACGCGCTGGCGCTGGCCGCCGGAGAGCTGGCGCGGAAAGCGCGTGAGCAGCGGACTGAGGCCGAGAATATCGGCGGCCTTGCCGACGCGGTCCTCGATTTCGGGCTTGGGCGTGCCTTTGAGTTTCAGCGAAAACGCCATGTTGTCGCGGACGCTCTTGTGCGGGTAGAGCGCGTAGTTCTGGAACACCATCGCGATGTCGCGCTCCTTGGGAGGCACATCGTTGACGATGTGCTCGCCGATCCGGATTTCACCGTCGGTGATGGATTCAAGGCCGGCCACCATGCGCAGCAGGGTCGACTTGCCGCAGCCCGAAGGGCCGACCAGAATGACGAATTCGCCATCGGCGATGTCGATCGAGACACCGCGAATAATGGGGGTTGCGCCGAACGTCTTGCGCGCATCGCAGACTTGAACACGTGCCACGGATAGTCCTCGCTCTCGTTAGCCGGCCTGCGCCGGATCAGGCTGGTGCAGGCCTTCGATCAGCCGGGTGAGCGCCAGCATGCCCGGGTCGTCGAGGCCGATGCTCCGGTCCGCGAACATCCGGGCGCGGCCGATGCGATTGGCGCGCGGCCGGAATGTCGCGAGGCTTTGCGCCGCCGCAGCCACTGCGGCCTGTGCGACGTGCTCGCGGTCGGCAAGTCCGTCCACCGCCGCGGCCACGGCGTCCAGCGTGTCGACGACGGTCTTGTCGCCGAGGGTGGCGCCGCCGCGCGCGAGCATTGCATCGCGCACGCCCACGAGCAGGGCGCCGAGCTCGGTCCAGGGGATGTCGCTCCGGCCGCGCGTCGCCTTGGCGAGGGTCAGCATCGCGATGGTTCCGAGCGTGCCGAGGCTCGATCCCGTCGCGCTCGAACTGGCGACACCGCAGGCCTGGAAGACACTGCCGATGTCGTCCTCCGTGACCGGAAGCGCCGTACTGACGCGCTCCAGCAACCGCCGCAGCATCAACCCGGTATCGCCGTCGCCGAGCTTGCTGTCGGCGGTGTTCAATTCATGCTCGGCCATGCGGGCAGCGGTGGCGGCGCGACGAACGGCATCGCGGACAGTGGAAGCTGTGATGCCCATGTCAGACCTTCCAGAACGGGCAGTCGCAGGGCGCTGTGAGCAGCGGCTCCAGCTCGTCGTCGAGGTAAAGCAGGCTGAGCGATACGCCAGCCATCTCCATCGACGTGACCCAGCGGCCGACCAGGGAATGCACGACGTCGATGTCGGCTGCGGCGAACTGCGCTTTGATGCGGCGGTAGAGAATGAAAAGCTCCTCCAGTGGCGTGGCGCCGAGGCTGTTCACGATCACCGAGATGCGGTGCGATCGGACTTGGGCCGGGTCGCCCAGCAGCCGCTCGACCATTTCGTCGGCGATCGCATCCGCCGGGCGCAGCGCCGCGCGCCAGATACCGGGCTCGCCGTGGATGCCCATGCCCATTTCGATCTCGTCGTCGCCGAGGGTGAAGGTCGGCGCGGCCGCGCCGGGGATCTGGCACGGCGACAGCGCGCAGCCGATGGTGCGGGCATGGCTCACCGCCTTGGCGGCGATACGGGTGACCTCGTCGAGATCGGCGCCCCGGTCGGCCATCGCGCCGGCAAGCTTGTAAGCATAGAGGATGCCGGCGACGCCGCGCCGCTTGCCGCTTTCGGCGGGGGATGCGCTGGCGATGTCGTCGCTGCCGAGAACGGTGGTCGTGCGGATGCCTTCCGCCTCGAGAAGGTCGCCGGCAAGGTCGAAGTTCATGCGGTCGCCGCCGTAATTGCCGTACAGCCGCAGGACGCCGCGGCCGCCGTCGGCGGCGCGGATGGCCGCAGCGCATGCTTCGACCGACGGGCCTGCGAACACGTCGCCGATCGCGCAGGCGTCGAGCAGGCCGCGCCCGACATAGCCGGTAAACAGCGGCAGGTGGCCCGATCCGCCACCCGACACCACGCCGACCTTGTCCCGGCGCAGCGCGTGCTGCGTTCTGATCACGCGACCGCCCGGGCCGTCCTGCCGAAGGGACGGATAGGCGGCGCAGAGCCCCTCGAGCATGTCATCGACGAACGCGTCCGGTGCGTTCATCAGCTTTTTCGCCCGCTGCTGGCGGGCCTGATCCGGTGCCAACTGGTGCATCGTCCCCCCATTTGTTTCTTATCCCGAATATCGGGATAAATGACCATTTTATGAGAATAAAGGTCGTGGACTTGGCTGTCAAATCGGCTGTTGTCGATCCGACCTCCCCGGGGCGGCGGCCCCCCGCGTTGCAAAGCTCCGTCGCCATGGGGGCACGCGCACAAGCGTCGCCGGACTTTTACGGAAACGTCGCACGGCCACCGCGCCCGATCTGATTACATCCAGTGCTGCGGGATGCGGGCGTGCGTGGTCGTCGATCGATCATGGAAGGTGGTGACGTTGTGGTGCCAAATCCCGAAGGCCTCCGGGCACTCGCCCCGGGGTGCGATCTCGTGCTGTGCGATGTCTGGGGCGTCCTGCACAATGGCGTCGACGTTTTCGTCGCGGCCAGCGCCGCGCTGCGCCGCTTCCGTGAAACGGGCGGATCGGTGCTGCTCGTCTCCAACGCGCCGAGGCCGGCGGCGTCGGTGCAGCGCCAGCTCGAAGGGCTGGGTGTCGCTGTAGATGCTTTCGACGGCATCGTCACGTCGGGAGACGTCACCCGCGATGAAATCGCAGGGTTGTCGAGCCGCCGCCTGCATCATGTCGGTCCCGAGCGCGATCGGGCGATCTTCACCGGGTTGGATGTATCCTTGGTCGATCTGGCGGAAGCTGACTGGGTGGTGTGCAGCGGTCTCGTGCACGACGAGCGGGAGACACCGGAGGATTATCGCGAGCGCCTCGAAGTCATGCGCCAGCGCGGGCTTCGCATGATCTGCGCCAATCCGGATATCATCGTTCACCGCGGCGCTCGGCAGGTGTATTGCGCAGGCGCTCTTGCACAGCATTTTGAAGCGATCGGCGGCGAGGTGATCCATATGGGCAAGCCCCATCGTGCGATCTACCAGCGCGCGCTGGCGCGGGCCGCCGAGATCCGGGGTGGCGCGGTCCGTGCGGATCGCGTTCTTGCGATCGGCGATGCCATGCGCACCGATGTCCGTGGAGCGATCGCGATGGGCCTGCCTGCGGTGTTCATCGCCGGTGGTATTCATGCGCCCGAGTACAGCGGCGCAAACGGCGAGATTGCCGATGATCTGTTGTCGCGCTGGCTCACCGATCAGGCACTGCGGCCGACCGCGACGCTGAAACACCTGCGGTGGTAATCATTGCGTCGCGATCAGGCTCGGGACTTCTTCGCCAAACCTTGGACAAGATTGATGGAGCAGCAGCGCGCCGGCGCGTATCCGTCACGCGACCCGTGCGATCTTGTTGCCCGCGAGAGAAAGTGCTAATAGCTCAACCAGAAATTGAAAATCTTGAGGTGCTTGATCCGAATTTTCTGCGCGCTGACAAGCGCGCAGATCGTGACGCCGAACCGGCTGTTCAGCGCACGCTTCGGCAGGCCGGGCTGCCGGCAGGTTGCCCCTCGCCGGAGGGTGGTTGCGAACGACAGCGTGCTCGGCCCAGAAACGCGACGTCATTTCCAGGGAGGCTTTGAACATCCCAAGTCGGATGCGGGAACGATGTTGTCCACCTGTGAACGCCATGGTGCGGACCGGGACTGGAGTGATCTCCAGGAGATCGTTGATGCCTGATCGTTTCGTTGCGCTGCTGGACCTGATTTCATCGGCCCACACGCTGTCCGGCATCGAGCAGGCCTTGCAGAACATTCGAGAGGTCTATGGACTGGCAAACGTCATCTATCACGCGATCCGCATCCCCGGGGTGGAGAGCGAAAGCCCGATCATGCTGCTGACCTGTGATCCGCAGTGGACCTCGCTGTACATGCAGCGCGACTATTTGCGCATCGATCCGATCATCAAGGCCGGACGTCGCAGTTTTCTGCCCATCGACTGGCGGGAGGTCGATCACAGTTCGGTGGATGCGCGCCACTTCTTCGCCGAAGCCACGCGATACGGTGTCGGACGTCGCGGGATGTCGTGGCCGATCCGCGGCGCGAATGGCGAGAGAGCGATTTTTTCCGTGACCTCGGATGTCACGGAACAGGACTGGACGACCCAGCGTGTCGTCTGCCTGCGCGATCTCCAGATGATCGGGCAGCTCATCCATGACCGGGCGATCCGCCTGGCAGGATTTTCCCTGACGTTGCCGAAGGCGCCCCTGTCCACTCGCGAAGTGCAGTGCCTGGAGGCGATCAGCAATGGCCGCACCCCGAAGCAGATTGCAGTCGATCTCGGCATTTCGCCAAGCGCGGTGCGAATCTATCTGCACTCCATTCTTGGCAAGCTCGATTGCACCACGCTCCCGCAAGCCGTCGGCGTCGCGTTCCATTGCAATATCATCGGTGCGTGAGCCGTCGTCAGGTCCAGCCGCATCGTATCCGCCTGCCGTGACGTTCTATTGATCGGCGGGTTGCTGCGGGGCAGGCGGCGTGTCGGGTTCGGAATCGAGCGAATAGCCGATGCCGCGAACCGTGCGAATGCAGCTCGGCTCGCCGCACGGGCTCAATGCCCTGCGGATGCGGCTCATGTGGACATCGATCGTGCGCGGGATGATGTGAATGTTGCGGCCCCAGACGGCGATGAGCAGCTCTTCCCGCGAAAAGACCTTTCGCGGGCTGCCGACCAGATGCTTGAGGAGCTGAAACTCGACCCGGCTGAGATGGACACTGCTCTTGTTACGATACACGCGGTGGGCATCGAGCTCCACGACGATGTCGGCGAAGCTGAGAACGTTTGCCCGGTTTTCCAGCGTTGGGCGCAGCAGGCTGTGCATCCGGACGATGAAGTCGTTTGGAGAAAATGGTTTGAGCAGGTAGTCGGTGCGTTCAAGATGCCGGGTGTCCAGGTCATCGGTGCTGGTCGTGTCGGCCAGCAGAACCATCACCGGAATGTGGCCGGTTCTGGCGCTGCTGTAGATCTTCTCCCGGACCGCGAGCGCCGAGCCGTGTGGTGGCAGGTCGTCGAGCGCGATCAGTTGCGGCCGCCGGACTTCGGCGAGCGAAATCACATCCGTCATATTGTCAGCCAGGACGCCATGAAAGCCCTCCTGTTCGACAATGTATTTCAGCAGGCCGATGAAGCTGTTCTCACCAGCCAGCAGCACGACAGGCTTTGCGGCAAGGGTCATTGTTCAACAACCGTGGCTATCTCAATCCCCCAAACCCCGACCGGATCGCTCTTCGAAGACAAGCGGCCGACCATTGCCGTTGAACGTGTCCTCCTCCGATGCGCCTCGCCGTAAAGCGATGGATCATGCCGCCGTGTTGATGGCGATCGCTTCCGACGGCTGGTGCGCCAATCTTGTCATTGCGGCCATGATGGCCGGTGCGCCGATCGCGCGCAGGTCGCGTGCTTGCGGCAAATGGTACGCTCCGTTCGAGAGCCCATCTCATGCGGATGAACTGCTTCGCTTCAATCCTGCCTTCGGAGCGACCGCACTTCCGTAGCGATGCATCCTGGTCCGATGCATGGTGCAACGCAACTAGGGAATTCCCAGATTGACAGCCGACGAGGGCCACAATTCGTGGCATCGATCTCGTCATACGATCGTCGCAGATAGCGTTTCCTGCGCGACCGAAATCTGCAGCTCCGTGTCGCCACCGTTCAGTGCAGAACGTGCGCAGCGTTCCCGTGCCTGTGGGCGGCAAGTGCTGTCGCTCCGTCGAATGATATCGTTGATGATGAACCGCGCGCGGGATTGAACACGTCCAGCCTGAAGAAAGCCTCCACTGCCGGCGTTTTTTGAATCATTCCGGTGACGTCTGTGTACCCGCATCTATTCCAGGTTGGGCGTGCGGCATTCCCGACACCCTGCTTGCCGACCCGTTGGTCGTCCGCCGAGATCGTGCCGGTCGCGGCCATCGACGGGGCCGTTCGCCGTTGTTCCGCCGAGAAGGGGTGTTCGACGATCATCACCCGGCATGGCCGCCCTGTTGCGGCGTTGGTGCCGATCGAGGCGTATGGCGCCGCTGTTCGCCAGCAGCCGTTGCTGCCCGTCGCAGGATCAGGTCGCGGGCTCTGGGACAGAATAGCGCCCGTACGCTTCGAAAGCTGCGTGACGAATGGAGCCGCTGGCCCCCTCCAGGCCGCTGACGACACGCTCGCGCAAACGCTACGCCTGAGCTCTCCGAGATGCAGCGCGAGCGCTTGGCGGAAAAGACCAGCCGCGCCCCCGAAATGGTGGTCGTCCAGCCTTTGAATGCCGAGTGGACATGCCATTGCTGCGGCAGCACGGGCGAATTTTTGATGATGGAGACTCCGGGGCCTGCGTGCCTGCGCTGTGCGAGTCTTGATGATCTCGCGTTTCTGCCGGCGGGCGATGCCTTGCTCACGCGCCGTGCGAAAGCGAAAAGCGCCCGATATGCGGTCGTCGTGCGCTTCAGCAGGTCCCGTCGTCGCGATGAACGACAGGGTTTGCTGATCGAGCCGCATGCCTTGGCAGACGTTCGGTGACCGAGCTGAACTGCGAGGGCGGTGCCAGCGTGCAGCAACAAACACCATACAATACTTCTAAGCTGGAGACGTTCTAGCCGCGCACAGATTGAACACGAACAGCATCTCGCTCAAGGAGGTCCGGCTTCTTCTTCTCATGCACGTCCGGAGCGTACGTTCTCAATGTTCAGCTATAGCGCCGCCAAGAGCGCAATCGCCGCCTCGAGCTGTCTGGTGCTCGCCTCCTTCCTGGTCCACGACGCTTCGGCTCAGGGATCGCCTCCCGGCGTCACCGCGCTCCCTCCCGTCGAAATCCAGGCGCCGCAGGCAAGACGCAGCAAGCCCAAGCTGGCGCGCGCCGATCGGTCGTCGCGCTCGGCCATGCGCAGCGGGCGCGCTGCCGAACGCCATGCGGCGACAGCGCCAGCGGCGAGCAGCAATCCGGCGGCGCAACGGGCGGAGACAGCCTGGGGGCCCGTCCAGGGCTATGTCGCCTCGCGCAGCGCCGCGGCGACCAAGACCGACACACCGATCATGGAGACGCCGCAGTCGATCTCCGTGGTGACGCGTCAGCAGATGGTCGACCGCGACGCCCGGACCGTCAACGACGCCATGAGGTACACGGCCGGGGTCCAGACCGATCTCTACGGGCCGGACGCGCGCATGGACTGGTATTCGATCCGTGGCTTCAATCAGTCGACCGCCGGCTTCTATCTCGACGGCCTCGGCCTGCCGCGCATCGAAAGCCCCGACACGTCGTGGTCGAGCGAGCCCTATGCCCTGGAGCGGGTGGACATTCTAAAAGGGCCGAGTTCGGTGCTGTTCGGCCAGAACTATCCCGGCGGTCTGGTCAGTCTGGTCAGCAAGAAGCCGACCGAGGATCCGCTGCATGAAATCGCCGTCCAATACGGCAGCTTCAATCGCAAGCAGGTTCAGTTCGATCTCAGCGGTCCCGTCAACAACGACCGGACCTTGCTCTACCGCCTCACCGGCATCGCGCGCGACAGCGACACCTACGTCAACTACATGCCGGACGACCGCATCTTCTTTCAGCCGCAGGTGACCTATCAGCCGGACGCCTCGACCAGGCTGAACATCGAGGCGACCTACATGCATATCCGTGCCGGCGGCGTCGCCGGTTATCTGCCGGCCTCCGGCACGTTTCTGCCCAATCCCTATGGCCGCCTGTCCAACAGCTTCTTTGCGGGTGATCCGTCCTTCAACGCAACGACGAAGGACCAGTATTCGTTCGGCTATCAGTTCGAGCACAAGGCCGACGACGGCTGGACATTCCGGCAGAACCTGCGCCTTGCGCATCTCGACTTCAATTCGAAGGCCACCTACGGATGGTATCCGGGGCTTGCGGCGGACAACGTGTCGCTGAGCCGCCAGAGCGGAATCGCCCAGGCGACGCTGTCGACGTTCCATGTCGACAACCAGGCCGAGAAGAAGCTCTCGACCGGCATGCTCGACCATACCCTGCTCTTTGGCCTCGATTACCAATATCAGGACACCCGCGCGAAGAAGGGATACGGCGCGCTGCCGGATCTGAATATCTTCAATCCGGTCTATGGCGTGAGTTTCATCCCTCCCGTGTTCGACGATACGCGTCTGACCGGAAATTCCTCGCAGGTCGGCGTCTATGCGCAGGACCAGATCAAGCTCGGCCGCCTGACCGTGGTGCTCGGCGGGCGAGGGGACTTTGCGAGGACCAGCCAGTACGAGCAGGTCAATAACATCGCCAGCGAGCAGGACGATAACGCGTTCAGCGGCCGTGCGGGCGCCATCTACAACCTCGATGGCGGTCTGGCGCCCTACTATAATTTCGCCCAGTCATTCATTCCGCAGATCGGCACGGATCGGAACGGGCAGGGCTTCAAGCCGCTGACCGGGACCCAGAACGAGATCGGCATCAAGTTCCAGCCGCCGGGCTCGCGCAGCATGGTCACGCTCGCGGCCTACGACATCCGGCAGCAGAACGGATTGACGGCCGATCCCGTCAATCCTCTCTACTCGACGGCCGTCGGCGAGACCCGGTCCCGCGGCATCGAGGTCGAAGCGCTCGTCAGCGTGACGGACGGGCTGGACCTGACGGCCGCCTATACCCACCAGGACGTCAAGTTCACCAAGACCAACGACGCGACCCAGGGCAACACGCCGTACAACACGCCGAGCGACATGGCGTCGCTGTGGGCCAAATATCGTTTCGCCAGCGGTCCTGTCGCCGGCCTCGGCGTCGGCGCTGGCGTGCGCTACATCGGCGAGACCTGGGGCGACAATCTCAACACCTTCAAGGTGCCGGGCTACACCCTGGTCGATGCCAACCTCGCTTACGATTTTCAGCAGCATTGGCGTCTGTCCATCAATGGCACCAACCTGTTCAATCGCCGCAACGGCATGTGCTTCGAGACCTATGCCTGCTGGCTTGGCCCCGGACGCGCCGTGGTCGGCCGCATCGCCTACCGCTGGTAACGGGCGGAATGTCGTTTTCGTCCGTCGACAGCGTGGTCGCACTGCCGTCCAGTGCCCGACGTCGCTGGACCGTGCGGCCGTGGCTGGTGCGCGCGCATCGCTGGATGGGGTTGACGCTGGCAGGCGTGCTCGTGATCGCCGGGCTCACCGGCGCCATCCTGGCGTTCGACGACGAGCTTGATGCCTGGCTCAATCCGGCGCTGTTCCGGGCGACGTCCGGTGCAATCCTGCCGATCGATCGGTTGATCGTGTCCGTGGAGAGCCACGATCCGCGCGCTGAGGTTGCGCGGATCGGATTTCCGACGCCATCGCGCGGCAGTGTCCTGATGACCGTGGCCGCGCGCGATCCGGCGGTGTCCCTTGGCTATGACCAGGTGTTCGTCGATCCGGCCAGCGGGCAGATCCTTGGGCAGCGTGACAGCACGGGCTGCTGCCTGGCCGCTCCGGTGCTGGTGCCTTTCCTGTTCCGCCTGCACTATACGCTCGGCATCGGGCCCGCCGGCGAGCGTGTGATGGGCATCGTCGCGTTGCTGTGGTGCGTCGATTGTCTGGTCGCGCTCTGTCTCACCTTTCCGCGCTCGCGCCCCTTCCTGGGGCAGTGGCGCCCGGCCTTCGGCATCAAGCCGACACGCAATTCCTTTCGCCTGACCTTCGATATCCATCGTGCCGGCGGATTGTGGTGCTGGGTTTGTCTCCTGGCCGTGGCGGTCAGCGGCGTCGCATTGACGTTGCGGACGGAGGTGTTTCAGCCCGCGGTCCAGGCGATGCTGCCGGTGACGCCGGATCGCGACGCGCCGCCGACGCCGCCCTCCGAGGCCATCGGCTTCACGACCGCCCTGCGCCAAGCCGCGGACGTCGCTCCCGGACGGCGCCCCGCCGATGCACATTATCTGCAGGGGGCGGGGCTCTATCTCGTCGCCATGGCGGCGCCGGAGCGGGGCGTCTGGACGGGGCTCGGGCCGGACATCGTCTGGATCGCCGCGCGTGACGGCAGCGTGCTGCGCATCGACAGTGATGCGCGCCGGCTGTCGGGCGATGCCGTGCTGGCGTTGCAATATCCCTTGCATAGCGGCCGCATCGCCGGCCTGCCAAGCCGGTTGCTGGTCAGTGCGTTGGGGATTGCCGTGGCGGTGCTGTCCCTGACGGGGCCCTGGCTATGGTGGCGCAAGAGGCGGGCTGCGAGCGCGGTGCGCCGCTAGTGCCGCGTCGGCCGCCGGTGATCGGCAGCCGGCCGGCGGCTGTTCGCATCGATCATCCCCGGCGGTAGGCGCCGCGCTCGTCCATTCGCACCCGCCCATCGGCGACGAGCTCTTCCAGATGCAGCGAGATCGTCCGCGCTTCGGCGTCGTCCACCCAGGGGCTGTCATAGCTCGCCGGATAAAGCAGCCGCTGCCTCACCAATTCGTCCAGCGTCTTCGGTGTGTCGCCGAGCATGGCAAGGAGACGCTGCCCGCGCTCGTCGAGCTTGGCGGTGTAGGCGGCGAGGTCGGCCAGGAAGCGTTCGCGATCGGTGTAGACGCCGCGGTGATGGGCGGTGACCCACACCGTCGCCGGAATGTCCGGCAGCAGCTTGAGGCTGCGGCGGAAGTCGCTGAGGTTCGAGCTGGCGTCGCCGTAGTAGGGGCCGAAGCCGGTGAGATCGATGTCGCCGATGAACGCGACGCCCTCTTGCTCGACCAGCAGCACGCAGTGGCCGGCGGTGTGGCCGGGCGCATGGATGGCGCGCACCGTCACCCGGCCGAGATCCCAAGTCGCGCCGTCGGTGTAGCCCTGCGCGTCGGGGCGCGGTGCGTAGAACAGGGTTTGCTGGAAGCGCGTCAGCATCTCGGCGATGCGCGTCTCATCCGTCACGCCGAATGCGGCGAGCAGGCCCTGCCAGCTGCGCGCGGCATCGAGATCGGCTTCATGCACATGCACAGAGGCGCGTGGCAGGCGGTGCAGGCCGGCCATGTGATCTTCATGGACATGGCCCATCACCACGAGCTCCGTGGCGTCGAATGCGGGGCCGATGGAGTTGGAGACCAGCGGTGCGTCGAACGCCGCGCGCACGTCCGCGCCGCGGACGAGCACCTGGTTGCCATCGGGGTATTTGCCGTTCTTCTCGCCGAAGAACACGGAGACGCGGCCGAAGTCGGCGCGTGGAATGGATGCGCGCGCCGTCGCCGGATCGGTAGCAGAAGTCACGCCGGCAATCCTCCCCTGGATGTCCACGGCCGCAGCGAGGGCCGGGATCGATGGGTCGCGGCGTCCGTGGTCGTGTCGTTGCGATATGCCGCCGCGCGCAAAAATCGTCGGCATGCCCGGCGGCGATGGTCGGTGACCCTCGACGACGCGCCGCGAAAATGCAAGGCCCTCCCGCATGACGCCTTCCCGGGCGATCGTGATCGGGCGGCGTCGCCGTGCCGGGGATCAGCGCCGCGTCAATTGGTGCAGCAAGTTGTCCGTGGTCGGTGCCGTGCCGGTGTCGCGCAGCCAGGCCTCGGCGCGTTTGCGCACTTCACCGGGCGTCAGACCGAATTTCTGGCGGAACGCGCGCACGAAGGTGGAATCGCTGCTGAACTGCAGGTCGACCGCGAGATCGATCAGGCGCCGGCCCTGTGCCGCCGGGGCGATCAGCAGCATCAGGGCGCGGTTGAGCCGCTGCTCCTGGATATAGTGCGCGAGGCCGCCATCGGCTTCGAACAGCCGATAAAGTGTGGCGCGGGAGATCTCAAAACGCTGGCACAGCTCCTGGACGGTGAGCGCAGGGGTTTCGAGATGGGCCGCGATATGGCGCTTGATCATCGCGAGATAGAGATGGCGCTCGGCCCCCTCGGCGCCGTGTTCGGTGTCGGCCGTGCAGCCCGCCGCGACAGCGATGATGTCGGCCATCGCGACGATCGTCGCCTCGGCGCCGCCGGCGTCGGGCTCGGGGCGCCACAGCGCGTCGAACTGGCTGGCGAGGAGGCGCGCATGAGGATGGCTCGCGGGCAGGAAGGCCATCGCCGAATCCGGGTGGGCAAGCCGCGGCGCCAGCAGCGCGCGCGGCAGGATCACCGACATCATCCGGGCACGGGCGCCGGTCGCGTCCCGCAGCACTGTCCGGTTCGGCACGGCCATGTCGACGAGGCCGATGTCGCCGGGGCGCAGCGTCAGCTCGCGCCGCCCGGCGCCGAACCACATCTCCCCCCGCAGGCACAGCACGATGTGATAGTGGTCGAGGCCGCCGCGCGCGATGTGGGCGGGGGTGCGGTCATACTCCAGCGCGGTCACGGACGAATCGACCAGCAGGGCGTTGCCTGTCATCCTCGTCACGGTGGTGACGCGGAAATCCTCCTCCGCGGTGAGCGGGATGACGTCGCAGATGTCCACCGTCGCTTCGCGCAACTGCCTGAGCGCGCCGGCGCCGCGCTCGGCGTCGTTAGCCACCATGCCGTCGTTCACAGGATGTTGCCCCACACCACCACCATCCCTGGCATGTAGCGATCCAGGAATCGCTGCGCAAGCGACGGCGGCGTGAAGCGTCCGGCGGACATGGCCATGGTGTGGGCGCCATGGGGCACCGCGCGGCTCGGGCTCGATCCGGGCCGCATCTGGTCTCCTGTGCCGTGGCTACATCACCGTTGGGGGAAATCGGCGCCTGAGACAGCAGGCACATTTTACCGACGGCCGGTTTGCTAAGGATGTGTCCCGACCCCTTCGCCGCCGTTCTGTTCAACTCCTGTCCGAGACGTTTCATGACCAACCGACTGGTTCTGCCTTTGTCTTCGGGCAGGGCGCTTGCGCCTGCCGCCGCTCATCACGCTGGATGGACCGTCGTCGCGTTCATCGTCTCGAGTCTCTTTGGCCTCGCGGCGGCGCATGCCCAATGCGCGGGCAATACCTGCACGGTCACGATCGCGAGCGATCCGGGGACAACGCCGAGCGGGACCACCGGCGCAGCCGGGACGCTGAGCTACGCACTCGCCTATGCCAATGCGCAGTCCTCGCCGGTGACCATCAACATCGCGACCAGCGTCACCCTGTCCGGCGCGCTGTCGCCGATCCTCAACTCGGTGACGATCAATGGCAACGGCAATACGATCAGCGGCAACGGCTCGCAGCGTATCTTTCTCGTCGGCGTCGACAGTGCAACCCAGACCAGCGCGGCCGTTGCCGGCTCGATCGTTGCGCAGACCCAGAACGTCGCCCTCAACAACCTGACCCTTGCCAATGCCGTTGCGCAAGGCGGTGCCGGCGGCGGTGGCGGCGGGGGTGGGATGGGTGCCGGTGGCGCGCTGTTCGTCAATCAATCAGGAAATGTGACCCTGTCCGGCGTCTCATTCAGCAGCAACAGCGCCATCGGCGGTGCCGGTGCCACGGGGACGAGCGGGGGTGGTGGCGGCCTCGGCGGAGCCGGGGGGGCGACAAACTCCAGTGGTCTCAATGGCGGTGGGGGCGGTGGCTTGTATGGTGCCGGAGGCGGCGGCTCCGGCAACGGCGCCGCGGGTGGTGGCGGCGTTTTCGGCTCCGGCGGCATCGGATATCCGGCCGGCGGCGGTGGCGGCGGATACACCGGCGCCGGCGGTAGCCTCACCGCCAATGGGCAGAACGGCGGCCTCGGCATCGGCGGTCTCGCCGCTCAGCGCGGTGGAAACGGCTATGGCACGACGGGCGGCGCCCAAGGCGGCGGTGGCGGTGGCAGCGGCCAGGATGCCTTCGGCTTCGGCGGCTCTGGCGGCGGTGGATTTGGTGGCCAGGCAGGCAACCCGACGCAAGGGGGGAACGGCGGGTTCGGCGGCGGTGGCGGCGGACCGAACGGGACCACGGCCGGTACTGCGGGCGGCTTCGGCGGGGGCGGCAGCGGTGCGGTTGGCTTTGTCACGGGAGGCAAGGGCGGCTTCGGCGGCGGCGGCGGCGGCATCGGCGGCAACGGATTTGGCGGCACCGGCGGAAATGGTGGATACGGCGGCGGAGGTGGCGCCGCCGGTTTCGGGTCTACAACGGGCGTGGGAGGCAATGGTGGCTTCGGCGCGGGCGGTGGCAGCGGTCCCATTGCAGGGCAGGCCGGATTTGGTGCCGGCAATGGCGGCTCGGCCGCGGGAGGCGGCGGCGGCGCCATGGGGGGCGCCGTCTTTGTCGCCAAGGGCGGCACGCTGACCATCAACGGCAGCGGCGGCGTCACGGGCAACACCGCGACGGGTGGTTCAGGCGCCAACACGGGCTCCGCCTTCGGCGCGGGCTTTTTCCTGCAGGGCTCGGCGCTGACGATCGGTGCCGGCAGCTACACGATCTCCGATGCCATCGCCGATCAAAATGGCTCGGGCGGCGCTGCCGCCGCGGATGGGCTCGGCGGCACCGGCGGGCAGAGCGCGCTCACCAAAAGCGGTAGCGGCACCCTGACGCTGTCGGGCGCCAACACCTATAGCGGCGGCACGACCATCAACGAAGGCAGTACCCTGGTCGTCGGCAACAACCAGGCGCTCGGCAGCGGCACGCTGGCGCTCAATGGCGGCGCCGCAGGCGTCACCGTGAACTTCAACGGCAGTTTTGTGATCGGCAACAGCATCGTCGCCACCGGAGATCCCACCTACAACGTGCTCACCGGCAGCACCACCAGCCTGACCGGCGTGCTGTCCGGCTCCGGCGACGTCGTCGTCAATGCCGCGGGCGGCTATGCCGGCACGCTGGTTCTCTCCGGCCTCAATACGTATCGCGGGCCGACCACGGTGATCGCGGGCACGCTGCAAGCCGGCTCGACCAGCGCCTTTGGCACCAACTCGGCGATGACCGTCGCCGGCGGCGCGGTGCTCGATCTCGCGGGCTTTTCCAATGCCGTCGGTTCGTTGACAGGCTCCGGCACCGTCGCCAACAGCGGCAGCGCTGCGATCCTCACCGCGGGAGGCGACAACACCTCGACGGTGTTCTCCGGCCTGATCCAGAACGGCGCCGGGACGACGGGGCTGACCAAGACGGGTAGCGGCGTGCTCGATCTCACCGGCGTCAACACCTACTCCGGCGCGACGACGGTCAGCGCGGGCATACTGCAGGTCGACGGATCGATCGCATCGTCGAGCCTGACGACGGTCGCGAGCGGGGCGGTGCTCAGCGGCAGCGGCTCCGTCGGCGCGACCACGATCGCCAGCGGCGGCATACTCGCGCCGGGCAACGGTTCCTCGGTCGCCACGCTCGCCGTTGGCGGCAATCTCGCGCTGCAATCCGGCGCGATCTACCTGGCGCTGCTCACGCCCGCGGCCGCTTCGCGGGTGGCGGTCACGGGCACCGCGACGATCAACGGCGCCACGCTGGGCGCAAGTTTTGCGACCGGAAGCTATGTCGCCAAGCGCTACACGATCCTGACCGCCACCGGGGGTGTCAGCGGCACGTTCGGAACGCTGGCGACATTGGGGACGCCGGCCAACTTCCGCCCGAGCCTCAGCTACGACGCCAACGACGTCTATCTCGACCTGTCGCTGAGGTTTGCGCTGCCATCCGGCCTCAACCGCAACCAGCAACAGGTCGCCGATGCGCTGACGGGATTTTTCAATGCCACGGGGGGCATTGCCGCGGTGTATGGCGCATTGACGCCGACGGGCCTGACGCAGGCCTCCGGCGAAACGGTTACCGGCGTGCAGCAGACGACTTTCAACGCCATGAACCAGTTTCTCGGTCTCCTGGGTGATCCCTTTGTCGATGGCCGCGGGACGGCTGGCGGCGCTCCGTTGTCGTTCGCCGACGACGCGATGGCGTATGCCGGCGCGAGACGCGGCGCGGCCGAGCGCGAAGCCCTGGGCATGATCACCAAGGCGCCGCCGCAGGATGGGCTGGCGTCGCGCTGGAATGTGTGGGCCGCCGGCTATGGCGGCACGCAGACCACCGACGGCAACGGCGCCGTGGGATCGAACACCGCCACCAGCCGGGTGTTCGGCACCGCGGTCGGCGCCGACTATCGCTTCGCACCCAATACCGTTGCGGGTTTCGCGCTCGCCGGTGGCGGCACCAGCTTCAGTGTGGCCAATGGCGGCACCGGCCGCTCCGACCTGTTTCAGGCCGGCGCATTCGTGCGTCACACGATGGGCGCGGCCTATCTGTCCGGCGCATTGGCGTACGGCTGGCAGGACGTCACCACCAATCGCACGGTTACGGCTGCAGGCGCCGATCAGCTGCAGGGACGCTTCAACGCCGACACCTATGCGGGGCGGATCGAGGGCGGCTACCGCGTCGTGATGCCATGGCTTGGCGGCGTCGGCCTGACGCCCTATGTCGCCGGCCAGTTCACCACCATCGATCTGCCGGCCTCCGCTGAACGTGTGATCGCGGGCAGCAACGCGTTCGCACTGAACTATAATGGGCGCAGCGTCACCGACACCCGCAGCGAGCTCGGTCTCCGCACTGACAGGTCGTTCGCGCTGGGTGATGCGATCCTGACGCTGCGCGGCCGCGCCGCGTGGGTGCACGACTTCAATCCGGACCGCGCGGTTGCCGCGACCTTCCAGGCGCTGCCGGGCGCCTCGTTCGTGGTCAACGGCGCGGCGCAGGCGCGCGAAGTGGCGCTCACCACCGCATCGGCGGAGATGACCTGGCGCAACGGCTGGTCGCTGAGCGCGACCTTCGACGGCGAGTTCTCGAACGTCAGCCGCAGCTACGCCGGCAAGGGCGTCGTGCGCTACGCGTGGTGATGCGCGTCGATCACGCCGTCAGCCTGCGGTCGCGCCGCTGCCCGCCCGGCAGGTCGCGGGTCGCCAGAACCGTGCGCACCGCGTCGCGCAGTCAGGCGGAAATCGGGCGCGGTCATGATGGGCTCGATCCGGGCCGCATCTGGTCCCGTGTGCCGTGGCTGCATCACTCTCCGGGGGAAATCGACGCCTGAGACAATAGGCACATTTTACCGCTGACCGGTTTGCTATGGGCGTGGTCCGATCCCTTTGCCGCCGCTCCTGTTCGACTTCCATTCGAGACGTTTCATGACCAACCGACTGGTTCTGCCTTTGTCCCCGTCTCGCGCCCGGCGGCATTTTCTTGGGAGCTCGGCGCTGGCCGGCGTCGCCATGCTCGGAACGGCATTGGCTGTGCCCGGCGAGGCCGATGCGGCCACGCTGGTGGTGACCTCTACCGCCGACAGCGGCAATGGGAGCCTGCGGGCGGCGATCACCGCGGCGGCAAGCGGCGACACCATCGTGTTTCAGGTCGGCGGCACCGTCACGCTGGCAAGCGAGCTGCCGCTCATCACCAAGAACCTGACCATCGACGGCAACGGCAATAACCCGGTGATCAGCGGCGGTGGCAGCTACCGGCCGTTCTTCATCGGCGATGCCGGCACCACCGGCACGACCTACACGGTCACGCTGGCGAATCTTTCGGTGTCCGGCAGCAAGGCCCAGGGCGGCAGCGGCATCGACGGCGGCGGCGGCGGCGCCGGGCTCGGCGGCGCGGTGTTCGTGTCCAGCAACGGCGCGCTGACGCTGAGCAATGTCAGCTTCAGCGGCAACCAGGCGAGCGGTGGCCAGGGAGGCTCATTCGTCAATAACCTCGCTGGCGGCGGCGGCGGTATGGGCGGTAATGGCGGAAGCACCAACGCGAGTTACGGCAACGGCGGTGGTGGTCTCGCCGTCGGCAGCAACAGCACGTCCGGCCAGGGCACGAACGGTGGTGGGACCAATGGTGGCGCCGGCAGCGGCGGCTCGTCGTTCGGCGCCGTGGTCGGCGGCAGTGGCGGATTGGGCGGCGGCGGCGGCGGCGCGGGCAGCATCGATGCTAGTACGGCGGTCGCAGGTCGGGGCGGTTTCGGTGGCGGCGGTGGCGGCGCGGGGGCCCACTCGGGCGCGGCGGCGGGGGGCGGCGGGTATGGCGGCGGTGGCGGGGCAGCCAGTGCCGCAAGCGGGCAGCCGGCGACCGGTGGGCACGGTGGCTTCGGCGGCGGCGGCGGCTCCGGCTACAACTCGGGCTCCGTGGTCGCGGGACAAGGTGGCTTCGGCGGCGGCACGGCACATGCGAACTCCGGCCAGCCGCTGGATGGCGGTGGCGGCGGCCTCGGTGCCGGCGGCGCGGTCTATGTCCAGGCCGGCGGCACGGTCAGCATCAGCGGCGCGCTCGGCGTCAACGGCAATGGCGTTGCGGGCGGCGCCGGCGGCGGCACCGGAGGTGGTGCGGGCAGCGCCTTGGGTTCGGGCATCTTCTTTCAGGGCGCGAGCGGCACGACTGGCGTCCTCGGTCTTGGCGCCGGCAACCAGTCGATTGCCGACGGCATCGCCGATTATATCGGTTCGGGTGGCACCAATCCCACTGGCGGCACCGACGTCACCAACCAGGGCGGCCGCGTCGCGCTCGTCAAGAGCGGTGGTGGCACCCTGACGCTGTCGGGGGCCAGCACCTACAGCGGCGGCACCACCATCAATGAGGGCAACACCCTCGCCGTCGGCAGTGGCCAGGCACTTGGCAGCGGCACACTGACGCTCAACGGCGGCACGTCCGGCGTCACCGTGAACTTCAACGGCAGCTTCACCATCGGCAACGCCATCGTCGCGACCGGCGACCCGACCTATAACGTGCTGACCGGCAGCACGACGACCCTGACAGGCGCGCTGTCCGGCGCCGGTGACGTCGTCGTCAACACCGCGGGTGGTTATGCCGGCACGCTTGTTCTCGCGGGTGTGAACACCTACAGCGGTCCGACCACGGTCACCACCGGCACGCTGCAGGCCGGCTCGACCAGCGCCTTCGGCAACAATTCGGCTGTGACGATCGCCGGCGGCGCCGTGCTCGATCTCGGCGGCTTCTCCAACGCCATCGGCTCGCTGACAGGCAACGGCACTGTGACCAACAGTGGCAGCGGCGCGACGCTGACCGTCGGTGGCGGCAGCGCGACGTCGACGGTCTTCGCTGGCGTGATCCAGGACGGTGCCGGGGCAACCGCGCTGACCAAGACCGGCAGCGGTGTGCTGGGTCTCACCGGCATCAACACTTACACGGGCGCGACCACCGTGAGCAGCGGCATGCTGCAGGTCAATGGCATGATCGCGTCGAGCCCGGTCACGGTTTTGAATGGCGCCGCGCTCAGCGGCAGCGGCACCGTCGGGGCGACCACAGTCGCCAGCGGCGGCGTGTTCGTGCCCGGCAATGGCACCGCAGGGTCGTCGATCGCGGTCAGCGGCAACCTCGCCCTGCAGTCCGGTGCCCTCTATTTTGTCCAGGTCAGTCCTGCGACATCATCTTCTGCCGCTGTTGCCGGCACTGCGACCATCAGTGGCGCGACAGCGGGGGCGAACTTCGCCGCCGGCAGCTATATCGCCAGGCGCTACACCATCCTCACTGCCACCGGCGGTGTCAGCGGCGCGTTCGGCTCGCTGGTGCTGAGCGGTGCGCCGGCGGGCAACCTCAGCGCCAGCCTGAGCTACGACGCCCGCGACGTCTACCTCGACCTCACCTTGAGCTTCTCGCTGCCGTCGGGCCTCAACGGCAACCAGCAGCGGGTCGCCAATGCGCTGACGACCTTCTTCAACACCACGGGCGGCATTGCCGCGGTGTATGGCGCGCTGACGCCGGCCGGCCTGACACAGGCCTCGGGCGAAGCCGCCACCGGCGTGCAGCAGACGACGTTCAATGCCATGAACCAGTTCCTCGGCGTGCTCAGCGATCCCTTCGCCGATGGCCGCGGATCACCCGGCGCGCTGCCGTTCGCGGATGACGCGATGGCTTATGCCGCCGGCGGCCGGCGCGGCGTCGCCGAGCGCGAAGCCCTGGGCATGATCACCAAGGCGCCGCCGCGCGACGCCTATGATCCGCGCTGGAACGTGTGGGCCGCAGGCTATGGCGGCACGCAGACCACCGACGGCAACGGCGCGGCGGGATCGAACACCGCGACCAGCCGCGTGTTCGGCTCGGCCGTCGGGGCGGACTATCGCTTGTCGCCGGACACGCTGGCGGGTTTCGCGCTCGCCGGCGGCGGCACCAGCTTCAGCGTCGCCAATGGCGGCTCCGGCCGCTCCGACCTGTTCCAGGCCGGCGCCTTCGTGCGCCACACCGTCGGCGCGGCGTATCTCAGCGGCGCGCTGGCCTATGGCTGGCAGGACATCACCACCAACCGCACCGTCACGGCTGCCGGGGCCGATCAGCTGCAGGCGCGCTTCAACGCCAACGCCTATGCGGGACGTCTCGAGGGCGGCTATCGCGTCGCGACGCCGTGGCTTGGCGGCGTCGGCCTCACGCCCTATGCCGCCGGCCAGTTCACCGTGTTCGACCTGCCGGCCACTGCGGAACGCACGCTCGCCGGCAGCACCGCGTTCGCGCTGAGCTATAACTCCCGCAGCGTCACCGACAGCCGCAGCGAGCTCGGCGTTCGCGCCGACAAGTCGTTCGCGCTGGGCGATACGCTTGTCACGCTGCGCGGCCGTGCCGCCTGGGCGCACGACTTCAATCCGGACCGTGCGATCGCGGCGACCTTCCAGGCGCTGCCGGGCGCCTCGTTCGTGGTCAACGGCGCGGCGCAGGCGCGCGAAGTGGCGCTCACCACCGCGGCGGCGGAAGTGACCTGGCGCAACGGCTGGTCCGCGAGCGCGACCTTCGAAGGCGAGTTCTCGAACGTCAGTCGCAGCTATGCCGGCAAGGGCGTCGTGCGCTACGCGTGGTGACACGCCTCGCGCGCGGCGCGATCACGCCGTCAACCGGCGATCGCGCCGCTGTCCGCCCGGCAGGTCGCGGGTCGCCAGAACCGTGCGCACCGCGTCGCGCAGCCAGGCGGACGCCGGGTCGCGATCGTTGCGCGCCGACCACACCATCGCGACGGCGGGGACGCGCAGGTCGAGTGGCACCGCGGCCACCGTCAGGGCGAACCGCGGCGCATAGCGGCGGGCGATGCGGGCCGGCAGCGTCGCCAGGACCGGCCCTTCGGCCGCCGCGGCCAGCACGGTGAGAAAATCGGACGCCGCCAGCACGACATTGAGCTCGCGGCCGATGCGGGCCAGCGCCTCGGACAGGCAGCCCTGGATGTCGTCCTTCAGCGTCATCAGCGCATGCGGCCGCGTCACATAGGTCTCTTCGCTGATCGGCTGCTTGAGCTTGATCAGCGCCGGGTTGAAGCAGCACGCCAGGGTCTGCTCGAACAACTGGACGCCGCGATGGCGCTCGAGGCCGAAGTCGAAGCAGCCGATGGCGAGGTCGAGTTCCGCCGTATCCAGCATCGTGTGCACATCGCTGCGCGACGTCTGGCGTGTCAGCAGGCGAATCCCCGGCGCGTGCCGGCGCAGATGCGCGGTCAATCCTGGCATCAGCAGAACCTCGAGCTCCGATGAGAAGCCGAGGCGGAAGATGCGCTCTTCCTTCAGGGGATCGAAAGCGGCCTGCGGCGTCAGGGCGCCCTGGATCTGCACCAGAAGCTCGCGCAGGCGTGGCGCCAGTACCAGTGCCCGCGCGGTCGGCTGCATGGTGGTGCCGATGCGCACCAGAATCTGATCGTCGAGCAGCAGCCTGAGCGCAGACAGCGCATGGCTCATCGCCGGCTGGCCGAGCCGCAGCCGCTGCGCGGCCTTCGTGACGCTGCGCTCGGTGATCAGCGCGTCGAACGCCACCAGCAGGTTGAGGTCGAATGACCTGAGATTGAAATGGTCGATGGAGCGCATCGGGCAGATCGATTTGTGTAATGAATGGGAGGACACTAGCTTCCCTGCCATCCCACGGCAACCGTCATGGAGGCACGCTGATGGCAGACCAGTTTCGGGTCGGCGACGCGCTCGTCACCCGTATTCTCGAACTGCGCTGGACCGACACCGATCCGGCCATTCTCTATCCCGATCTCGATAGCGCAGCGTTGCGTGACCACGGCTCGTTGCTGTCGCCGGGCTCGTACAATCCTGCCACCGGGCGGCTGGAGCAGGGCACGCATTCCTGGCTGGTCCGCCATGCCGGCCTGACCATTCTCATCGACACCGCGACGGGCAACGGCAAATCGCTCCCCGCCGCTCCCAAGCTCCACAATCTACAGACGCCCTACCTGCAGCACCTGAAGGATGCGGGCGTTGCGCCCGAGCAGGTCGATCTCGTGCTCATCAGCCATGTTCATGCCGATCATGTCGGCTGGAACACGCATTTGCACGATGGCGCCTGGGTGCCGACGTTTCGCAACGCGCGGCATATCTATTCGGCGATCGAAGCCCGCTATGCCGCGAGCTGCGATGGGCAGACGCCGGCGCCGGATCTGCCGCCGGCCGCGTTGGGGCCGCCCGACCACAAGCCGCTGGCGCGCGTCTACAGGGACAGCATGTTGCCGGTGCTCGAGGCTGGTCTTGGTCAAGCGATCACCGTCGACGGCTCGGAGGTCGCCGAGGGGCTGTCGTTCCACCCGACCCCTGGCCACAGCATCGATCACGCCTCGATCCGGCTGCGCTCCAGGGGCGAGGAGGCGTGGTTCATGGGCGACGTCATGCATCATCCGCTGCAGGTCTATCGTCCCGATCTGCGCTCGGTGTACTGCGAGTTCATCGTGCCGGCCGAGCGCTCGCGGCGCTGGATGCTCGAGCAGGCCGCCGCCAGCGGCAGCCTGTGCTTCTCCTCTCATTTCGCGGAAACCGCTGCCGGTTACGTGCGCCGCCGTGACGGCGGCTTCGCCTGGCAGTTCGCCTCACCGATCGCGGGTACGAACCGATGACACGGATCAGCACCGAGAATTATCTCATTCCCGGCGATGAGCCGGGCATCGCGCTGCATATTCGCCGCAAGCATCGCGCCGACAGGGCGCCGTTCACGCCGGCCAGCACCGTCCTCCTGATGCATGGCGCGACGCTGCCGGCGGAAAGCCTGTACGACGTCGCGGTCGGGCAGGGGGCCTTCATGGACGTCCTCGCCGAAGCCGGCTTCGACGTCTATGCGCTCAACGTCCGCGGCTTCGGCGCCTCGACACGGCCGGCGGGCATGCTCGGCGCGCCGGACGCAGCACCGCCGCAGGTGCGCACGGAGGCCGCCGTGCGCGATCTCGGCAGCGCGATCGATCACATCCTGGCGGCGCGCGGTCTGTCGCGCCTGTCGCTCATCGGCATGTCATGGGGCGGCACCGTGTCGGGGGCCTACACCGCCGCGCACAACGACCGCATCGAGAAGCTGATGCTGATCGCGCCGCAATGGCTGAGCGACGGACCGCCGCGGATCGATCCGGGCGGGGTGCTGCAGGCCTATCGCCGCTTCGATGTGCGGGCGTTTCGCCAGCGCTGGCTCGAAGGCGTGCCGGCGCACCGGCGCGACGAGATCCTGCCCCCAGAGTGGTTCGCGCGCTGGGCCGAGGTCATGATCGCCAGCGACAGCGGCGCGCAGGATGGCATCGTGCGCGCGCCGGCGGGGGTGATCCAGGATGTCCGCGAGTATTGGGCCGTCGGCCGGCCGTTCTACGATCCCGGCGCCATCACCGTTCCCGTGCTGCTGGTCCATGCGGAGTGGGACCTCGATGTCCCGCTGCCGCGCATGCAGGCGCTGTTCCAGCGCCTGAACAACAGCGCCTATCGGCGCTGGCTCGAGATCGGCGAGGGCACCCACATGGTGGTGATGGAAAAGAACCGCTGGCAGGTGCTGGATGCCGTCGTCGGCTTTCTCACATCGGCTGGAGCGCCGCGCGAACGCGCGGCGGCATCCTCGGACGTTGAGACGTGACAGGCCGCGGCCGGGCTCAGAACCGCCAGTCCAGCCGCGCCTTGACGCCGTTGTCCTGCGCGTGGGACGCAAGCTGCCCGGTGTAGGAAATGCCGACGGTGGCATTGAGGGCGATGGCGAGATCGAGCCCGGCAGCGATCGTCGCCGCGTCGCGCGCGATCGGGACGCCCGCGACGGTGAACGGCGTGCCGCCGGCGAAGGCCATCACCGCAACCGGGGTCACGTCGCCGAACGCATGCCGCCAGCCGAGCGTGCCGCGCGCCGTAGCGTTGAGGTTGCCGAGGGCGAAGTCGCCGGAGGTCCGCAGCCCCAGCGTGGTGAAGGTCGTCGCCGTCGTGCCGCTCATCACCGACAGCGCGGGAGCAGATCGAAGCGCTGTCTCACGACTGCGAGCGAGGCGCCGTGCCGGCGCTCGGGGCGGCCTACGGGTTGAAAGTCATCGTCGACGACAGCCTGGCAAACGAGCCGGAGATCTATTTCGAGGGAGGCGACCACGCCAGCCTGGTCCATGTCGCCGGCAGTACGTTTCAGGAACTGCTGGCAGATGCCCGGCATGCGCGGTTCACCGAATGAGGTGTTGCTCGCGACTGGCAACTGAAGGTTGCGGATCGGACGCGCCCTGACGAGATGCCAGCCTGCCCTGCACATTTTCCGGGTGCCTGATCCCGGCGCAATGGACTAAGGGTCGGACTGGGACAATTTGTCGATTCGACAAGGGGCTGGATCACGCGACCATGGCAGAGCGGCGTCCATCGGTCCTCCTGGTGGAGGACGAGGTCTTTGTACAGACGCTTCTGGCGGCTTACCTGGAGAAGGAAGGCGTTACCGTGACGGTAGCGTCGACCGCAGCGGAGATGCGCGCGGCGTTGCGGCTGCCCGGGCAGCCGGTCGACGCCATCGCGCTCGATCTCGGCCTGCCGGACGAGGAAGGGCTCGCGCTTGTGCGACAATTGCGCACACGTCTGGACGTGCCGATCTGCATCACCACACGGGATGATTCCGCCGCCAGCCGCGCGGTTGCGGCGGAACTCGGTGTCGACGACTATTTGGTGAAGCCGTTCCATCCGCAGCAGCTGACTGCCAGCCTGCTGGAGCTGCTCGGCCGTCCCGGCGAAGGCGGCGGCGCGATCCGGTTCGAGGGATGGTCATTCGATGCCGCCGCGCGTGTCCTGACCGATCCGGATGGACAGCCGGTGTCGTTGACGCCGTCCGAATTCGATGTGCTGGCGGCGCTGATCGCTGCCGCCGGCCGGACGGTCTCGCGCGCCCATCTGCTTGACGCGATCGCTTCGGAAGGGGATGCCGGGCCGTCACGGGTGGTCGATGTCATCGTCAGCACCTTGCGGCGCAAGCTCGGCGATGCGGCGCGCGCGCCCCGCCTGATCGTGACCGTGCCCGGCGTGGGCTACCGGTTCTGCGCCAGTTCCGCATAGACACGCCGCAGGTCCTGCGCCGATCGCCGGGCCAGCGCGAGCGTCGCGTCCGCATCGCTGTCGATGCCGTCCACGAGCGAACCGGCGAGGCGTTCCTCGAGCGCGGCGGCGGCGAGGCCGAGCGTCGTCAGTCCGGCGAGCCCCGCTGATCCTGCCAGACGGTGTGCGGCATGACGCGCGGCCAGCCGGTCGCCACGCCGCAGCGACAGGTCGATGTCGGCCGCTCCCCGCTCGACGGACGAGAGCGCCTGCTCGACCAGCTGGCCGGTGGCCTCCGCACCGAACTCGCGTTGCAGTTCGAGGAGGAAGTCGTGCGCGTTCGCGACGGACGCGGTCGTGTCCGGCGTTCGGCCGGCGCAGACCGCGTCGATGGTCCGCCGCAGATTTTGCGGCATCACCGGCTTGGATAGATAGCCGTCCATCCCCGCCGCCAGACAGCGTTCGATCACGCCCGCCGAGACGTTGGCGGTGACCGCGACGGTCGGCAGCGTCTTGCGCATGTCGGGCAGGGCGCGGATGGTGCGCACGAGATCGGTTCCGGTCATGTCCGGCAGTTGCAGGTCGGTCAGGATCACGTCAACCGGATGGATCGCCAGCCGTGTCAGCGCGCCGGCGCCGTCGGCGGCTTCGACGACCTGATGCCCCATTGCCCGGAGCAGGCCTGCGAGCACGAAACGGTTGCTCTCGTCGTCGTCGACGACGAGGAGGCGGCGCGGGGTCGGGGCGTCGTCGTCCGGGCGTGTCGGGGCGGCGATGTCGTTCGGATCGGCCGCCGGCAGCGGCAGGCGGACATGAAACGTGCTGCCATGCCCGACCTTGCTCTCCGCCGTGATGGTGCCGCCCATCGCCTCGGTCAGGCGCCGGCAGATCGCAAGGCCGAGGCCCGTGCCGCCGAAGCGCTTGGCAACCGACGTGTCCGCCTGCACGAACGGCTCGAACAGCGTGTAGAGCTTGCTCGCCGCGATGCCGATGCCCGTGTCGGTCACCGTCAGCCCGATGGTGTCGCCCCGATCCGGATCCGGCGCCGCGACGAGGCGGACCTCGCCGACATCCGTGAACTTGATTGCATTGCTGACGAGATTCAGCAGGATCTGCCGCAACCGGTCGGCGTCGCCCGTCACGGCGGCCGGCAGCGCCGCATCGACGACGACGACGAGTGCGATGCCGTTCTGGGCCGCCCGCAGACCCATGATCGTCTCGACGTCGGCGAGCAGCGCTCGCAGGTCGAATGGCGCATGGTCGGTGTCGAACTGGCTATTGCTGATCCGCGCGAAGTCGAGAATGTCGCCGATGGTCGCGAGCATCGCCGCACCGGTGCGCTCGGCGACATCGACGGTGGTGCGCACGCGGTCGTCCAGCGGCATCGACTTGAGAAGGTGGATGGCGCCGAGCATGCCGTTCATCGGCGTGCGGATCTCGTGGCTCATCACGGCGAGGAAATCCGACTTGGCGCGGTTGGCGTCGTCGGCGGCGAGCAGCGCGGACTGTAGCTCGCGCGTGCGCTCGTCGACCGCGTGCTGCAGGCGCTCGCGTTCGTGCTCCTTGTGGTCGAGCAGTTCGCGCTGCGCCCGTTCCCGCTCATGCTGCATCTCCTTGGAGCGGACGGCCGTCACCAGGATCAGCAGCAGAATGACGGTGAGATTGTTCCAGGCGATCTCGGATCCGACCGACCATGATGCCGGCCAGGCGCCGAGGATGTGGCCGAGATACAGGAAGAAGCGCAGCGTCGCCGGGCCGCTCGCCAGCAGCACCAGGCGGGCATTGCCGAGCCCGCGTCGCCAGCAGTCCAGCAGCGCGACGATCCAGACCACCTCATAGAGGACCTCGAGGCTCGTCAGGCTGGCGGCGGCGGTGCGGTAGTCGCCGAGCGCGGCATAGACGGCGCCCGCCAGCAGGATGCAGCTGTAGGCGCCGAGCGTCACGCGCCACAGCGCGATGCGGTACATGCCGCTGAACAGGATGCCCATCGTGCACAGCAGCACATGGGCGACGGCGCCCATCACGCCAGGTGTGCGCAGCACGATCTCGCCGCCATCGGTCAGGATGTAGCGGTACAGCAGCCCCTGGAAGGCGAGATCGTAGACGATCTCGGCGAACGCGCCGCCACCAAGCGTCAGGAAGACCAGGTCGCGCCGGATCAGGCCCATCAGCAGGGTGAAGATCGCCATGGTGGCCATCGATCCGACGAACAGGATCTCGATCAGCGCGTCGGGGGTCTCCGCCTCCTGAAACGCGGCCGGCGTCCACAGGTCGACGTCGATGCTGACCGACGAGCGGCTCTGCACCCGCACTGCGACCACGATGCGCTCGCCCGGCGCCAGCGTCACCGGAAAGACGGAGCGGGCCGCGCGGACCGGGCGGCTCTGGAGCGGCACCCGGTTGCCGCCCTGCAGCGTTTCGGAGGGGACGGTTGCGCCCGCCGCAAAGCGGTAATAGCGCACGTCCTCCAGGCGCGGGGCGCCGACCGCCAGCCAGCGCGTCACCGGCAGGCGGCTGTTGTTCTCGAAGGTGCCGCGCAGCCAGAACGCCGAGCGGGAATAGCCGCGCGCCAGCGCTGTCGCGGTCACAGCGCTCCATCCCGGCTGGGCGAGCGCTTCGATGGCCGACAGCTGGCCAGCGCGATCCTCGAGCAGCGTCAGGGATTGAAACAGCGCGTGATGGTCTGCGATGCGCGCCAGATCGATGCTGTCGCCGTCAGCTGCGGCAACGCGGCCCGGCCACGTGAGGCCCGCGAGAAACGCCGCCAGCACGAGCATCAGGATGACGACACCCCGCGTGTGGCAGCGGTGTGCGTCAGGACGAGCGATCAAGGTCACAATGGATGGGCTGCCGGTCGGATGGGGAGGATGCGAATTCCGCTGCTCTAGCCCAAACCCGCCCCGAGATGAAGGCGCAGCATCCGTGCGCAGTCGCGGCTTGCGCGACCCGCTCGCAGGGCGCGGTTGGCGTCGGCGTGCCCCCGCCGCCTTTTACATGCACTTACAACGCGCAGGCGCATTGGAACGCAATTCTGGCGTGAAGGCAGGTAAACCGGACCTGATCAAATTTCTGTCCTTTTGAGTGAAATTGGAGCGGCCTGCTCGCCATGCACAACATCTCCCGGACCTCCCGACATCACACGCGCGCCACCCGGTTGCATGTCGCCATGGCGCGGCGGCGGGCGCTGCTCGGATCGACCGCGCTGGTCGGCCTGCTCGCGCTGGCGCTCGAAGCTGGACCTGCGTTCGCGGGCGGCGCCGGCGGCGACAGCGGCGCGGTGTACCAGACCAGCGCGGGTAACCCGGGCCAGGCGGGCAATGCAAACGGCCAGGGTGGCGCTGGCGCCAATGGTGACTTCGGTGGCGGCGGGGGCGGCGGTCTCGCCAATTCGACAAACGGCACCGTCGACAACCCCGGAGTGTCGAGGGGGGGGAGCGGCGGCAACGGCGGCACCGGGACCAGCACCGGCACCGGCGGCGGCGGTGGCGGCGGCGGCGACGCCTGGCTGATCACGGGAGGAAGCCTCACCAACTTCGGTTCGATCTTCGGCGGCGCCGGTGGCGCTGGCGGCTCGGGCAACATCGATGTGACCCATATGGGCAACACCGCTTCGTCGGGCAGCGGCAGCGGCGGCGGTGGCGGCGCGGGCGTTATCGGCAGCGGCGGCACCGTCATCAACTATGGCTTGATCGCCGGCGGCAACGGTGGCGATGGCAGCGTCTACTATCTCTCCAGCGCAGGCGGCGGCGGCGGGGCCGGTATCTTTGGTTCGGGTCTCACCATCGTGAACAACGGGACGATCAATGGCGGCTGGGGCGGTGCCGGCACGGCGAATGCCAGCGATCCCACCCGTGGCGGTGCCGGCAGCGGCGGTGCGGCTGGCGGTCTCGCCGGCTCTCCCGGCCCCACGCGTCTCAGGGACAGCGCCGGTGCGGGCGGCGCTGCCATCATCGGCAGCAACCTCAACCT